>NZ_JAQIFT010000069.1:0-219282 GCF_027857615.1 Holtiella tumoricola
TGACCTCTTTATTCTACTATTTAGATACTTTATCTTTTGTATGAAGATAACTTACTGCTTGAAGTGCAGCTGTAGCACCTTCTCCTACTGCTTTTGCCACTTGGTAAGGACGACCTGTACAGTCTCCAGCAGCATATACACCTGGCATATTAGTTTCCATAAAGCGATTAACTTTAATCGCTTTTTCATCAATTTCGAGACCTTTAAGAAGTTGTGTTGTTGGAATACTTTCTTTAATGATGAATACACCACTTACATCAAGTTCCCCATCTTTTAGCACAAGCTTATTAACAACACCTTCACCTTCTACAGCTTTAGGTTTCCCACTTACAACTTCAACACGTTCTCCAAGAGAACCTACATTTTTGTAAAGTGGAATATAATAAACTTTTTCACATACTTCATTTAAATAGTTTACATCTTCTTCTGCATGGGCACTATCACCAATAAGGGCTACTGTTTTACCTCTATATAAAGGACCATCACAAGTTGCACAATAACTTACACCACGACCTAGAAAGGCTTCTTCACCTTCTACAGAACTTGCTTTTGTAATCCCATTTGCTAAAATAACTGTTTTAGCTTCAATAAATTCATTTTCTGCATTAAGCATATAGAAATCACCCATATTGAAGATCTCTAAAACTTTTTTATTTTCTATCTCAACATTCATCTCTTTTGCATGGCCTAAGAAAGATTCCATCATTTCTTGACCTGTAGCACCCATCATCCCAATATAATTATCTATTTTTTCAGCTTTATATAAATAGCTGGTTGTAATATCATTTCCAAAGATTTTTACTTTCTTATTACGAATAACACCATTTATAGCAGCAGATAGACCTGCTGGTCCTCCGCCGATGATTGCGATATCTAACATAATAGTTCCTCACCTTCTGTCTTTTTATTGCTCACTTATATTATATGTGATTTTTTTCTTATTGAGTAAATTATTTTGGTAACCTAGTCACACTTACCACATCTTTGGCAAGCTGTTTTTGTCGCTGCAAGACCACCAAGTGCTGTTTCACGTAGTTCAAATGGAATACTACGACCTACTTTATACATTGCTTCTACAGTTTCATCAAATGGAACCAGATGCTTAATACCCGCTAATGTAATCTCTGCACTAATTAAGGCATTGGAAGCCCCCATGCCGTTTCTATTTTGACAAGGTGCTTCTACTAATCCACCTACTGGGTCACATACAAGTCCTAAAATATTTGCTAGCGCTGTAGATGCTGCATCTAAACATTGTGCAGGTGTACCACCAAGAAGTTCTACTACTGCTGAAGCTGCCATTGCTGAAGCTGAACCAATCTCTGCTTGGCATCCACCTTCGGCCCCAGATACTGTGGCATTACGCGTAATAAGATATCCTACCGCACCTGCATTTAAAAGTGCTTCAAGCATTCTTGCATCACTAAATCCACGTTCTTCTTGAATAGCTACAAATACACCTGGAATAACTCCTGATGATCCTGCTGTTGGTGCTGCTACAATAAGTCCCATTGAAGTATTGACTTCTAATACACCCATTGCATAGCTAATGGCTTTAGAGACTAAGCTACCACAAGCTGAATCTTCTTTTCTTTTATAGATCTTTTTAGCTTCTCCACCAATAAGTCCTCCCATTGAAGTGAGATCTTCTGTGAGCGACCTTTTAATTGCATTTTTCATAATATCATAAGCGTGCATAAGTGCCTTTAAAATTTCCTCTTCACTCATATGACCTATTGTTTTTTCACGTTCTAGCATAACCTTTGAAATAGGAAGTCCATGTTCCTTACAAAGGTTAAGTAACTCTTCGGCTGTTTGAAAGTTCATAGTTAATGTCTCCTATCTTTACCTAAAAAGCTTGTCTATATAATGGTTACCTTTAAAATAGATGAATGATTTCTGATTTTATCCACTACGCCTTCATCTATATTTTCGTCTGTTTCAATAATAGTGTAGGCCATTGTTCCTTTACTTTCACGATAAAGACGCATAAATGCAATATTAATGTTGTAATCACTAAGGGCTTCTGTAATATGAGCCACAACCCCTGGTGTATCTTGTTGTTTAATAATCATTGTACAGTATTCACCTGTAAACTCTACATCAATGCCATTGATTTGATCAATACGGATGTTACCACCGCCAATAGAAACACCAACAACAGTTGTAATATCTCCTGTTTCATCTTTGGCAATAACCTCTACTGTATTAGGATGATCTGTATGTTTTACTTCATTTGGCTCAAATGTATATTTAAGACCAGCTTCTTTTGCATGGTAAAAAGCATCTTTAATGCGTTCATCTTCTGTGTCCATGCCTAAAATACCTGCTACAAGGGCCTTATCTGTCCCATGCCCTCTATAAGTTTGTGCAAAAGAACCATATAAAATAAACTTCACTTCACAAATTGGTTTTTGAACGAGCTTGCGTACCATAAGTGCAATACGTACCGCTCCTGCTGTATGTGAACTGGAAGGTCCAATCATATTTGGTCCAATTACGTCAAAAATACTTATTTCTTTCATGTCTTTTTACCTCGTCTCTTTTTGACATTTCCTTTTATATTATACATAGATGTGGTTTATAAGCCAAATCTATTTTTCAACCTACATCTAAAACGTCTATTCGCCTAATCCTGAAAGCTTAAACTTTTCATTAAAAAGTTCATGTACAATTTTTAATGATTTTTTAAAGAGTAAACCTACTAATAAAAATACAATAGCAAATACAGCTAAATGAATAAGTTGATTATATAAGTTTGGATAGAATATTCCCCCTTGAGCTTCTCTTAAAGTACCTATAGCATAGGTAAAAGGCACAAATCTACTTATAATTCTAAAGAAAGGTGGAATAACTTCGATTGGGAAGGTCCCACCTGCCGAAGAAATTTGTAGTACTAATAAAATAATTACAATCCCTTTTCCTAAGTTACCAAATAAAGCAACCAATGTATAAATAACACAGGTGAATACAAAAGCACTCACCAGGCTTAAGAGAATAAAAGCTAGTTTATTAGATACATAAACTTTTAAAATGAAAAGGTCTCCTAATGCAATAATTAAACTTTGGATTAAAGATAGAAAAAGATAAGTCATGCCCTTACCTATATATTCTTCTCTCGGTGTGACATCTTCTAAGGCAGATTCTGTTGTAAGCATAGCTGATAAAATAACAATACCTACCCATATTGCCAAAATAGTATAAAAAGGTGTCATCGCTGAACCATAGTTAGGAATAGGATAAAGTGCCTCTTCCTCTAGCACAACTGGTGAAGCAATATATTTGGCTATAAGTTCTGGATTGGTTTCTAAAAGTTCTATGAGACTATCTAGCTCTTCTCCATTTTGAAAGAAACTTAATTTCTCTGCAAATCTATGAAGTTCATCTTGAACCATTGGTAACTGCTCTTGCACTTTGTTAAGAACCTTTTCCCCCTTTTGAAGCGCATCAATCCCTAAACCTTCTACATTTTCAAGTTTTGGAAACAGTAAGGTCACATCTTTACTAAGTGTACTTACTTGCCCTGCTATTTGAGTCGTTTGGTTAATCATTCGATTAATCTGTGGTCTTAATTCATTTTGGAAGAAAGTTAAACTTGCTGTAATCGTACTTTTTATATTAATGGTTTCTATATTAATAGTTTCTAAACCACTTAAAGCTTGTTCCTTACCTTGTACAAGCATATCACTTGCTGTATTAAGTTCTGCTTCTAATGTCTTTAAACTTATATTGAGATTCTTTAAGGAATCATGAGGTAGCTTAAGTACACTTAAAAGCCCCATGACATTTTGATTCATCTTTTTTAAACTCCCTACTGCCCCTTGTATATCTTGTAAAGTATCATAAACTGCTTCGGAGTTACTTAATTCAGTTTTTACCTGCTCTACAAAGTCTATCACATCACCTGCGATGTTTTCCATTTCATTCAATGTATTTTCTGTTGTATCTCCAATATCTCTGAGTACTTCAGAGGTCCCTTCTAATGCCTCTTGTGCATTGGCTGCTACCTGCCCTATTTGAATAACTGTATCTTCTGCTAAAGGAAGCTTATCACCTACTGTTTCTAATACTTCTTCTGCTTGTACAATACCTTCATAGTAACGTGTAATATCTTTAGCAATTTGTTCTCTATTCTCATCTAACTCCATCATAGCTATGGCAAGGTCTTTAAGCTGTGGCATATTTTCTTCTAAGGAAAAACCTACTTGATTAAATGCTTCAAAGATTACTTCATTAGCTGTAGTAATAATATTTTCTGAAACCGTTGCCTTAAGTGAATTGGCACCACTTGAAGTTATTTTAGGTGCAATGGCATTACTCTTCTCATTAATTACATACACCAATGTAGGCTTTTGCTGATTTTGAGTTGTAATACTTTTTAGATCTTCAGTAAAAGTAGAAGGAATCTTAATGTATGCATAATACTTCCCACTGCGTACGCCATATTCTGCATCTTCTAATCCTACAAATTCCCATCCCAATTTCGTATTCTTTTGCAGTTCTTCAATGACCTGATTACCAATATTTAATGGTTCATCTAAAAGTATCGTCCCTTGATCCTCATTAACAACAGCTACTTTTATTCCTCCTGTTGCACCATAAGGATCCCAATTGGCTTTGATGTTAAACCAAGCATATAACGAAGGTAAAATAAGTAACCCACACACAATAATAAATGTAGGAATATTAGTGGTCATACGTTTTAAATCTTGTTTAAAAATTGTCCCTATTTTTCTCATATTCATATCCTTTGCCTACATATTTTCTTATCTTTATAGTTTGGTTTTGAAAGTTAAAATATACTTTCACATGAAAAAAGGAAGATAAAATGAAAAACTCTTTTAATGAGCTTTCCATTTACCTTCCTTTTTTCATGTATCTATTTAGAAATTTTTAGTAGATTGCAATTGAACCAACCGCTTTCTCTACTGTATAGCCTAATTTTTGAAGTTCTTCTACACTAATGTATGAAGTACTATTGTCTGTAATAGTATTAAGTGCTACAAATGTACCATCTACTTCAATACCAGCTTTTTTAGCTACTTCGTCATATTTAACTTCTTGACCAAGGTAACCTAATGTTAGTTTTGCTGGTACATAAACTTTATCTGCTTTAACAAGCACTTTACAAGTTTCTTCTTTTCCCATACCATCCATGATGATATTTGTGTTTGTGTTAATGATAGCCATTTTAGGCATCATTGCTTCCATTAATTCTGTTTGTGTCATTTCTAACACTTTTTCTGGTGCTTTGATTTCTTTTACTTCTGCTTTTGCAGTATCAGCATCCATACTCATATTCATAGTCATATTAAGCATAGGAATTGCAAAATTCATTACTAATTTTTGATTCACTACATCTTTGCCAAAAGTATAATCCATTTTAAATGTACCTTTTACCATAGCTTCTGCCATTGGTATAAGTTGATCAAGTTGTACTTTGACTTCATCCATTTGACCTTTTAATTCTGCAATTTTGTCAGCTGGAATGTTTAATTGGTATTTTGTATTTAAGCTTTCAATATTCTCTGTTGTTGTTAAAATAATTTGTTTTACAAGAGCTAATACTTCTTTTTCATTTAATTCGATTGTATATGTATTATCTTTTTTAGTTACTGCTACATCAAATCCTAAATCTGCAGCAACATTTTTCATCATTTCATAGTATTTTGCTGGATCTTCTAACATACTTTGTTTTACAAAAGCCATCATCATAGCTGTTTGTTCATTACTATCTGTAAATGTGATAAAATCTGTATCAGCATTTGTTAAGATTTCTGGTACAGTCATACCATCTACTGCAAAGCATTGTGCTAAGTAGTTTTTACTGATATAAGTTTTATCATCTTTCATAATGATTTTTGCATCATTCACTTTAATTACTTGACCTGTAGCTGTAGCATTCATATTCATAGTAAGTTCACTACTCATATCTGCTGTATTAGCATGTCCATCCATATCCATTGTCATTTTCATAGTTTCATCAGCTACTGTCATATCCATTGCCATTTTAGCTTTAATTGTACTTGCTTCCCATTTGCTAGACTCTTGGCATTTGTTCCAAAATTCTACTTGAGTTGTACTACAACCTGTGAAAACAAGTGCAAGCACAAGTAAAAGAACGGGTAATAATCTCTTCTTCATAATAATCCTCCCTAAAAGTTTTTTCATAGACAATTATACTCCTTTGTTTAAATTTTACAAGTATTGTAACTATATTTTAATATTAAGATTTGTTAAGGTTTAATATTATTCACTCTTGAACTTTACATTATGTTATAATAAGAGTACATTAAATTCTATTGTGAGGTGTTTTCATGTCTATTCAAAAAGAGTTCTTTGCTAAACAAGCTGATGTTATTATGAAACAACTTCAAAAACGTCATATGAATGGTTATTACTGTGAAACAAAAGAAGATGCGCTTAAATTAGCCCTTTCTATGATACCAGAAGGCTCTAGTATTTCTTGGGGTGGCTCTGAAAGTATTAAAGAAATCGGTCTCTTAGATGCACTTTATGAAAAAGGTACATATACACTCTATGATAGAGCCCGTGCTCTTCCTAGTGAGATAGACGACATGCTTCGTCGTAGCTATTTTGCTGACTTCTATTTAATGAGTAGCAATGCAATTACATTAGGTGGAGAACTGATCAATATTGATGGTAACGGTAACCGTGTTTCTGCTATGATTTATGGTCCTAAAAAAGTTGTTATGATTGTTGGGATGAATAAAGTGACTACTAATGTTGAAGAAGGTATTGCACGTATTAAAGCAACTGCTTGTCCACAAAATGGCATTCGTCTTAATCGTAATACGCCTTGTGGTACTGTCGGCGTTTGCGGCAATTGCTTAAATCCTGATTGCATGTGTATGCACACTGTTATTACACGCAATAGTCGGGAAGCTGATCGTATTCACATTATCTTAGTTGGTGAAAGCTTAGGGTATTAAATCCTTAAGCTTTCCCAATTAACTTTATTCTTAATTTTGATTTACCAATATTGACAAATGTACAGTAATATGATATTCTAATTGAGCATTCAGTCATGCGCTGTTATAGCACAGTCGGTAGTGCACTACATTGGTAGTGTAGAGGTCGCGGGTTCGATTCCCGCTAGCAGCTGTATAAAAAAGTGAGTAACTTCAAAAGCATTTGGAGCTACTCACTTTTTTATTTAACTTGTTTTGTGTTGCCATTTGCCATCTTTGTTGCCTCTTGTGTTGCCCCCTTCCAACATCATATAATTTACTCAATACTTCGTAACCTCTCCAAGAAGGCAACATACAATCCCATCTTATTAGCATGGATTTATTTAATTTTTATAGTATATTACATTTTTTCTATTTTATATTGCACTTTTATTTCACACACTAAAAAAAAGACACTAGTACTAGAATACTAATGCCTTAATAACATTTTAAGTTTACCTTCCTGTTTATTTTACTTATTTGAGTATTACCTGCTGGACGGACACGTAAAAAAACCGTATTTATATGCTAATATTTCATATTAAAACTATCCGCATTTTAATCTAAGTATTATCAAACTAATTTGCTATCTCTCTCTTAGCATGCACAGATTTTAGACTCCTTAGCTTTATACTTTTTACAAATTTTATATGAATCTATATTATCTTAAATTTCATATGCTTTATTACAATGTTATACTTAAGTTCACATTTAAATATCATCTACTTTCTTCCCTGTAAAACTCCAAAAGCTATTTTTGAGCATAAAATAATGACTACATTAGTAGCAAGTGAAAATTATTTCCTCACTTTTAACATGTAGTCATTCTCTATAAAACTATATTAGATATATGATTTTTCAAACTATTATTTCAATTTTACCACTTATAATAACAAGACACTTTTAACATCCTATTATTATAATATATAGTCATTTAAACTTTTATTACATTTTTTCTTATTTTAGCAAGTATAACTTTGTTTATCCTTCAATTTACCTTGCTTTAAATCATTTATAACTAACTGTAATACTGCAAAACACTTTATCCTAAAGTTATTTAAATCAAATACTCCTGAGCTCTTTATTTTATCTTCATCAAATTCATCTACTTTTAGCTCTTTCGGGTTATAATATAATTTTGCTATATCATTTTTAAAAGTATCATCTACCTTAGGAATTAAAATCATATCCCAATATCCTATGGCAAAACTTCCTCCATTTCCCCCTACCGCCATTTTCTCTAATATTTTATTCTCACGTAAAAAATTTAAGTATAAAGCTAAAAAAATAGATTTAGAAAGTGGTGTCTCTTGATTTATTGGGTAAATAATGGTTCCATGGAAGTTAGTAGTAAATTTCATGCTCTCATCACAAATTGCAAATGTTTTACCTACTACTCCTTCAGAAGAAAATAAAATATTACTTTTCTCTAGGAACCATACTTCATTTCGTGCACCTAAATATGTTTCTTCTAGAATATATCCTGCGTTACTAATATCACTAGGATATACCAATACATTGAAATTAGGTTTATATTCCTTGGTCTGAATAGACCTCCCTAAATCACGCTTAGCTAAATTAGGTCCTCTCTTTAGCTTAAATCCATACTCTTCAAGACTTTCATATCCCTTATCATAATTTAGTACATTATGATACCAATTGAATACAGTGTCCGAATAGATACCCGCATCAACCCTATTCTCTTCTACTAACTTACTAAATGTAGGTTGAACATAACTATATTTTCTTTTTATTATTTCATCTTCTAACATTGCATTACTAGAACGTAGTTTTTCATATGAGTAATGTTCTGCATATGCTATATTTTTAGTAACACTTTCAAAAAAATCATACACCCATTCCTGATTTTGTACATATGGCAATTTACATTTCAAAAAAAGTTCTCCTGAGTGCCTTATCGTTGAACCTTTAGGTGTTAATGCATCTAATTGTTTTAAAAAATAAGAATCCTTTAATAGAGCTAAACAGTAATATTTATATTTTTTCTCCTTAAAATTCAATTTCACTAATCCTGAAGAAAAAACAATGTCTTTCTTTGAATTTTGAATAAATAAACATGTATCCCCAATATTGGCATCTTTACATAATAAAACATCATGATTATAAACCATATTATTAAATTCATACTTAGGATTTAAGCAAATCAACTTTTCTCTGTCAAATCCATAGTTAAATTTATTTATACAGCTATTTCTCAAAAAACTAACATTGGATTTTTCTACATAAGTTATGCTACCTGGTTCTTCACCTTTTATATATGGTACATTATCATCTAAAAAATCTTTCAGTTCTTTTTGGTGTTTATTTGGTATATTAATTTCTTTGTAGTTATTAGGTGATAAACTATTTCTGTTAATAATATCACTAATCTTTACTTCTTCTGGGATAATAACATCTTCCATTTTCTCACTCCAAAAATATTTTTTTCAACTCAGCTTCTTGGAATAAACACCATTCTCTGAACTGACTTATTGTTTCAGTAAAATCTTCATTTACTCTAGATTCACCATGCTCATCTATTATTGTTTCAAAACTTTCTTCATCTAATAAGTAATCACTTTCAAATACTACATTTCTATTTGATGTTTTTTTAATGTATCCTACATTCTTTATTTCTTTAACAAATACTGCATAATCAGATTCAATTAACTCCTCTAACCTATCTGGCGTTGGCTTATATCCTACTATGATTGTTGTATTCACACCTGTTTCTGCAAAAACATTTGATGGTAAGTCAAATAAAGCAACTAATCTCACCTTCTTATATAACCATTCTCTTACAAATCCCCAAGTATTATTGGATGCTATCGCATTGCTTAAAACAATAGCAAATCGACCATTATTTTCTAGTATCCTTACTGTATTTTCCAAAAATACAACACCTAAATCTAATCCTTGCTTTGGATTTTCCTGCACATATAAATCATATAATTCATATAGCTTTGCAACTTCTAAGTCCTGTGCTTTACTTAAATCTAAGCTTCTTCCCTTTCCAAATGGGGGATTAGTTAAAATAACATCATACTTCATTAATTCAGTTTCATCATACCATACATCCCACTTACCACCTGCATGCTTAGTTGTATCTAATTTTACGCCTTTACCTTCAGTAGATAATTTATGATTAATAGACCCTTTATCAGGAAAATATTTTATTGCTGCGTTTCCATCTCCATTAAGTAGCATATTTAACTGTGCTAAAACTGTCATGTTATAGTCATTATCAAATCCATATAAATTTCTATCATCTAATTTTGCACCTGAATTAACATAGCTCATAGATAAAAAATCTCCACTTCCACAGCAAGGGTCACATACTGTTTCATTTCTTCGAGGATTAACTATATTAACTATAAATTCTATAATTGGTAATGGTGTTAAAAATTGCGCATTTTCATCCTTTTTAAATTTAGTTGCAAAGTTATAAAATACTAATTGATATAAATCACTTTTTCTTGATTTATAGAATGAATATACTTGAAATTGTTTTACAATCTCAGCAACAACCCTAACATGTCTAATATTAGTCCATGTAATTCTGTTTTCAGCTAAAATATTTCTATAGTATCGTTTAGCTTCCTTATATAATTCTTTCATCCTTTCAATAAAAACTTGGACACCTGGCTCACTTAAATTAGATACTAAATTTTCATCTTCATTAATATAAAATCTTAAGAAACTTCCATGTTGGTCTGATTGCTTCTCATCAAATATTTTCAAAGCAATTAGTTGAATTAATAAAGAGTACCCCTCTTCATTAAACAAACTAACCGATTCCAAAGTTCTCAGTATGTGACTTAATGCCATTTTCATACTTTCATCATTTATGGTATATACCATATCTAAGTCTTCTATTTTTAACTTCTCTCTTGTCCCAACTTCTCCCTTATTAATTGCTCTCATTAAATCATGGTAACTAGGTATTAAATAATAAGGGTCTGTAATTTCTAGCTGATATTTTTCTAGTATCCTTTGACTTCTAAGGAAATTTTTTGCATTATCAAACCTGGTAATTACATTAGCTATTTTTTTAAATAGAAATAGCCTACCTGTATCATAATATACTCCCATCACAAAATTGCCTTCTGGCTCATTAATAGAAGCTCTTATTTGAGAACTAAATACTTGTTCTATTTTCTTATCATTTCTTTTAAATTCTATAACACAAATAGCTAATTCTCTTACTTTATTTAGCGAATCTACATCCTTTTTGTTCTCTCTATACTTCTTATAGTAATCTACCCACTCTACTGAGCTAAAGATAACAGCATCTATCTTAATTGGGTCTGAGTTGATATTTCCTTTAGGAAAGTATATTTCCGTTCCTATGTGGTCTCTTGGGTATAACCCTGATAAAATAACAGAATAAATAAATTGCCACTTATAATATTCTTCATTCGGCTTATTATTTACATCTTTAATAGATATATTTTCTACATATTTTCCATCTACTGTAACTAATGATTTTGCTATTTCCTCCTTACTCCCGTATTCGGTGTCAAATTTAATTTTTGCTTGTGAGAAATTCAACATAGTACCCCTTCCTTCTACACTTTATCCCCTATTATACTATTGTATACCACCAGAATTCAACCTCCCTAGTTGTTTATACTTTTTAATATCTTTTTTACGTCGCCCTTTTGACACCCTAAAGACGACTCCTAATTGAAAAAAACGACATTAATGACCACTAATTGAAACTTCCTTCATAATTCAACACATAACAAAAATCCCTACAATTCTTGAAAACCAAGTAATTGTAAGGCTTTATTTAATGCATCTGATAGGATTCGAATCTACGACACACGGTTTAGGAACCCTACTAGTTTATCATGTACTATTTATTTTGCTTTTTATCAATTCTTGTAACCTAATATTTTCTTCTTATCTATTTAAAATTTTTGCTTATGTCTTTTCATTTTTTAGTTCACCCCTGCCCATACTTAACTCTTTAGTTATAGTATGTCGTTAATCTTCTAAGTAATATGCTCTTCTTAGAGTTCTATTTACTGTAAAATCAAAAAAATTATGTATTTTTTCAAATCAACTTTCATTAAATAATATTCGTGACACATATTATTTAATGTTTCATCTATCACCTATAAAACTACCTACCTGTACAATAAGCACTGAAAAATGCACCCCTTGCTTAACAAGAGATGCATTATATGTATATATATACTTTCAATCCTGACTATTTATATTTTTTCTGAAGTGCTTCTAATTGTTTGTTTGATAAAATTCCACCATCTTTATGATACTCTAGAAGATTCCATCCTAACTTACCATTTTGAGAAACTTGTTTAACGACTGCATAGCCTATTCCTTTTACTTCTCCATATTGCTTTTGTTCACTAGTCCAATTGCTATAAGGTTTCGTCCAATCATCCTTCCAACTCTCTAAACGTGTTAAATCAACTTCATATAAGTCAAATGTTATACAATAAGTCGTGTTATTTAATTGATACATATTCTTGATATTTGTTCCATATCTTGATGGATTCATTCCTTCTATAATAGGAAAGTAATACTTATCTTTTGCTTTATAATAATGAAAAAAATCCTTTCCCTGTGTTCTAGTAATATCTGGTTTTACCCCAAATAGACTATATACATATTTATCTACAGTACTCATAGGAAATCCATCATAATACCATTCATTAATCATTGTACTCGTTACCTTCTCTCCATTTGTTAAATCTACAAATCCATGCCATTGATTGATTTGTCCTACTTTAATTAACTCATGGTCATTATACTTTGCAATATTAAAGTCTGTAAGTGCATAAGGAAAGTTTGATAAAAATCTTCCTATTTGTTCTTTTTCTTCTTTAGATTTAGTAGAGTAAACATCTTTAATAGAAGCATTCGCCTTATTTGCCTTATTATCTAGTTCCTTATAGAACTTCATGAGTTGCTCATTGCCATTTGAAGTATCAATACTAAATGCAGGTGAACCTGCTTCACCATAACAAATGAGTGTTCCTGCTGTGTACTTCTTCATTAGATTATTATAAGTATTTTCAGTGATTGTTTTAGTTTTACCACCTTGTATCTGAGTGAATGATTTGCGTTCCTTTAAAGAATCATCAACTGTTGATTCCCATAAACCTTTTACTTCTTCAATCTTTACTAATTTTCCATTTTTTACTGTATAAATTGCTATATCGTCTATACTTACATTATCATAAGGAGACTTTCCATGACCATGAGATAATTGTGTTCTATGTACCAAGTAATCTTTGCCTTCTATTTTAGTCATATAGATGTCTCGACTATCTCTACGATGTCTTATATTATTATATTCTGATGAGATAGGATAAGCCTTGCCTGACTTATACCCCCATATGGATTCTACATATCCACCTATACTGTTTTCATCATTTTGTGAACGTATCATATAGAGTTCTGGAATGCCATCCCCTTCAAAATCTTGAAGATTTGCATAGACTAAACCATTCCCTCTTACCTCTCCTAAATCTTTATAGATACCATGCATCTTAATAACATTTGTTAAAACATTATAATACCCCTTAGCTAGAGCTGTATCTACTGTAGTTGCATATAAAAGATTACTTATTCCACTTAATCCTATAAGCAATGCTCCTACACCTATAGATTTAACCACATTTAATAATTTGTTACTCACTTAAACCACCTCTTGATATAATGCTAAACCTTTTTCTTTCACTTCATTATCAGCCATTACCTGCTGTCATCACATGACTTCCAAATGCCACCAAAAAGGTTAGTGCCAATCCTAAAAAACAAAGTGCACTATGTACTCCAAATAGACGTAATATTTCCCATACAAGATAACCATATAGCCCTGATACTGTTACCATCATAATTGTTCCTATAAGTGGTAAGCTCCATGCTATTAATATTCCAAGAAATGCTATGACCCCTGCCCATAAGGACTCATTAATCCCTCCTATAATACAACTTGCTACCACTGTCTCCCAAAACATTACTGCACCAAATCGCTTACTCACTTCATATGCGTGTAATCCATCTCTAATTTGACTCCACATCATGAATCCTCCTTTAATTCTTTACATCTATCATGATTGACTATTATGAGCTGAATAGCCTATTTATCTACTTAATCTTTTTAACTTTCAACTTAATAAGTCCATCTTCATACTCACTAAAATCTATTAAAGTACTTTTCGTTTCTTTTCCATCTATAAGCATCACAAAATGCTCACTTTCTAAGGTAACCTCTAATTGAGAGTTACTCTCCTTTAGGTAAGGAATATAAGTATCTATGCTTGAATACCCCGTTTCCTGCCCTGTTACTAAATCTTTTACATAAAAATAAATTCCTTCTTTGTATTGTCCATCTAATTCAAAAGCAATACCTATGTTATTAGGGTTTGTTGCAAATATATTTATTTCAGGTATGTACTCTGTTTCACTTGCTCCGTAAAGTATGGGTTTATTTGTGTCTTCACTTATTCCTTGTGTCACTTTAATTTCAACATAACGATCTTTCTTTAATTCCAACTCCTCAATCGAGTTAAAATAGACCCCTTCTACATTCGCATCATAATTTCGTAAATAGAGTCTGAATACATCGCCTTCTTTATATTTAGGTACATTAAACTTTAAGATATTGGAATACCATTCTGTTGCATTATCCTTACTAGTAGTTAGCGTCCCAAATGAATTCCCCTTACTATCAGTAAGTTCAAATGTTGCACTTACCATATCAATATTTTTCATTATCGCTCCATTGACTTGCACATGGAAAGTTGAATCATATTGCTGAACATTTTGTAGTTGTTCTACCTTTAACCTTTCAGAAGGTTTAATAAGTCTGCTTACAATTGCACTTACCTCTGCTCTTGTAATCTTATTATTAGGTTTAATGGTATTATCTTGGTAACCACTAATTACCCCTGCATTAAGCATTTTATACATTTCACTACTATACTTACTACTCATGTTCATATCTTTAATATTATTTACTGAATTGATAGGTTCTAGCATAGTATCTGGAACTGCACCATCTAAAATGTAAATAAGTTCTGCTCTTGTAGCAGGTCTATTCATACTCTCACTCGTAAAATCACCTTGTTTAATAAGACCATTTTCAATTGCATATTGTTCTACCCCTGAATACCACTTGTCACCACTATATTGATTAAGTACATCTTGTGAACCTGTATGATAAGTTGCATGAATACGTGATGCTATTGCTATACTTTGTGCTATGGTAATCGAACCATTAGGGTTAAACTTATCTTCGGATTCTCCTGCCATTAGCCCTAACTCATAAACGGATTGAACACTGCTAGAGAACCAATCCTTTGAAACTACATCACCAAATGTATTGTTTCTATATTCACTCACTGCAGTGAAGTGATGAGATATCATCTTATTTGTATCTGCATATGTAGGAGATGCCCCAACTAGAACTACTGAAACTGCTACTACCCCTGACATAAGTACTTGTCTTAACTTGTTTTTACACATAATTTTAATTCTCCTCTCATTTAAGTTTATCTTTATTTGATTTATAATAGTACCAAGAGTACCTACTTTTATTTTCTTATACAATTTAAACCCTTAAATACTTTCCTTTAGAATTTCTACAGCTGTTACACCTAATACTCGTGAAAAGAGTAAAACTTCTTCTGCTTTTAAAGCTCTCTCACCTTTTTCAATTTTGCAAATTTGTGCTTGGGTCATACCCACTTGCTTTGCTAATTCTGCTTGTGTTAATTGATTTAACACTCTTAATTCTTTAATATTATGCATAGTTTTGTGAACACCTCCATAACACTATATTATTCTATATATGAATTCATTTCAAGTTTTTTATTCTTTTTTAGAAATTTATTTGTTTTATACCCGCTCACTTTTTACAATAAACTCAATAGATTTATTCCAAAATAGAATATAGGTGATAAAAATGGATACTGCCAAAAGATTAAAACAACTCAGAACTGCAAAAGGATTAACTACCACTGAGCTTGCTAAAGCCTGCAACCTTTCTCAAGCTGTTATCAGTAAATTAGAAAATAATAATAGAATTGCTGATGTTCCAACGCTTTCTATTATTTGTGACGCTTTAGGTATTACTTTAAGTGAATTCTTTAATACTCCTAAAGATTTACCTCCACATCTTCAAGAACTCTTAGATATTTCTCAAAAGCTTTCTCCCGAACAAATCAAGCTACTTGGTGAGTTACTTCAATCATTTACAAAGTAAAAAGCTCCTCTCATATCTCTATTCGAGTATAAGAAAGGAGCTTTGTTTATATTATTCTAGTTAGTTCTTAAAGCTAACTTTTATATTTTGTTTATTTCCTTTAACTATAAAAATTTAGTGTTTAATTCTATTGAAGTTGTGTTATAATATGGGTATAAAGAAAGCACCAGTGCTGGTAACACTGATGCTCCCTGAATGTTTTGTATTTGGGGCTATGAAAACTTACAATTTATTTATCTAAGTTAGAACTGTCTTTCGTAACGGGTGGACAGTTCTTTTGTTTTGCACTAATTTCTAATTCAAAGGATTTAAAACTACCTTTAAGTTTAACTTTATCAATAAAAGTATCTTTCTTTGGATATATAATAATCGCTAATGCAATCACTATAACCAAGATTGTCATGAGTACAAATTCCATCCATAGCACCCCCTTTCGAGTTATGATGTAATTTACACTACTTCACAGCCCTCAGGAGGGTAACATACAACCCCCATGCCACCCTGCATGGTTTTATTTAACCTCTTTAGTATAGCATAAATTTACCATTTTACATAATACTTTTGATAAAAATACTAAAGAGACACCAACATTTTATACAGGTGTCTCTTTAAATGAACTACTCTATTATAAGTCTCTATTCTCAAAATATCCTTTCAACTTTTTAGTTGCAGATAAAAGGTCTCTCTCTTCAACCGATGTGTATATCTTTAAGATAACATCTGTAGTATTATCACCCATAAGTCTCTGAACTGTTGGAATATCAACCCCTTGTTTAATCAAGTTAGTACAGAATGTATGCCTAAACGTATAAAGTTCATAACCTCTACCATGTAATCCTGCTTGTTGCATAGCCTTTCGAAACTTAATACTTAAGCCAGTGCTCCCTATCATCCCACCTCTTGTAGATGGAAAAACATACTGACATTTTCTAGCCTTTTCGTACGCCCTATCAGATTTTACATATTCCTGCCACTCTTTAAGTACCTCAAGCACTTCAGAATTAACTGGAATTTTACGAACACTATAAGGTGTCTTCGTTGTGCCTATTACTGACTTAATTGTCCCCCTACTTTCTAGAGTCATGCCTTCACGTTCCTGTGTGGCTGCTTGCCTAACATGTATGACCCCTACTTCAAAATCAATATCACGCCACTCAAGTGCACGCAATTCACCTGGTCTAAGTCCTGTATACTGCAACACTTTAGCCATTGTGTAGGTACATTGACTATACTCTTTACAAGCTTTAAGAACTTGTTTAAGTTCTTCATCTTTAAATGCTTTATACACTTGTTTATTCACTTCCCCTTCTTTAGTTGTCTTAGGTCGTTTCATATTAGACATTGGATTTTTCTCTATAAGCTCGCATTCCTTTGCTAGCTCTAGAGCCCTTTTAAGAACACTGAATGTTTTATTAATAGTTGCTTGTGCATAGTTTTTTTTGAAATCGTTAAAAAACTGTGTAATAACACTAGTAGTTAGATTTTGAAGTGATACTTCACCTAAGTCTCTTGCTATTTGTCTTGCTGTTTCAAAGTACCCCTCTATAGTATGAGGTTTCGCAGTGCAAAGGGATAGAAAGTACTCAAAGAAATCTTTGAGTTGTGTTTGACTTGTTATAGGATTCCCTTTCCAGTAAATGTCTCCTACTTCCCTCTGTGAAATTTTATTTAACTGAGCAAGTTCTAGTGCTAATGCCTGTCTTGCATCTTCTTCATTTTTAAAAGACTTGCTTTTTCTTATACGTTTTCCATCTACTGTTTTACCTAAGTCTATTTGTAGTATCCACCTATTACTAGATTTTACATATGTAATACAACCTTTAGACATATCAACATCACACTCCACAAGTTCTATTCTTTCATCTGATTGTTCAGATGTTACCGTAGGTGTTGCCACTTGGTCAAGTGAATTTTGATATTCGTTATCATTTAACTCTTCATCGCTAAGCATACACTCAATACCTTTTAAAGATAATTGTATATTTCTTCCAATTTTTACCGCTTTTATTTTTTTACTTTTAGCTTCCATTATAAGCTCGCTTACACTAACGCCTAACTCACTACTCAACTCTTCTACTGAGATAAACTCACGACCATACTTTTCTCTTAAAACTTTGACTAAACTAGACATATACAATGCCCTCCTTTTATTTGTTTTCTAAAAGGAATAAGCAATGTCAGTTTGTAAGTGCTTATTTTGCACGCATGTCCGTTCGTTAGAAAAAATTTATCAGTTACCCCAATATTAAGATGCTTAAAAGCACTAAAAAAGCACCTTACAGTCTGTACAAGCTATCTACTATGCTTGCTTTTAACCTTAGGTGCGAATTTTAATAACTTTTCTATTTATGTATTTCTTCAACTGACCTCGCATTAAGTGCACGATATAGAGTAGAAGAACTTATCTTGCAGACCTCACATATTTCTCTGACACAATGAAGTTTACTGTCATACATGCGAAGTGCTCTCTTTAAATTTTCCTGATTCACTTTAGGTCTTCCACCAGTCATACCTCGAGCACGAGCGGCTGCTCGACCTTCGTCAGCACGTTCACGCATAATGTTTCTTTCAAACTCAACCATAGATGAGAGCATACCTAGCATGAGCTTACCTGTAGGAGTGGAAAAGTCTATATTCTCTTTAAGAGATACAAATTTGATACCTTTAGCATCCCATTCCTCAACTAAAGCTAGTAAATCTTTAGCAGAACGTGAGAGCCTAGACAAGGACTCAACAACCACAGTATCACCCTCACGTAGTTGTTGTTTTAGAGCTTCAAATGCAGGTCTATCTTTTTTAACCCCTGAAATTTTTTCCTGAAAGATATCACACTCGCTGACACCAAACTGTTTAAGAGCATCGAGTTGTCTATCAAGATTTTGGTCCGTACTTGAAACTCTTGCATAACCGAACGTTTTAATTGCCATATAAATCACTTCTTTCTTTATATATGATGTTGCGTAGTAAAAATCTTTTTAGGAAGTGGTGCCCCATATAATTAATAAGGTTTTGAAAGAGGTTTTAGGGAATACCTTTTGGAAGAGCTTTTGAAAGAACCCCCTACTCCAAATGGACGTTTTCTATATTGCTAACAAGGAGTCTCCCAAAAGCACACTTTTGGTAAGAACTAAGCCTTAGAAAACCCACTAGATGAAATGAAATACAGCCAGTGGGATATATAGAATTTTGAACAGCGTATACACTTTTGTAAGGATTTAATTAAATACCTTATAGGTAATACCCCTACAGCCTAGAACTTAGCGTAGCTTATTTTTGGAGCTTATCTAGCCTAAAGGAGAATTTGCACATTTTTAATATGTAGCAAGTTCACGGTTACAAACTCATTAGAAGTATTTAGATTAGGAAGTGTAAGGTTAGCCTCACAATATGACCCCTCAACCTGTCTCCATATAGGTTGACATTGACTTAACTGAGATGTACCTAACCATTTACACAATGCATCGCCATTGAGTGTTGTCACAAACTTAATATCTCCACCTGAACTATCTAAACAACTAATACGAATTACTCTACGTTTGAGAACCCCAAGTAAGGTTTTTTTATAGCCACGAAGAGCATATGCAGGATAGATTGCATTATTTCTGCTATTACTATAAAAAATGCCTTTACCTAGATGATACCCATCAGCATCAGCTCTAAGTACTATCACTTTGTGTTTTGACTCTGTCAGTTCAGATAGTGTCGTTTTGTAACGGTCATCGAAATAACCTTTATTGAGTTTAGCGATGTCCTTAGAAACAATGAACGGTTTGAGACCATCTAAAATTGTACTCTGTTTAGTAACATAGTAACTGTCAAGTCCATTTTGTCCCTCACTTTGAACGTAGCATAAAGAACTATAAAGCAGATAACTCACTATCAGGTTATTCAGATGCAAGTTATAAAAGTCATGACTTAAAGGTAAACTAAAACTTTTTAATATCTCCTGTTGAACCTGAGCTATCTGAATATTCATAGGTGTGTTTGCTAAACCTGAGATTTGACTTAACGGTCTAGAACAATGACAACCTGATGGTTTTAGAAAATCAATCAAAACCCCCTGCTTATGAGCAATGTTGTACAAGTTGAGATGAGCAGGAACGTCTAGACATTGTTCGATCGTTGTCTCCCGATTTAACCAACCGTATGCTCGTTTGACTTTTTCACTTATTGGAAACATCAAAAAACCTCCTTTTAAACTTAAATAAGATTTTTTTACTACAAGTAATATAACTTTTAGTCTGTTTTTAATTGTGTATTAAAACTTTAATATGCTACCCCTATATAAATAAGAAAAGACAGCCCTAATGACTGTCTTAAAATAATCTACTCCTCTAGCAATTCAACCTTTAAGATGTCTAACACATTGATATGCTCATATGTTGGACATGGTTGGTTAAGGTTAGGGAGAATGACTTGTCCAATATCTCCATAACGATTAGAAAGTTGAACTATTTGCCTCCACTCACTTCCAGCAACCCCCTGCCCCCAAGCGTCTATATCAAGCCAGTTTAAGCTGGTATGTAAGCCTTGAATACCTGCAGGTGTTTTATAGTTGATAAGAGTTTTCCCCTCTTTTAATGCATTAAATAACTTATTAATTTTTTCTACTACTACATAAACAGGAGCAATCTGAATATCAAAATTAGAAATATCTACAGGAACTATAGCTAACTCTAAATACCCCTTAGCATTCAATTTCATACAAAGTGCCATTTCACCACAAGCATTGCCTTCTGCTACACAGGTATCATAATCTTTAAATAACTCTACTAAATAGGAAGCATCGACTGCCCCTAAGCCTTTTACAAACTCAGCAAAAAGTTCCTTATTCTGAGTAGCGATATAAACAGTATCCCCCCAAGGTAATTCCTCACGGACATAGCAGATATAATGAGCTAACATTTTCTCTTTGCTACTATAAGCTTGTAAATATTGGATAAGTAACTCTTTACATATTCTAGTCATCATCATAACCTCCTTATTGGATTTTTATAATTAATATAAGTGCCTATCACATTGACAATGAACAAATGCATTTTGAAATGCTACCCCACCTAACTTTTTATGTTAAACATAGGAAAGTTTATCACCCTAATTTCAACAATGACTAAAAGCCTTAATTCACTACGTTTTAACTAAGGTGAAAAACTACTTTTTTAATAGGTCAACCTAAAAATGTTAGAAATGCTTTATAAAAGAAGTATTTTTTAATCTTTAATAAAAAGAATAGACCTTTTTATGGACTTAGAAAAATTAAATCTTAAAAATATCCTAATTATCTACTGCATTTAACAAATCAGTAAGTTTCTCAAACTTACCATGAGCCAAAAGCCATGATTCAGCCTCTTCGTCAGCAAGTAGAATAATAGCCTCTGCCTCTCCTCGCTCTATATAGGTAGATGAAGCAAGCCCACCAACGTAAATATATAAATAGATAAGACCATCAACATTTTTATATAACCTTTCCTCATGATATCTTATGTCCTCCCTATCTAGTCCATTGTTGAATGATGATAGCAGGATGTCCTCCTCAGTATCACAGATACTAAATGACCTTATTGCAAACATAATTTAATACACCTCACTTTATATTTTTAGATTTTGTTACCTTTATAATAAATGTGAGAGAAATTATGCTGATTTTTAAGCCTATGTCTCCTAGTGAAATAACCTATTAAATGAAAAAAAAAAGGTAACATCCCTAAGAATGCTACCCCTTACTTACTTATTTAAGCTTCTTCGATATAAGAACTGAAACGCTCCTCTATCACTTGCCACTTATTGTGTTTCTCAAGCCACTTATATGCTTCCTCTTCTGTTAAAACTGTGATTATTGAAGTTCCCCAACTAGTGTTACCTGCACGCTCCACATATTTAGTTAAAGCACCACCAGCACCATAAAGGAAATATGCTCCTTTTTTTGTTACATAAACTGCCTCTTCTAAAAATCTTGCATCGCTGTGTGAAAGACCGTTAGAGTATTCACCTAGTAAAATAGCTGTTTCTGTGTTGTAAATCTTGCCTTCGATTATTTTTTTCATTTTTTATTTCCTCCTTAAGGACTGTTAATTTTTTTATAGCATTTTACTTACCTGCTACACCTTTATAATGAATGTCTGTTTTCAAGTGTTAATTTTTTTGTATGTCAGTTTAGTAGAAAAAGATTTTTTAAGTTCATCCCCCTATTTTAGAGAAACTACAAGTTCCTCCATACTCATGTTACCTAATATGTATACATGAAGTAGCCTTTTCTCATTCGAATACCTACTGTCGCTAGTTTCTAAGATATACCTGATTAAAATAAGTTTTTCTAAAGATAGGTTAGTGAACCCTTCCCTTATATAAGGAAGACTTACAGATTTTAAAAATTCCAACTCCCTTACACAGTCTCCTAAATCCATCTCTTTAGGAACATGGAAAGGAATTCTATTAGCAATGTCACCTATTATTAAGTCATTAAGATTATAAATATTGCTACAAGCCTGAAAGTTAGCTCTAGCAGACTCAATGTCACCTGCTAAAAGCAAGTCAAGTGTGTCTACCCCTACTTTACTTTCAATGCTTTTAGATAAATAGCTTATAGACGCTTTAATACTATTTACCGTAGTGTTAAACATGCTCGCTACACGAGCATAGTCAAAATGAGTTTTCATGAGAGCATCCAATTTAGCCTTTGCAGGTGCTTGCTTCACACCCTCTGTTTTGATAAATTGAATAATCATTTTTAAGAGCTTCATCTTATCCTGCTCTAATTGCCACTCAGGTGACCCCTCTTTATAAAGTGACAGACCTTCTTTAATTGTGAAGTGTGCCTCATATAATTTTCTAAGAAACATACAGCTTTAACTCCTCTCTTAAAAATTAGAATAAGCATACTAAAGTTATTCTAACTTTGCTATTTATAAAGTAGAAAACTCTGAAACTCCTAAGTTTGCACCTTGAAAATTGAAAAATAAATACCCCCTCAAAAATAATAACTTGATGAAAACTTTTATTTTAAGTTCCTACTTTTACTAATATAAATTCAGGTCAGTTATCTGAAAGAACATATCTGTTTGATAATTTCTCCAGTCAGTTCAAACATAAAAAAACGAGCTACCTTTAGAAAACACTACTTTTACTCACTTATAAAAATTTAAATGAAAAAAATACACTTCTCTCGAAGTGTATTTTAAAATCTACTATGTATTTTATTTAATCTTTTATTATGTTTTGATATTACCCTGCATAGAATGCAATTGTTAATACTCAAAGAAATATTTTTATATATTACCCCCTAGTAAAACATAAATAACCAATCACTTAAATATCTAATACTCGGACTACCTTTATTCTTACTTAAATACATTTTTAAAGTCTCCCTCATTTAAGCTTTTTTTAAATTACATTTATTATAACGTAGATTAAATGGTCAGATTGAGGAATTGCTTTCATCTATGCGAACCTCAGTAGTAACTTTTGCAACTCCGTCTGAAATTGTGTGAAATATTCCGTCACCCACTGTCTCTATCTACTATAATTTTTGTCCATTCATGAGCTGTAAACTCTTAATTATTTTTTTAAATGTGATATGCCTAACGAGTTTAATAAGACGTAAATGAAATCATAAACGAGCTCATTCACCTAGTTTTAGCTTATTAGCAGGATTGAAAAGAATTTATGCAAATAATGGATTTAAAAAGTCCGTTATTGGGAAGTTATATTGTGATAGTTTAACTAGATTTTTAATTGCATTAAAAAGAGCAAGCGTGAAAGATTATGAAAGTGAGAATGAAATGAAGGTTAGAGAAATATAAAAAGCACTCCTCCAATGAGAAGTGCTCTGTCTTATTGAACAACTCGAACAGATAGGAACTGTTGAACAATGCCTCGTGTTGTAACCTATCCATTGTGCTGTGTTGAATGTCATGTTTGAATGTCATGTTTGAATGTCATGTTTGAATGTCACGTTTGAATGTCACACACCACAAATGACTAAGTCACTTTTACAACCTCAGCAAACCTATTAACCCCTTTGCCCCAGCCCCCTTACCCCCATAAACGCTATCCTTACCACTAGTAAAAAATGCATTTTTATAATTGTTGGTCTGTTTTCTCTAAATTACCCTGCTACCCTTATAAAGATTAAAACATAACGAATAAAGGATATATCAGGTTATATTTTTTATGCATTTATGCATTTTTCACATATAATCCCGTTGTAAATGCTTTTGTTTTTAGCATTTTGTAGATTTTATGCTAAACCAATAAATCACAGTCCTATCCTAAATGCCTAATAACCTTAAGATTTAAGCTATTTCTTAAGCCTATACGCTTTCAAAAAAAGTTATGGGTGCTATGGGTCTATGGGTATTTTACTTACTTGTACTTATTTTTTGCAAGATATATGGACTTATAGAGAAGTTACACCACACATACTCTTCTTTCTTTTCTTTCTTTTCTCCCTTTACCCCGCTTGCTATATGAACATCTTTTAATTTTATTTTGAGCCATCCTGCATCTTCTAATACTGCATAAATTTCATTAGCATAACCACTAAGAATAACTTTACAGTTAGTTTTTAAAAGCTTATCGACTAACTTTTCATGATGTTCTATATTCCATGAGTTATCCCTATAGGTTTTAGGATGATTCATTGTATAAGGAACATATGGTGGGTCTAAATAGATTAGCATGTCTTCATTATTTTCATATTTTTCTAACAATATCATACAGTCTTGATTTTGTATCTCAACATCTTCAAGTAGATAAGAGTAGTCCTTTAATTTTGATATTTTTTCATAATATCCCTGTTCATATTCACCACTTGGACTATAAGTCACCATATTGGATGCTCGACTTTGAGTACTTGCTATATAGGTGTAGGTCGCTCGCTCAACTACATTCAAATTGCTCTCTGACTTATCTCTTTTTAACTCATCGCAAGCCATTTTAAAGACTTCTCTACTATACCTATATTTTTCGAGCATACTCATCATTTCTGCCGTATAGAGCTTATTTTGAAGAACTTGAAAAATACTACAAATTCCAATATCAATCTCATTGTAGATGCGATGTTCAAAGAGATTGTTAGGAAGATTGAGGAGAACTCTTGCACCCCCACCACAAAGCTCTGCATATGTGGTTATGCTATAGTCTACAGCACATTGTGTAATGAGGGGAACAATATTATCAATGAGTTGATATTTACCACCCATTCGGGAGATTATGGAAATTTTAGATACCTTCATCTAAGTTACTCCATCGGATGACATAGCCATCTTTACGTCCCTTACCTGTCATGCCATCTTTTAATACAAGGTCTTTCTTTTGATACCGTTTCTCTTTACCAGTCTCTGTTGGAAAGAGTCTCTCCTGCCTACACCATTCTTCAAGTATAGCCTGATGTCTGCCTTTTCCAATTATTCCTAGCTCATTTACAAATATCCCATCTAAATATTGTTTATGGATTACAAGAACTCGTCCATCATATTTTTTTATATTCTTTTCATCATCAAAGATTACCCCTTGACTTTTACCATCTTCATATCCATTAGTTGTACGTTTTGGAAATGCATCTATATTATTTTCTACATACTCTTGAAGTACTTCATATGCTCTATTTGCTTCAGCTTCAATATCTTCGTTTCGAAGGTACTTATCGAGTGTTCCATCAAGGTCAATGACTTCAGTATCACAAACTCTTATATATTCAATATAATCAATGACTTTTGCATATAACCCTTTATCCATGTATCCAAATGCTCTTAACTGATGGATAACCTCAGCTTCTTTAGTATATAGCTCATTAAGCTTATAGTATTTATATTTCCTACCCCTTAAGGTACTTGTTAATTTCACAATATATATATCTTCACTAATCACATAGCCAACTTCGATATCCCAAAGACCCTCTGTTGGATTAGAAGTTGAAAAAAATTTCTGACCTCGTATTATAGTTGCCATCTAATCCCCCTTTATGCAATACTTTATGTTATAATTATTATACTATAATTCAATCTAACTGCATAGTGTTGCCATGTTGCACATTTAAGCAAGTCACTCTCCTATTTAAAATCACCTTATTTTTCAAGGATTGTAGCACTTTTTTCAAATTTCTACACCCATACATTGGTAGTGTAGAGGTCGCGGGTTCGATTCCCGCTAACAGCTCTAAAAGCAACCTTCATTGTGAGGTTGCTTTTTGTTTGCCTAGAATTAAATTTGACCAATTAAAGATAGCATCTATGAAATTCTACTGAATCTCATAGATGCTATTTTTATTGGTAGTCAGGATTCTTAACAGGAATTTCTCCTTTTACATCTGCTAACCATTCTTTTAACTTAGCTAGTAATTTCTCTGCTATCGTTGGATATTCTTCTGCTAAGTCTGTTGTTTCACCTATATCACTTACTACATCAAATAACTCATAACTTTCACTCTCATAAAAATAAATCAATTTATATTTCCCATGTCTAACAGCAGAATATGGTCTTCCTCCTTGATTTCCATAATGTGGATAGTGCCAAAAAATAGGTTTTTCTCTCTGCTTCTCTACACCTATTAATGTCTCATAAAAACTTTCTCCATCTACGTGCTGTTCTGGCATACTTTGTCCCCCTGCTACTTCCACGAGAGTTGGATAAAAGTCTGGACTACTTACTAATCTATGACTCACACTACTAGGAGACACTGTACCTTTCCAGCAGACAATAAGAGGTTCTCTGACACCTCCATCATACATCCACCCTTTCCCTTCACTTAAAGGTGCATTGCAAGTTGGTGATCCTTCTGCACTTGATAACCCACCATTATCTGAGGTAAAAATAACTATCGTATCTTGTAAAATGCCTTCTTCCTCAAGTGTCTTCATAATTCTTCCAATATTCCAATCTAAGTTATAAATCATAGCTGCATAAACAGGGTCAGATTGAAGAATCCTTCTGGTTACTTTTTCATTTTTCTTATGTTCACAAGGAAAATGTTCGCCTTCTATTAATGCTGGTTGATTATCTAGGCCTAATTTTTTAGCTTTATTCTTAAAATACTCAATATCATCATCTTTTGCTTGAATCGGTGTATGTACTGTATAATGCCACAAGTTAAGGAAAAATGGCTTGGTCTTATCTCTATTTCGGATTAAGTTAATACTTTCTTCTGTCAAACGATCTGTTAAGTATTCTCCTTCTGGCCCCTCTTCTAAGTTTTCTAATTGATATGGACTAAAATACCCATTATGTGGATGACCTTTATGGTTTCCTCCTATATTCACATCAAATCCATGCTTATCTGGATAGTAATCACTCGTCCCTAAATGCCATTTTCCTACATGCCAAGTTGCATATCCATGTTCTCTTAAGCTTGTTGCCAAACTTTTTTCTTCTAATGGTAAATGATCTACATAAGGAGCATCTATTAATTTCCCTTTTGCACTTGCTCCAATCCAATCTGTTACTTTTACCCTTGCTGGATATTTTCCACTCATAATACTGGCTCTTGTTGGTGAACACACAGGACAAGCCGCATAAGCATTATCAAATAACATACCTTGTTTAGCAAGTTCATCTATATAAGGTGTTTCGTAATATGTACTTCCGTAACAGGCTAAGTCCCTCCATCCCATATCATCAATCAATATATATACGATATTGGTCATTGCTTCTCCTCCATATAAATATAGTAATATTTTATACACTTTTATATTTTAAATTATATTATTCTATTTATAAAGTACCGTTATAATAAATTTTATTATAATTTTCTATTAAAAATAGCACTTCCTAAATGTCTTATACTTAGGAAGTGCTCTCTATGACCTTAGACTACTTTTAACTCAAAAATTCTTTCATCCTGTTGACTTAATTGATAGGATTTCTCTTTTATTTCCTTTAAGCGATTGACAATAATATAAGATTCTTCTTTAGTCTTTTCAAAAAGTTCTTTGGCTTTATCTATATTATGTTGTTCAATACATTCCATAATACTATGTCCGTGTTTATGAAGTGATTGGTGAACAGCATCAATACTTTCCCATTCTTTTTTAATAAGTGGATGCTCTACTTCTATTCCATGATAGAAGTGTCCAAATGCACATTTCATTCCATCGGTTTGAATAGCTTTTGTTTGTCCATTTATAACCATTTGTTCTAGCTTTTTAATCCAGCCTTGATGGGCAATAATGGCTTTATCAATATTCTCAATAAAGCTTTCATTTGTAATTGGATGGGTTCCATTATTCATGATAAGCAGGAATTCCCTAATCGTCTCAAATAAGCTATCATCTATGTTTCTAATTTGCTTTGCATAAGTACTTGCATCTTCAGCCTCCTTAGATACCACTTGAGACATGCTTGTAATATACTCCGTTTCTGTTGCTACCGTTCCCATCGCTTCTACAATCTCTTGACTTGCACTATTAATCTCTTGCATTGTACTTGAAAGGCCTTGTATACTGTCAACAGCTTTTATAAGATCACCTACACTTACTTCAAAAATTTCATTAACTACATCTATCTTTTTCCCAATATCCTCAATTGAAGTAATAGTTGTATGGACACTTTTAATGCCTTCTTGTGTAGCATCTTTCATATGATTGGTGAAATTTTCCATATTACTCAGCTTAGTTTTTGTATCTTCTGCTAGCTTTCTAATCTCTTCTGCTACCACTGCAAAGCCTCTTCCCTGCTCTCCTGCTCTTGCAGCTTCTATACTTGCATTAAGCGCTAGCAAGTTGGTTTGCTCCGCAACACCTCTTACTCCTTCTACGATATTTTGCACATTTTTAGTCATCTCTTCTAGCGTGCTAATTTTATCTTCCATAATCGTAGCATTGTCAGAAACAACATCTTTTAATTTTGCTATTTCCTCTAACTGTTTTACACTTTCTTCATTTACATTTTTTAAATTTACTGCTTTAGCTGTAATTTCTTCTAATACCCCCGTACTTTGGTCAAGTGCCATAGATGCTTCATTGACACTCGCTGTAGTTTCCTCCACTACTCCCATGTAAAAAGTACTTGACCCTGCTAATTCATTTGCAACTTTTTTAAGATTATCTGAAGTAAACCCCATATTTACATCAAATTCACTTAACTTGGCAGCCTGTTCAATAAGCCCTAGTATCTTTTCTTGATTAATATGATTATTACTAAGAAGTACTTCTAGTAATTCCATAATCAATTTATTCTTGGGATACTTAAGTTTAGGTTGTTCTATCTGTTCACCTTCTAAAGTTTTTTTCACATAATCATATACTTTATCTACTTCTTCATGTCTTCTTATAGCCAGCATTATTCGTCTCCTTTTTTCTATCTCTCTTAATCGACATAGAAATTTTATATTATATTTATAATACTACACTATATATTTAAATATAAGTATATTTAAGTAAACTCTTTTTATATTATCAGTAATTATTTAATATGTATTCTTAAAATTATTTGTTTATAAACCTTTACTCTAATATTCTTTATGCCTTTTCATTAAGTCCTTTATTTTCTTAGATTAAAATACTTAAGAATGTCTTGAAGATGCTTCGCCTCTTCCGTTAACATTTCACTAATAGCCGCTCCTTCTTGCGCAGCCCCACTATTTCTTTCCGTAATATTTGTTAACTGCTTTGTTCCTTCCGCAAGTTCATTCATAGTCTTTCTTTCTTGCTTACTACTTTCTATTTGGCTATTAATAACTATTTCTACTTCACCTATGACTTGTAATATTTCATCAAAAGATATCGCTGTATACTCTGCTATTTTTTTATTATCATATACCTTCTCTACATTGCTTTGAACGATTTTTTCTACTTCACTTACTATTTCTATGGTTCTATTCGCAAGCTCTCTTATCTCACTCGCTACTACAGCAAATCCTCTTCCTGACTCTCCCGCTCTTGCCGCTTCAATAGCTGCATTTAAAGCTAACAAATTCGTCTGGCTTGCTATTTCATCAATACTCTTAACAACTGAAACAATAGCTTGACTTGAATGTGTTACTGCCTCCGTGGATTCCTTCATATTATTAATTAAATGTTTTCCTTGATTCGCCTTTAATCCTACTTGTTCTATAACCCCTATCTCTTTTTGAACACATGCAACATTTTGAGTAATCATTTGCATCATTTCTTCTATGGATGAAGCAAACTCTTGTATAATACTTGTTTGCTCTGTAGCTGCCTCAGCAACCTCTCCAGCTCCACTTGCTACGGTCTCTGAACTAATCGTTAATTGTGTTGCCATTTCTTCTATAGGTTTGATATTAATGGATATGTTTTCTATAAACTTCTCTATAGATATTTTTATACTTCTAAAATCTCCTGTAAAAGTATCTGAAACCATTATATTAAAGTTTCCTTTTGCCATCTCTCCCATTAACATGTCTATTTCTTTGATTTGGCACCCTAATATTTTAATTACTTGTCTTAAGTGAGTTGTTAATTCTCCTAATTCATCTTTCCCATCATACTCAATGGTTGTATTAAGATTCCCTTCTGAAAGCCCTTTTAAATCATCCTTTATTTGTTGAATGGGTCTTAAAATACTTTTTCTCATTTTTCTTGATAAAACCCACACAATACCTACAGCAGTACAAAACATTAACGCCGCTATAACCACTGTTAAATTGGCAATAGAAATTTCTTGTTCCATACTGCTTCGAATGGCTTCAATTTGTATTGGGCTTAAACCCACTTCTAGTATCTCTATAATTTTTAATAAATCACTCTTTAACAAATTAATTCCTAATACTAAAGTAAGTACACATAAAAGTGATAATCCACCTATTGATAAAATAACAGTAATCCACTTCTTTGATATTGACATATTATTAAACATATTTTATCTCCCCATTAATCTATTGATTTCTTCTACCAATACCTTTATTGAAGGTTTACTAATTTGAGAATCGGCGCCTACCTCCATCCCTTTATGTTTTAATTCCTCTGTAATTAAAGAAGAAAAGAGAATGACCTTTAGCCTTTGGAGCGTCTCATCACTTTTTATCCATTTTGTTAAACTATATCCATCTAAAACAGGCATCTCTATATCTGAAATAAGCAAATCTATCTTTTTATAAAACTCTTGTCCATATTGATTCTTTAATTCGTAAATATAGTCTTTAGCTTCTTGCCCATTATTGAAAATTTTTATATTTCTAAAACCAGCCTCTTCAAGCGTACATCTTAACATCTCACATATAGCTTTAGAGTCTTCTGCCAAAACAATTTTTATATTTTTTAACCTATGATTTTTCTGTACTTTTTGCCCTTGTGCCTCATAGCCTTTTCCAATCTTTGCGCCTATTGCAATACTCTCAAAATCCAACATCACAGTAACATGTCCATCACTTAAAATTGTACCTATAGTTAAATTTTTTTCTGAGATTTGTTCTATTGGATTGATATCTTTCCATGATATTCTTTTAATTTGCTCCACATAATCTACTAAAAATATAACTTGGGTTCCATTAAATTCACATAATAGTCCTAGTGCATGTTGATATTGTTCCCTTGGCTTACTACATAAAAGTTGCTGGAGGTCAATCACTACACTTACTTTCCCCCTTACATGAGCTAAACCGGCTATTTCCTCCGAAGCTTTAGGTACTTTTATAACTTCATTTATAGGAATGATTTCTCTTACTTTCAAAACATTTATGCCATAAAACTGTCCATTTATCATAAACTCTATAATTTCAAGTTCACCATTTCCTACCTTTAATAAAATTTCACTCATAGCACTTCCTCCATATTTAGTTAAAACCTTTCATAACTTTCATATCTTCAATAAGTATATGATTAAGTACCCATTCTTGAAGAATAATATTTAAATATTTAATGCCTTCTTGTTGATCTTCTACTAATTTTATACAGTTAATCTTATTTATTTTTTCTATCAAGTCATCATGTAATGCTTTATGCTCTTTTAGAGCTTCTTTGTTGATTTGCTCAATAACCGCTTCCTCTGTATGAAAATGATAGGTAATATACTCTCTCACCTCACATAGATACTTCAATACTTCCTGCTCACTTATTTGCCCTGTCCTCGTTAAAATAAGTTGTTCTAGATCTCTTCCTATTCTAAATAATTCTTTATGCTGCTCATCTATTTCATTTATCCCTACACTAATACGATTGTCCCAATTAAATTTAAAATCTAGCATAACATTACTTCCTTTTATAGTTTAATAATTAAGAAATTAGATAACAAAGTGCATATTGCATCTTATTATCTAATTCTCATAAGCATTTTACAATTTATAACTACTAATAAAACTTTCTAATTGATCTGTATCAATCTTAATACTATTTGATGTTACATCCATTATTTCTGCTACTTGCTTAATATTTTCTGCATTCTTTGTGATATTTTCTGCATACTCTAGTTGTTTTTTAGAAATTTCATATATTTCTTCGATATTTATTTCTACTGAGGTATTTTTTTCTTGAATACTATAACCTGTATCATAAACACTGTTTGCATTATCACTTACAATTTTTATTAATTCTTTTATCTTTTTAAATAACTCAATCATTATTTTACTGTTATATTCTTGTAGCTCTATTTGAGTACCTAAGTTCTCTTTTGTTCTACTGATTACTTCAATATTTTCAGTAATTAAGTCTGTCTTTTCCACGATTTCACTTAATATAGTTTCCGTCGCACTAGCCAATTTGCTTATTTCTTTTGCCAGTACAACAAAACCTTTCCCACTTTCTCCTGCTCTTGCAGCTTCAATGGTTGTATTAAGCGCTAGGATATTCGTTGTAGCTGCTATATTTTTTATTGCTCCAACTAATTCGCCTACTTTTTCTACATTATAATTAGTGGTTATAACGGATTCTTCTAAATCTCTAAAGGAACTAGAAGTTTCTTGCATAATCTCTTCAAGCTTCGTTAATTCTCTTTCTCCAACCAAAGTCATTTCTGTTACTTGATCTGTACTTTGTGTTACTTCTTTCACGTTATCTTTAATATGTAGTAAATGCATCTTAAACTCATTTAAGTTACCTATGATGCTCTGAATATTCCTTACTTGATTATTTGCTCCCTCTAAAGAATCAACAAGTTCTTTATCAATATCTTGAATATTTACATTAAGCTCTTGTGAGTACTTTGTAAGCACTAACGCTTGATTAATACGTTCTTTCATTTGATATCTTATATCACGTATTACTTTAACTAATCCTTTTTGAGTATGTGTAATTGCTCTTGCCATTACCCCAACATCATCTGTTCGCTTTAAGTAGCGATCATCTATCTCATCTGATAAATCCCCATTTATAATCTTATCTGAGAACTCTGCAATCTGATTATTTCTTTTATATTTTGTGGCTTCATGTAGCTTTACGAAAGGCGCATAAATTATTACTCCAACTATGATATTAATAAACTGTAAAATAGCTCCTGCAAACGAACCTGTAATCACTACACCACTAATAAATACAGGTGATGTCCAGTGGCTATTCGCCGTAACAATTGGAACTAATTCCATACTTGTTGCTAGATAAGAAATAATATTTAATACAATAGGTACACCTATAAATGGAATTAAAAAGATAGGATTAAGCACAATAGGCAGCCCTAACACAAGTAATTCATTTACATTAAATAGCCCCATAATAATCGCTAGTGTAGCTATACGACGAGTATGCTTTTTCTTGCTAAAAATTAGCATAGCAATTGCTAGACACAAAGTTGCTCCCGATCCTCCTAAATACACAAAGAAATCAAAAAACGGTTGATTAAAGATTTCTGTTGCAATACCCCCATTAGCTATAGCCATTACATTCGCTTCAATATTAGGAACAAATATATTATTATTAAGTCCCTCTGTAACAGCTGATCCATGGATTCCAAAGAACCATGCCACTTGGTTAAGTAATATGTATATGATGGATGTTAATAGCCCGTTTCCTAGGTTATTAAATGGCATTTGTATCATACTATAGAAGAAATTATAAATGTCTCGAGTATTAAATATTAACATAAAAATTTGACGTGTTGTCGCTACAATAATAATAGTAAGCAACGCTGGTACAATAACTTCAAATGCTTTTCTACTGTTATCACTTACCTCACCTACTGGAATACGTATTCTTAATTTTTCTTTTCTATAGAAATAAGCAAATAGATTGGTTATAACAATAGCTATCAAGATAGCCATACACATCCCTTTTGTACCTAAATCCTTATAATCTGCGCTCCCCTCTATTGTTGGCTCTAGTAAAATAAATAAGGTAACAATGGCTATTAGAATAGCTGTAGATTGGGGTACCCCTTTATGATCTGCTACTTTGTTCGTTAAACTAATCAATAACAGAATGGATAATATGCCAAATGTCCCTTGCCATATCATGCCACCATAACTCTTCCATCCTTCTCCAAATAGTTCTATCATTAAATTCTGATACGCATCTATAGGTAAATTGTTCATTATAGTAAAAAATGAACCTATAAGTACCAATGGAATTAATTCAATGAAAGCTTCTTTGATCATCATAAGATATTTCTTTTCACTCATTTTATTTTGTATATTTAGAACGTGCATTTTTACAACTTGTTTATTCATTTGTTTCTCCCTATATTTAGATTCCATTTACTTATCAGTTATTTTGTTGTATCAACATTCAAAAAGGTATGCTAAATATTCTACATATTTTATCTCATATTTATTAGATTGACTTCTCATGTACTCTAGAATATCTTCTAGCTTATTCCTTTTATCTGAATATGTCTGATATTCGAAGCAATCTGCTACAGCAACTATTTTAGATTGTTCTATCATTTTCTCTCCTCTTAATTTGTGTGGATACCCACTACCATCTAAACATTCATGGTGTTGAAGAATAATATTTTTACTGACCTCTGGAAATTTTATATTTTGAATCACGCCTACTCCTAGCTCACAATGCTTCTCAAATATTACATGCTCCTCTTGGGAAAAAGTGTTCCTATTTTCATAATGTAGATTATTAGGAATAAGCATCATCCCTATATCATGAAAGAATGCTCCTAATACTATTTCTTGTATTTCCTCTTCAGTATACTTGCATTGTTTCGCTATTAAAGCTGCAATAATAGCCACATTCATAGAATGAGAGTAATACCATGGAAGTGTATTAATATATGTATTTAAATGAATATACCATCGTTCAGCTTTCTTTTTATAAATGATATCTTGTATAAGAGGAATGGTAGCGTAGTATTTCTCATAAAACACTTCATACTTTTCTCCTATATTATGAGTTGGAATAACAATTTTACCCCATTCATCCCTATATAAATTATTCTTTTGAATATTTATTAACTCTTGTATATCTATGCCATAGCACTTTAACTTTTTCAACAAATGCCTATTATGATCTACACGTGTTCCCTTTGAAAGAATAAGTACACCTTGCTCATTAAAAATGTCTTCTTGTATCACTAATTCTTTATCCATTCTAACTCCTTTTCTTAAATTTTATAAAATTCACTTAAACAACTTGGTTTTCCTATATAGTAACCTTGTATGATATGACATGGTGTATGATATCTAATATATTCATACTCTTCTCTACTTTCTATTCCTTCTGCTATTATCGACAGCTCTAATACATTGGCCATTTGTATAATAAAGTCTAACAATGCTTGGCTTATCTCATTTTTATGTATATCTCTTATTAAATCTTTATCAATTTTTAAAATATCAAAATTTAATTTTCTTAGACATTCAATATTCGCAAAACCTTTCCCAAAATCATCTATTGCTATTTTCATTCCATATTGTCTTAGCTTTTCTATATTACTTTGTGCATGACTAAAATCTAGAATTCTTATTTCTTCAGTAAGTTCTATTTCTAGCTTATTAAACCATTCTGGCTTATTTATAAAAAGTGACTCTACTTCTTGCATAAACCTTACACTGCAAAGACTCTTAGCTGATAAGTTAATAGCTACTGGATAACTATATAAGTTATCTTCTTCCATCTTCCATATATCTTCTATTGCTTTATGTAATACCCATATATCAAGATCTATTATTTTTCCTAATTTAAAAACATCTTCAAAAAAATCATTTGGACCTATTTCTCCTAGATAAGGATGCTGCCATCTTATTAAAGCCTCTAGTCCAATAATCTTCTCTTCTTCTAGATCATATTTAGGCTGGTAATATAATATAAATTGATTTTTTAAAAAAGCTTCTTCTAATGCTTGAGGTGTTATACTTTTCTTCATATTATTTATCCTCCTTTTCTCTTAATATTTTTATATTTCAACCTACTTCCTAGTTTATTTATCTACAAAATATTTTTCTCAAATACTATTAATTATAATCTAGTTTCTCTTAGACAACTTTTTTCTGTTCCATAATGCAGATTTTTTGTCTCAAAATGCATTAATCTTTTAAATAAAAAATATCCTATAGTATTTAAGTACTATAGGATATTTCATTTCCCCTTACTAATCTAATGTATGTGGTAAATATATTTGTAATATAAATTTTTTATTTTTTTGATCTGTCTTTATGTTTAATAATCCTTTATGTTTCTCTATTATTTCCTGTATATTTTTTATACCTAAGCCATGTTCAAAGGGATCATCTTTTGTAGTGATAAAATGATTATTTCTTATGATGAGTCTTTCATTTAAAGTATTTTCTACTTTAATCACTACCCCCTCTTTTGTATTAATTGTTTTTATATTAATAAATCTTCTTTCTATATCAGGGGCCTTTTCACAAGCCTCTATACAGTTCTCAATGATATTTAAAAATACTCTACATACTTCTAGATCTGTTAATTGAGCACCTTTAGGAATATATATGTACGCATCAAACTGAATCTCTAATTTCTTAATTCTTTCCTGAGCATCCCATAAAATAGCTTGGAGCAATGAATGATTAGAATACTCTTTATAGTCGTCTATAATCGCTCTCATCTCTACATCCATTTCTTCTACAAAGCGCTTCAATCCCTTTATATCTTCCTTAATAATAAGATAGCTTATGCCTTCTATCATATGTTTATAGTCATGTTTGAATTTCCTTAATTTATTTATATGTTCTTTTTGTATTTCATAATAGCTTACTTGTTTACTTATTTGATTTTCCAATAATATATTTTTAACTTGAGTATCTATATAAAAATCATAAGTCTTTGTATATTGAATGGTTATATAATAAATAAATAACATCAATATAATGATCATTCCCCACTCATATCGCTCTGTTTCAATAGCAAGGCTGTAGTAGGCTCCATATACAATAATTAAGATATTTAGTAATGTTTGTATTTTATATATGATATTAATTGAAAACTTACTTAACCAAATATCTTGCAACTTTTTATATCTAATGATAAAAATAACAGCTATAACTATAGAAATACCCAATTTCATTATGACATATAAATAATTAAAAATTGTATTTTTTAATATTTCTCCTACTTCAATTCTTAAGCATCCTGCCATAAAGCAAAATGCTATAAGTCCTATACCACATAAATGTAATACTATATTGCCTGAGGCAAACAAAATATCTTTTTTTCTTCCATCAAACAATAAAGCAAAAAATATAATCATATGAATATAAGTAATGATATAAACTATATAACCTGGAATATACGTATTATTAACTGACACAAAAATAATACTTGATATAAGAATAACGATACTTGTTATATACTTATTAGTTCTTTTTTTTAATATCAGAGATGTTGCCTTTATCATAATCACAAAATAAATTATACACGTAACAAATGTTATAACTTTTAATATGATCTCTAATGTATTCACCTATTCTCTCCTTATCTATTCTGCAAATAAATAGTCTTTAAACTTTTCTTTCACATCATTTAAGTATTTTCTCCCTATTTTTAAAGTTTCATTATCTACAAGAACTACCATATCTTTCTCTATATATTTTATAAATTTTAGATGTACTACATAAGACCTATGTATTCTTATAAACGTTTTATCATTTATTTCTTCTATTAAATTTTCCAAGCTATTATAGTATTCAAATTTTTCATTTCTATAATAAACTACTATTTTTCTTTTAATTACTTCAAAGTATACAATTTCATCGAGAATTATTTTATATATTTTAGCATTCTTCTTAAAATATAAATATCTTTTTTCTTTCGATTGTACTATTTCAACGGCTTTAAAAAATACCTTTTCGAACTGATCTGTATTCATATTGGCTTTTATTAGATAATTTAAAGGTTGGACTTCAAAAGAATCAAATACATAATCTTTATTGACTGTTAAATATATAATTTGTGCAGTACACCCTAGCTCCCTTAATTTTAGTCCTGTTTCTATTCCATTTATTTCATCCATTTCTATATCTAAATAAATGATATCTGCATCTACATCTTCCATATTAAATATTAATTCTTTTCCATTATTATAAAATTTAATATGTACGTTTAATGCATGTTTTTCTGCTACTTCTATTATTCGTTCTTTAAGCTGCTCTAAAAATTTAGAATTATCATCGCATAAATAAATATTAATCATTTGTAACTCCTTCCTTCTCTCTATCCCCAGAATAAGCTTAAGTATTATACCATAATTTATTATTTCGTTAATTACAAATTTAGTTTTTCATCACTTAGTGTCACATCATTATTAATTCACTTATTTTCATAAGACAATCTATCTTAGAATCTGTACTCTAGACTACTATTTTTTACTACTTTTACTATCTTTTTATTTTCAAATTTTATTTTAGTAGTCAATCTCTCTATTATATTTCTTTTGCGCAAACAAAAAGAACATCTAAAAAGATGTTCTTTTTCTATTATTCGCCGATTAAATTCTTAGTAAATTTGAGTGTATTCCCTGCATAAATCTTAAAGTTAAAATAACGTTCCAATGTTATTATTTTTTCCGCTCCACTTGTTTGATTAACTAAATAACTTAACTCTGATAATGCACTTTTCATATAGTTGATTGTATTATCTAACATAAGCAAATCTCTATTCATATACAAACTATTCTCTATGGAAGAGTCTTTAATCAAATCACTATCTATTTTTCCTCTTAGAGTATCTAAATACTTATTTAGATTTTTTACAGTATCCTTTACATAACTCATATTTACTTCCTGCTCGAAAACAACCTTCTGAGCAAGAGAAAAAATTTGATTCTGTAAAATATTTAATTCTTCTATATAAGCCTGTACATTCTCTTTATGAGCATTATTCATGGTAGCCATACTCTGAACAGGATTACTTATACAGCAAATGATTGCTATCGTCAAAAATATCTTTTGTATAGTTGATTTCATTAAGTATACCTCTATCTTATAATATATATTTTAGAGTGTACCAAATAAAAATAAAATATACCTTTTATTTTCCATTAAACTTTTTCTACCGGTATTTGAATCTCTGTTACAAACTCTTTCTCTTGTCCTGTTTCATGGATATCTATTTTATAAATTTCTAGTGGATCACCTATAATCGTATACTCTTTTTTTCTTATATACTCTAGTATTTGCTTCATACAATTCTTATTATTTTTATAAGCCCCTGTATAATGGCAACTCATATAAGTCCCGGCCTCTAATTTAAAATTAAAGATCTCAGCATCTTCTCCTAATAAACAAAAAACTGACTTAAAGACATTACAAATGCCTTGTTGCACTTTTTCATAATCAAATACAGCGCCAATATTATGATTGCCTAGTATATAAAATTGATCCTCATAGTCCTTTTGAAGTTTTTGAATTAAAATATCTACTTCTTCATCTCTTGTAATATTTGCATTTAAAATTAATGCTTTCCTTTTAGGCATTTCTTTTACTTGAATATGATAAGGTTCTATCCCCTCTACAACTTCTTCTATATCTTTTAGTCTTTCTTTAATATTTTCTTTATGAGCTAAGAGTTCTTCTATCTTTTGGTCAATTAAAGCCACTTCTGTATTTAAAATGCTCTGTGTAGAGGCTATCGTTCTATCGTCTAAGTAATCTTTAATCTTCTTCATAGAGAAGTCTAGGGCTCTCAATTCCTTTATTAGATTTAAACGCCATATATCATGAAGGCTATAAAAGCGATACCCATTTTCTCCTCTCACTGGTTTTAAAATACCTAATTCTTCGTAATACATCAAAGAATCTTTACCAATTCCATAAATTTTAGAGATCTCCCCTATTTTATAATAAGGTTTCATTTTATCATTCCTTTTTAACTTTTTTCAAAAAACCTTTGACTCTAGTATTATGCCATAGTTTATACTTATGATAAAGGAGTTGATATTTATGTATACTCGTCTAAAAAAAATACCTTATAAATCTATTCTTCTGGTTATGGCGGGTGCAACCATTCTTTCGTTCGGAACTTTTAACTTTAACTATCAAAATAGCGTTACTGAAGGTGGTATTCTAGGATTGCTCTTACTCTTTAAAAATCTTTTTAATATTTCTCCTTCTCTTACAAGTGTTGTCTTAGACTTTTCCCTATTTCTTTTTGGTACTAGGTACTTTGGTAAAAGTTTCTTAATGTATTCTTTCTTGTCTACGGCAACTTTCTCCACTACATATGGTATATGGGAACATATAGGACCTATTGTTCCAAGCTTATCTAATCATATGTTAGCAGCTAGCTTACTTGCTGGATTATTCGTAGGTGTAGGTGTAGGACTTGTTGTACTCGGTGGTGGTGCATCTTGCGGTGATGATGTGATTGCACTTGTTGTAAGCAAATTAACCCCACTTAAAATTAACTGGGTTTATATGATTACAGACTTCATTGTACTTGCATTATCTTTAACCTACTTAAGCTTCTATCAAATTTTCTGGTCTTTAATCGCTGTTACTGTAAGCGGTAAGGTTATTGGTATAATCCACGAATTTGGTGAAAAACGAAAAGCAGCTCAAGAAACTGATCATACACTTCTTGAGTCACCTACAGAAGAAGAAGATACTATACTTACTGTTAATCATTCTTCTACAACACAAGCTGATGAGATGAATATAGATAATGAAGAAACACTTACACTTGATAGTGAAACTGCATCTTAATAAAAAGGCTGTTGCCCAAATGCAACAGCCTTTTTATTATTCTTCTGTAACCTCACAATGTGTAATTCCTGTTTTCTTTTCTTTAGCAATGCCACCTGCCATATGGTCAAGCTTACTTCCTACAAAAGTTGAACGCATAATCGCATCTTCTCCAAATTTTTGTCGTATTTGATCAACGGCTTGGTCTAGCCTCCCATACTTGGTAGTCTCTGGTGTATCGAATAAGGTACACTGCTCTTCCTTCTCATACGTAATATGACTTGTGTGTACCCCTAACTGTCTAATAGGCATTTTATAATCCCAAGATTCTCTTAAAAGTTTACAAACACATGTATAAAGTTGATGCGTCACATCTGTTGGCGATATAAGCATCATTTGATGTGAACGCCTTTCAAAGAAGGTATCAACCATACTCACAGCAATGCAGCTTGCACGCGCTCCATCTTTTCTTAGCCGCATTCCTACTGTTTCACAAAGGGAAAGCAAAATCTTCTGGGCATCTTCCTTACAGCTTACATCATAAGGAATGGTTGTAGCATTACCATAGCCTTTATTAGGTATTTTTTTTGTTGCAACTTCTAAACTATCAATACCATTTGCATAATGATAAATCACTTCCCCCTGCTTTCCTAAGTACGTCCTAAGCATTTTCATATCTGCCTTTGCAAGATCACCTATTGTCCGTATTCCTAACCTTTTTAGTTTTTCTTCTGCTGCACGTCCTACAAAGAAAAGTTCACGTACTGGCATGGGCCACATTTTATCTTCTATTTCATAAGGAAATAACGTATGGATAAGATTGGGCTTTTTAAAGTCACTTGCCATTTTTGCTAATAGCTTATTAGAAGAAATACCTATATTAACCGTAAAGCCTAGTTCCTGTTCTATTCTATCTTTAATTACCTGGGCAATACTTAACGGGCTACCGTATAAGCCTTCTGTCCCTGTCATATCCATAAAGGCTTCATCTATAGAATATTGTTCAACTACAGGAGTGTATGTTCTTAGGAGAGTAATAAACTCTCTAGAACAAGCCTCATAAAGTTCATGATTAGGCTTTACAATAACTAAATCCGGACATTTCATCAATGCTGAAGTAATGGGTTCTCCTGTTTGAACTCCATAGGCTTTTGCAGCTATAGATTTTGCTAAAATAACACCTTTTCGCTGCTCCCTATCACCACCTACTGCTGAAGGTAATGTGCGTAAATCCACGCAGTCACCTAAAACTTGAACTCTATAGGCTGCTTCCCAGCTCAAAAAGGCTGAGTTCACATCTATATGAAATATAATACGCTCTACCATAAATACCTCCTAACAAATCACACGCCTAATGGTCCATTTATGGCTCACAATATGATAACGTAATTCTAGCATCTTCTCACTTGCTTCAAACTGTACTTTACAACCATAATCTAATGTTTTAGTGCCTGCAAATTGATTCTCATTGGTATAAATAATATTCACAACTTTTGCCGTTTGCAAATGATGATTTTCATCTTCTAAACGTAACTTTAATGGTACAATTTCCCCTAGTGCATTAAACTTAGAAATGATTTCAATAGGTAGATTGATCCATTCCATAAACCCACTCCTTATATCGAACATATGTTTGAATTAAGTATATCAGATTGGATAAATTTTGTAAACGCTTCATCTGATTATTCTTCTTTCTACTTCTACTGTCTAGAATAAAACTGTGTAATAGAAAAGCTGTTGCACCTATGCAACAGCTTTTTATAGTTTTCTATTCTTCTTCATTTACACGTATAATAAATACATAACTTTCTTCCTTTTTAGAAATCATGTATTCTTGTTCTAGTCTATAAGCTAAAGTATTAGATGCAATACCTCGCTCAACTAAATCTTTATCTCTAGAATAAAGCACCATTATACCGTTGGTTTCCATCATGGTATGGGCCTTTTGGAAGAATAGGCTATATAATTCCATAATTTCGCCTTGTGTTTTACGCCCTATTACTGTTGGCATATTGGTAATAATCTCATCAAATAAGTATTTATGGCTAAAATCAAAGAAATCTCTATTGATTAAATAAATATCTGTACTTGCCCAGTTTGCATTTTCTATAGCACTGTCTATAGCTTCGCCGTAGATATCTACACCATATAGCACTTTTGCTTTTTCTACCTTTTGTCTTTCAATAAGCATTGTACCTACACCACAGAATGGATCTAGTACCTGAGCCTCTTCTTTTAAGTATGGTCTAGCAAGCTGAATAGTAAGTGCTGCTGTAGTTGGTGCAATACTTACAGCTAATGTTTTCTTTCTATAATTAAAGCGTTTATCTTCAATTGTAAAAAGTTTAAGAAGTACATTAAAACGTCCTTCCTTATTTTCAATTAAACGAATTTCAAATTCATAGTGTGAAGTGGAATTAATGAGTTGACGATTTGACAAACGTTCTAACTCACTAGCTAATCGTTTGGTAAAAGTACTACGTTTATCAAGTGTCATCTTACTTTTTACTTCTATTCTAAAATAAAAAGGTGGATAGCCTTTATGACGTGTAAGTAAAAACTCTAATAGACCCCCTTCAAATAATGACACTGCTGCTGCTTCTGGTGTTGCCTCTACTGTTCCTACTTCTGGTAACTTAAATAATAAATCTGAGAATGTACGGATATTTAAAATCTCTTTAAGATCATCTGTACGTACAATAACCCCTGCTCCAAAAGCTTTTGCTTTACCCTTTTTAATTTGATTTAAAGTCACCTCTTGATGGTCACGATTAGTAAGCAATATAAGATCTGATAATACATTATAACCATTAAAAATGTGTTTTTCTGGTTCTTCTAAACTAAGTGTAAGGGCTGTTAATAAACGAAGTTCTTCATTAATATGCTTCTTATTATTTTCTTCTACTGGCTCATGGCTTAGTTTAAAAAGTCTATCCTTTAAAACTTCTTGTAGATCACTACAATCAAAGTAACTTAAAGCTGTTAAATAATCACTTTTTACAAAAAGCTTCTCTTCTCTTTCATAAGCTTTCCATAAAAAAGATTTAAAATCTTCTATTTTTAATGCACCCATAATAAGTGCTACATTTTTACGTACTTTAGCATCTTCATCTTCTAATAAACGTTCTAGTATACTAAAGTCTCCATCTAATTCATAGTAAAAAGCACGTTTATTATTTGAGTCTTTAATCAACTGACGTAACTCAATAAGGCTTTTTCTTACATCTTGTCCTGCACAAATATTACTATATAATGTCTGTATCATATATTCTCCTGACTATTTCAATCTTTTCTTGTTTATAGAGTCTGTCTCTTACTCTAACATTATTCACAAAAAAGTACAACCTTTAGGTCCGTTTCTCAATATAGGCTTCAGTTTCTATAGGTTTATCCTTTTTTCTAAGTCTATTTTCTGCATACATTTTCAAAAGTTTAAAGACAACAGAAAGTGTAGGTACTCCTAATAATACACCTATAAATCCAAAAAGTCCTCCTCCAAGCATAATGGCAACCAATACCCAAAAGCCTGATACACCTATAGAATCTCCAATAATCTTAGGCACTAAAATATTACCATCTATTTGTTGAAGTATAAAAATCATAATACCAAAACCAAGAGCTTGCACAGGGCCCCCTGTCATCAAAATAATAAATATTCCTGGTACTGCACCAATAAATGGTCCTAAATAAGGAATAACATTTGTACAGGTCACAATTACACTTATAAGGAGGGAAAACTCAAAACCGCATAGGTTCATCGCAACAAAACATAAACTACCTACTATTAGTGCATCTGTCATTTGTCCTACAAAATAACGCCCAAATGTATCATCAAAAATATCCATTACTAAACCTATATGTTCTATAATTTTACCTGGTAATACTGCATGCATTAACTTACGATTACGTGCAAAGAATCTTTCTTTGTCTACCAATAGATAAATAGATACAACCGTTGCTAGAAAAGTATTTAAAACAACACTTGTCAGTTTAAAAGAAACGTCTACTAAAACTGGTATCACCTTACCTGTAATCTGTAAGATCATTCCAGATATATCACCTATGAAATCTGAAATGACTTGATAGGCATTGCCTTCTATGCCATTTTGTAAAAGTAATGTATTTAAAGAAGCTTCAAATCCCTTAAAGAACTCCGGTATCTTTTGATAAAGTATATCCAAACTTTGTATAATTTGAGGCAACACAAAAGAAAAAAGTGAAACTAACCCCAACAATACAATAAGATATAAAACAATCACACCTACAACACGAATAAAGTGTTTAGCAACCTTTTGTCTAAAAACATATTTATCAAGGTAACGCTCAATACATCTTAATGGACGCCAAAATAAGTACGCCATTGCTATCCCTAATATAAAAGGATTTAGAATATCCATAATCTTATGAATCCCGTTTGTTACCCAATTAAAGTTAAGAAGTATAAAGTAAAAACTTATTGAAGTGAATGTAATAATTAAATAGGTCACTATCTTATTTTTATTTATATTAAAATGCACCTTTTTTCCTACTTTCTTCATTAGTCTTGTTATGTACTAGTATAGCATGTTTAAAGGTCTTCGTTAATATGCCTCTCTTATGTTCTTTATGTCTTTTTATAATTATAATTATGTATATAAATTTTTATTTAATTCTAATATTTTTAGTCAGTATACATTATTTACCTTTACGCATAAAATGCTATAATAAGGCTAAGCTATTCTTAGCTTTAAAAAATATTTTGGAGGGATCTTTATGGAATCAGAGGATGCAGATAGTGATACTGATACCGATAAGTTGATTGGATTAAGTGAAAAAGTATATTCTTGGAGCCCTGATAAACAGGAACTTTCCATCACCATCACTTATGAGAATCAACGAGTAGGCTATCTAAATGCGGTAATTATGGATGTGGGGTCTTTAAAATCAGGCGGTTTTAGAGACGATAAACTCAAGTGCCAAGATAAAGAAATCGAAGAAGAACTCTTAACCTTCTACAAGAGTCTAAGTGACGTGTTAGAAACCCGTGTAGTCTTCTACATTACAGACTTCTTCTTAGAGAAAGAATATCGTGGTATGGGGATTGGAGGTGACATACTAAACCTTCTTCCTGAGTGGCTAGACACCCATTTCCCAGAGGTCAATGATTTATACCTTTTTCCGTATCCTCTTGAAAAAAGTAATGGAAAAGTAGAATGTGTTAAAAACGTAGACGATAAAAAGTTATTGGAGATGAGAACAAAGCTCATACGCTTCTATCTAAGCCATGGGCTAAGAAAAACACAGACACAGTTTTTATATAGACCGGTTAAACCAGCTGCATAGTCAAAATAAAAAATAGGTTGCTCTTGTATAAGGAGCGACCTATTTCTTATTTCTATTCTTTATTTATTCTGTAATAGATACATTAGTTTAGCTTATGTACACTTTACCTACATATAACATAAAATATATTAATAGCTTTATACAAGTCTATTTAACTTATTTAAAGTAGGTGATTGTATGAAAAAAGTAAGTGTTTTAATTCCTGTATTTAATCAAGAAGTACTTATCTCCAAAGCCATTGCAAGCATTCCTACAAGAGACGACTTAGAAATCATCATTTGTGATGATGGCTCTACAGATCATACCGTTCAAGTTATTGAAAACTTATCTCATATAACATTACTAAAAAATCCTGTAAATAAGGGAGTTGGCTACACCGTAAATAAACTGCTTAACGCTGCAACTGGTGAATATATTGTCCTTTTAGGAAGTGATGATTACTTCTATACGGAAGCTTTCAATCAGGTTATAGATGAATTTCTTTATCATGTCAATAACTATGATATTGTTTATTTTAATTTACAAATTAATGATGGTACTATTTGGAGAGTTACTGAGTCTACAAAATATCAATACTGTGGAACTGTAAAATTTATTAAGCGTTCCTTTATTGGTCCTACACGCTGTCCTGAAATAAGATATGCTGAGGATTTTTATTTTTTTGAAGCATTAATGAAAAAATCCCCTCTCGAAATTTTTACAGATCAAGTTGTTACACATTATAATTTTCCTCGAAAAAATAGCCTTGTTGATGAGGCTTTACAAAACATAGCACATTAATTCTAAGCTATATCTGCTTTAAGCTCTCTAAAACTTGCTTTTCATTCTCCTCATACCACTCTTCATACAAACTTAAAATTTCCGCCTCATGTTCTAATGCTTTCACTGCTTTCCTATAAATAGCTGGTGCATTATCCATTTCTTCTACAACTAACCAATTTTTGAGTGGATGACCTTCAAAATAATGATGATTATTTCCTGTTAAACAAATTACCCCTTGATTTAAGCTCTCAAGTGGTAGCAATGGTGCGCATTCTGTAAAGGTCACATAAAAGTTAATCCTATTCATTGACAGTTGTTGTAAAAGTGCCTCACGGCTTAAACGCATTGCATGATTTAATATTGTAACACCTAGTTGTTTGGCAAAACTTATCATCCTATCATTGCTAGGAATAAGGCTGATCTGAGGTTGATGAAATAAACTTGAAGCAGCAATTTGAGTATAGGCATTTTTTGCCCATGTTTCTCCCGAGGCATAAATGCCTATTTGTATAGGTGCTATAGGATTAAAAGAATCTCTATTGGCATATTCAACCTTTATATCTTTCTTTTTCACATGATTCTTAAGATGAATCACCGAAATACCTAGCTTATTATATACTTCACACATACTTTCTTTTGCAAAAGCCAACTGATCAATATGATGATCTTTAGCCAATTGTATAATTTCATAATGTCTCACCCAAGAATACTCTTCATACATATGGGTTGTATTACCGTGCCAAAAAATTGTAATTTGAATATTAGGTTGTTGCTGCTTTAGATAACTACAAAGTGTATTCCATCCTGCTGCAAATCCACTAAAGACTACTTTCTTTACATGAGCCTCTAAAATCATAGTTCCTATTTCTACAACTTGCTCATAGCTATTTAGTTCCTCTATATCTATAACCGATTCAAATAGTTCTTGTGTTGCATGCTTTACCCCTAACCAGTAGCAATGGGTAATGGCTAAAATATCACGCTCTTGTTTTGTCAAATTATCTATCTGTTGCCTAAATAATTGTACAATCCTATCTGCATCCATTATCAATCACCTCTATTTTATTTTCATAGCTTTCTCCTAATGCTACTAAATAAGTTTGTCTAATTTTTTCAGTTGGACAAATAATTTTAGATATTCGCTCGTATAGCTTTCTTGTATAGTCTAAAGTGTAGCCTATGTGACTACTCGGATAATCTTGTTGTACCCAGCTCATTTTATCTATAGGGGTTTTTAATTCACTTATAAGCCACACTGTCAAAATCCCACCACATGCTATAATACAATCATAGCCTTGACTTTCTAGTGTTATCATCTCTGAATGTTCTATTCGTTTCCATAACTCATTTAAATCCTTAAACAAACCACCCTTAAAGCCTCTAATTTCTATACATTCGTTTCCTTTAATAACAGACTGTATCTCTATCTCATATTCGCCTTCTATTTGTTGTAAAAATGCTAGGAACTGTGGATTTATTGTATTTATATCATATATAAGAAATAGAATTTTTCTATAATCCTTTAACACTTCTCTTAGTTTTGTGTATTCCTTTATAGATATGTTACTACTAAATATTTCTTCTAAAGAATATTCTGGTGTATCATCTGCCTTTGTACGGATACTTTCACAACTATAGGGGTTATAAATAACCTTAAGCTTAGAACGATATGTTTCACCTAAATATTCTACAACCGTTTCTTGTAATTTCTCTGATACACACACAATCAAGTCTACCTCATCATATAATGTTTGTATCGTCTGCCTATCATATCCTCCAAAGGAATATTTAAATTCACCATGTACCCAATTTATTTTGATTGCATTAGGATTACCATATGTTTTAAAAAGCAAAGGCCCTATAATCCCTAAGAATCCTACTTCATAGTCATAATCAGTACCTAATCCTAGCTCTAATGAACCTGCTTGATATGCCATCCAAAATGCTTCTTCTGATGGATAGATAAATCTTACTTTCGCCTTAGGATTTAACCAAATCGCATCTGATTTACTATCCGCAAGTACTACTAACTCGATTTCATACTTGCTATAATCCATAATCTCCAATATATGTGCAAGTACTGTTTCTGCACCGCCTAAAAGCATATTCATCATTATAAAAAGCACTCTAGTTTTACGCTTTCTATCAATTGGTACAAACAAGTTCTCTAGCTGTTTAAGTACTAAGGCTTCATTAAAAGGAAAGTCTGAAGCATTTTCCAATTTATGTGTGTAATAGTCTCTAAGTTCCTTATCTTGTAACATACGCTTAATTCCATCATATAATCCTTCTTCTGTATTATCTACAAGTAAACCATATACACCCTCTTGTAGTAATTCACTTGGCCCTATACTTCGTGTTGCAACAATTGGTTTATTTAGATACATACTCTCCACGACAACACCTGATAATCCTTCACTTATAGAACTGCACACAAATAAATCTGCTTGCTTCATATAAGGAAGAGGATTAGACTTAGCACCTAATAGTTTACAAGATGCCCCTACGCCTAAATTCTGGATCACTTTTTCTAACTCAGCATGTAATACACCCTCACCTATTATAGTTAGCGTATGCCTAATACCTTCTTTAATTAATCTAGCATGTATCTTAATTAAACGTTCATAACCTTTTTCCCAGACTAAACGCCCAACTGTAACAACATGCAATATACGTTGCATATTCACTTCCTCCTACTTCATCTACTTATTCTTCAAATACCCATCATATCCTTTATTAATATATTCTTTCTATATAACATTTGTGCGTTTTACTAGTCCTCTACTCTTTTTCTAAGACTTTTATGCTATCTTATTACTATTTATATGCTTTTAAATGCAATACTTCTCTATTTTTATTATCTTCCTACTTCAAATAAAAAAGGTACACTACTTTCTAATTTCATTTCATACGCTTTTCTTAAACTTTCTTGTCTAAGCATAAGCTTCATTCCCTCGTATAAACCCTCTTCATTGTCCTCAACTAACATTCCCATATTCGCCTTTAAAACCTCACGATTCCCAAGTATATTCGTTGCAACAATTGGTTTATGTAAAATCATTGCCTCCATCATAGCTAATGGTAAGCCTTCACTAAAAGATGCTGATACAATGACATCTGCTCTATTCATTATAGGATAAGGATTATCATGGTATCCTAACAACTTACATGTTTGACTAATTCCTAAATCATGTATACGATTTTTAAGTTCTTGTTTTAACTCTCCATCCCCTACAATCCATAGCTCATGCTGTATACCTTCGTCTACTAATTTTTTATGTACAGACATAAGCCTTTCAAACCCTTTTTCTGTAACTAGGCGCCCTACACTTACAGCAACTAACCCTTCCTTAATAAATAGTTCCTTTCTTGATTGCTCTCTAATGATTTGGCTATCTAATTTTGTATAAATCACTTTGATGTGCGCTTCTTCTATTTGTAATGCATCCAAATAGGTCTGTTTGACATCATAAGATACGGCTACTAAATGGTCCATATGTCTGTAAACTTCTCTTACATATCCTGCTTCAAATCCTACATGACTTATTTTATAAGGTGCATGTAACCAAGCTATTTTTTTATTTACATATTTTAAATACGTTGCTAACCATGTTGACAAAATACCATCATAGGCAACTACCCTATCATACACTTGTTCAAAAGGAATAACTATTGTATTACTTCCTATCATTTTCCACATTTCATTCTCCGAGTTATACAAATAAATAGGTACTATTGGAGAAGGTAGATCTTTCTCCCCTCTTACACATACTAGTAATTTGACCTCATATCCTTCATTTATTAAATTCCTTAATAGGCTAAAGAGACTTTTAGTAATGCCCGTTGGTTGTAGATTATACATCAAAAAAAGGAGTGATTCTCCTTTAGGAAAAATTTTATTATATACATTTCTCCACTCCTGTATATCTTTCAATATTTCACTCATTTTCTCCATACCTCCCTTATTTCTTTTTTCTCTATATCTATTCCTTATCTTTTATATTATATGGTACTATTCTTTACAAATGAATTTGTTTGAACAAATTTGCATGATCTCCCATATAATACAGTAGGAATACATATTCCGTTATTTTATAAAAGGAGGCTATTATTTATGAAATCTTATAACTCTTATTGTGGTAATTGCCAAAGCTACAATAATTGTAGTGATTATCAAAACTGTAATACCTGCCAAAACTCTAATAGATACCCAAATGACACTCATATGAGCTGTAAATCTGCTCTTTCAAAGGCTCTACAATTATTCATTCGTAGTGACTTACAACCCTATACTTCTCCTAATACTTTTACACTCTATACGCCTTATTTAACGACACCTCAAGATGCTACTTCTATAAATAATTCATGTAATTGTATGAGAGAACTTCTAAAATTCCAAGGCAATTCTCCTTATTCCATGATTCCTATGTGTGATTTAGAAGCTTTTACTATTCGCATTAATAACCCTCTAACTAACTTACAACAAGTGAAAACTTTGTTATCAAATTATTTTTATGAGGGTATCTGTGATTGTAGATGCTGTTCTTGTGAAAGAGAAATGAGCTATGAAGAAGATATAAAACATTACCTTAGTTGTCAATCTAATCCTATTAACCTACTTGTTGGAAATGCTTCTTTTACAAATCTTCAATTCATTGGACTTTATGGTCCATTGGCTTGTTTTATCGAAACAGGCGTAACCTCTGCAAGTCCATCTGTTCCTTTTGCTCGTATACTTGTTGTCTGCATAAACAACATTTCTGCTATTGGAACGGCAATGCCTAAATAGTTGTCTAACTTATAATAAAAATAGGTAACTTCTATGTTTCTAGAAGTTACCTATTTTTTGCTTATCATTAATCTTCTTAATCATGAGAATACCTATTACTAAAAGAATAGGGAAGATCATTGCTACTAATAATCCTGCTTTCAACCCCAATCCCACTACATCTGATACTACGCCTGCCATCCATGGTCCTACTGCTGCTCCCACATCTCCAAATACAGCTAATATTCCAAACATGGCTGTTCCACCTCTTGGATAGGTACTTGCCGTAAGACTAAATGTTCCCGGCCACATTAAACTTACTGATAGACCACATACTGCACATCCTAAAAGGGATACAAAAGGATTCGTTGCAAATACTGTAACAACGTAGCAAAGAATACAAAGAATACCACTTCCCAATAAGGCTCGGTTCAAATTAATCTTACTACCCCATATGCCATAAATCATACGTCCCGCCCCCATTAAAACAGCAAAAAGACAGGGTCCAAGTAAATCTCCCATCACTTTAGGAACTTGTAAACCTTGTTCTGCGAAAAGTGAAGACCACTGTGACATAGTCAGCTCAGAAGCACCTGCCGCTAACATAAGAAGAAGGGCAATAACAAAACCTTTAGTGGATAAAAGTTCTTTGACTGACATACTCTTTTCTTCCTCATGAGGTTCAATAATAGGTACCTTTAAAAATCTAGTCACATTATAAAGTGGAATAAGTGCCCATAATATAGGTAGTACAAACCATAAATCACCACCTATTAGTTTTAATAAAAGGGTACTTATAAGTACAACACCTACTTGCCCCCAGCAATAAAACGAATGAAGTAAACTCATGGCTGAAGCCTTTTCATCTCCTGGTAAGAATTCTACAATTGGGCTTACTAAAACTTCTATAATTCCGCCTCCAATTGCATAGAGCACAACCGCTATCATAAGTCCTATATAAGGATAAGGTAATACTTTTGGCAGTACCCCTAAACTAATCAGCCCCAATGCACAACATATATGTGCTATAACTGTAGCCTTTCTATAACCCATACGATCTACATATTTTACTGTAAGTATATCCACTACAATCTGAGTAGCAAAGTTAATTAAAATCAGTCGTCCTAACATTTCTAATGAAATTTGAAATTGATTTTGAAAAATAATAAAAAGAATTGGTGCTAAGTTATTAACAATGGCTTGAGTAATATAGCCAAAGTAACACGCCTTAAGCGTATGTTTATATGTGTATTCCATTTTACTCCCCTCATCTTCTTGGGTATTTTCTTCAGACATAATATCTGCAACCCTTCTTCTTCCAGCTTAAGCAAATATATGCTCTTTGACTCAGCTACATTAGCATTTCATCTAAAATTAGAATTCTATATAATTACTGATTACCTTTTGTAATTTTACAGAAAAATAACGCCTTTGGTCAAACCCATAAGGCGTTATTTTTGTTTATCTTAAATTATTTATCAAAGCCAAGTGTAATGATTTGATATGGATTTACTGTTACTGTATGTTCTACTGCACCATGGTTTTCTTCAAGTAAGTTACTCATGAACATATTCATATCTGCATCTAATGTAAGATTCGCTTCTTTGTCTGATACAGAATACCAACGTGTTACAACATTACCTTCATGGTTAAGTTTAAGTGATGAGTAAATAATCCCTTCTCCTGCTGTTGGTACAATGATTGGTGCGTATTCTTTTACTTCACCAACTTGTACTACTGTTTGCATTGCTGCAAATGGAATTTGGAATTGGTATGCTTCGATGTATGAAGCATAAACATCTTTTCCATGAGGAATGATTTCAAACTCAACTTCTTGGTAACCTAAGCATTGTGCTTCTGGTGTTGGGAATACACCCCAGTCCCCAAGTTCACGTGTACCTCTATGAATTGTAAGAGCAATTGTATTTTCTCCATCACGAAGAAGTTCATATTCGTTAAGACCAATGTTTGCAACTGTTAAACCAACATTTTCATCATGTACGTTGATAAATGCTTGTTGATGTTGTGCATTACATGGGTTTTTCCATTCTTTAGATGGTACTGTATCACGTTTTGCAACTTCGAAGATAGAGTCTGCATAGTGGAATGGTGTATCAAGTTTTGTAGTAAATAATGCACGTACTCTATGATCGATCGCTTCATTTACAAAGCTTGTTTTAACTTTGATTCCTTTTCCAAGTCTTTCTAATGTGTATACTGTTGTAATTTCCATTGGAATTGTTTCTTCTACACGTTGTGCTTTTCTTCCATTGAACCAAACAAGCTCTCTCATTTCTTTATCAAGTTGTTCATTTGCTGATTTTGGAATATTGATTGTTACTTTTGTTTCAATCTCCGCTACGTGAGGAAGATTTTTCACAACACGCACTTGGGCTTTTGCATCTTTTGATGTAATTGGTTTCTCACCAAGTGGCATGAAGTAGATATATTCATTACCAAGATCACCATGGTCTTCGTAAATACATTGTTCTTCAAATGTATGACCTGTTGTTTTATCTGTAATAGTGATAGAACCATTGTCTTCTACTTTTGCACTGATAAATGCATTTTCTAAGATACGTCCTTCTTTTACAAGGCTACCTTCTGCTTCTACTTTTGTATCAACAGGGATAAGTGCAAGTCTTCTAATACCAAATGCTTCTAATGCATCTACTTCAACAGTTACTTTAAGTTGTTGACACATATATGGTTGACGGAATTTGTCTTTTGGAAGGTCATAACCAAAGTGAAGACCAAGTTCTACGATTTCACCATTTACTTCATTTCCATTTTCATCAACGATTTTGTAGGCTGGTACAGTTGCATGGTTAGCATCATCAATTGCGCCTTGTACATAGTTTGGTGCAAAGTATTTTTTAGCTACTTCTACGTTAAGTTCTACTAAACCAGTTTTTGTATGACCTGTTGGATTGATTACAAAGAATGGTTCTGCTTCTTCACTAATATTTTTGAATTTCATTGTATCAAGTTTAGCTTTGATAAATTTCATTGCTTCATCAATAATGTGAAGTGCAACTTGTTCTGCTTTTTCGAAACGAGATACCATTTCTCTGTGTACCTCATCCACGCTACAACCACAAATACTATCATGTGGATGGTTTTGCATTAATACTTTCCAACCATATGTGAAAAGATGGTGTGGGTAGTCCATACCCATTTTATGTGCAAGTGTTGCTACTGGTTCTGCTACTTTTTCAAATAATGTTTGGCATTTCGCATTCATTTGTTTTAAGTAAATACGAGCTGAAGCTGTATTTGCAAGTGTACACCAACCATCTGTTTGTTGGCTTCTAAGTTCTCCGTGGATTGTTACTAAGTTATCTGGAAGCTCAGCTTTAATCGCTTCGATGTACTCTGGGAAGTTTGAGTGAATGAATTCTACATCTTTGAAGAACTCTCCTGCATTTCTTAATGCTTCACTTAAATCTGTTTGAACCGGTTGATGATCACAACCATTCATAAATAACATGTGGTCTGTTGAAGCAAAGTGTGCTGCACCTTCAAGTTTTGAATTCCAGTATTCTACTAACTTTTCTTTATCTGTTGGTGCTTCCATACCATTACAGTACCAGTTCGCAAAAAGTACACCAAGTACTTTTGATCCATCTGGACTTTCCCAGTACATTTCTGAGTATGGAGATTCAAAAGCTTCTCCGCTTACTTCGTTATTGAAACCTGTAGGTTTAACCCCACGACCAAATACTGCTGTTTCGATACCAGCTTGTTGTAACATTTGAGGTGCTTGACCCATGTTACCAAATGAATCTGGGAAGTAACCTACTTTACATACATCTCCGTACATTTTGGCATCATCGTGACCTACTTGAAGGTTACGTACATTTGCTTCACTACTTGTTAACCATTCATCTTGAAGGATGTACCATGGACCAATGTGAATACGACCATCTTTGATCATTTTTGTTAAAAGTTCACGTTTTTCTGGTCTTACTTGAAGGTAATCTTCTAAAATAATTGTTTGTCCATCTAAATGGAAACTTTTGTATTCAGGATCTTTTTCTAATGTATCAAGTAAAGTATCCATAAACTCGATTAAGAGCATGTGATGTTTTTCGTAAGGTAAATACCATTCTCTGTCCCAATGTGTATGTGAAATAACATGTGCTTTTTTGTTAGCCATTTTTTCGTCCTCCTAGAATGTGGTGGTTCTTGTTTATAAGTAGATTTTAAAAGATAGATAGTCTATAATCAATGGAAGTGATATAAAAAGATGATAAAGTTGGTATACTTGATATATCGTAGAAAGGACTTTTATATTATGCAAAATGAACCATTATATATTAGTATGCGTAAATATTTATTAGAAATTATTGAACAAAACAAGCATACGCCTGACTTTAAACTACCTTCTGAAAATCAATTAGCACTTCGATTTAATGCCAGCCGTATTAGTGCTAAAAATGCTATTTTATCTTTAGAAAAAGATGGGCTTATTTATCGTAAACAAGGTAAGGGAACTTTCATTGCTCCTAAGGCCAGTGAATTCGAGCTTTTAAAAGCTGATAAGCAAAATCCTATGATCTGCTTCATTGTACCGGGTGTAGGTGGAAAATTTATAGGTAAAATTTTAGAAGGACTTCAAACCTTCACTTTAGAACATCATTTAAACTTAAGTATTATGGTTACAGGCGGTGATCAGAAGATTGAAGAAGAAATGATTCGTGTTGCTACTCAAAATAACTGTAAGGGACTTATTATTTATCCTGTTGATAATAATGTCTATAATAAGGAAATTTTAAAACTTAGTTTAAATAACTTCCCTGTTGTTCTAGTAGACCGTTACTTAACAGGATTAGATTTAAGTTATGTTGCTTGTGACCATTTCACTGCAGCTTATAATGGAACTAAGTATCTTATTGATAACGGTCACACCCATATCGGTTTTTTAAGCCAAGATCCTCACTCTGTAAGTTCTGTTTTAGAACGTAGTAATGGTTATCAAAAGGCCCTTCTTGATCATATTGGTTCTTTTGATACCAATCTTCAATTAACTATTGATCATACCGACCCAGATTTTCTAGAAACAGTCTATACTTATTTACAAGATAACCCTAGTCTTACTGCCCTTATCACAACAAGCATTGGCTATGGTCTCAACCTTGTACCCTATTTGCAACAAAAAGGGATTCATATACCCGAAGATCTAACTTTAATGCTTTTTGATAATGAATTTGAAGGCTACTTACCTCTCCTTTCCTTTAAACCAATTATTATTGATCAAAATCCTTATGAAATAGGACTTAAAGCGGGAGAAGTTCTCTATCGTCTTCTGTATAAAAATCCAAAACCGAAGAAAATTTTATTGAAAGAATCTATTTTCTTTTAATTTTTCAAGTATCTCTTTTAATTTTTCATGCATAAAATATATAAAAAGCTTGTCAAATAATATCTATTAAAGAAAGATGATTCTATGGAAATGTTTATGGACTTTATAAATCCCAATCTCTTTATCCTTATTCCAGTTATGAACATCATTGGTACTACTCTTAAATCTAGCTCAGTTGTTAAAAACAACCGGATTCCAATCTATCTTGGTTTTATTTCTATCTTTTTATGTTCCATAAACCTTTTTGCTTCTATTTCTACTTTCACACTTAAAACAATTTTGACTTGTCTTTTTTCTAGCATTACTCAAGGTATTCTTATTGCAGCTGTAAGTGTATATGCACATCAAGTTTATAAGCTATACATGAGAACACGTTCTGAAAATGCTTCTAACACTTCAGATGAGCATCCTATTAATAAACAAAAATAAAATTTTATAAATAGTGAATTTAAAATAATTAGTTATTTTAAATTCACTATTTATATTTTTATATTTATCTATTCATTTTTATTTATCTATTTATTTTTAGGTACCCCAATCAAGAATCCTATACAACCACTGACAAATGTTTTAAATTGAGAAATTGTTGCAAGTGCATCATCTGGTAACTGTGTAAATTCTCTTGCTATCATTAGTATTAATAGAGATAGAATACCAATTGTAGTTGCAATAATAACTTGAACATTATTCGTCTCTTCATTCTCATACTTATGCTCACTATCTTCTTTTACTTTTTCACCTTCACTATTTTCTTTAGATAAATCATTTATCTCCTGGTTTTTTCTTGATAATTTTTTAATTTGAAAATTATTCCCCAACAAATAGCCAAAGATAGATGCCATAGCAGCTCTTTCTAATACATCAATAGCAGATGTATATTTACCATGTACAGGTATAAATAAAGAGTAGGCTGAATTAACTATCAATATCATCATAAAAAATATAATACATTTATCCCGTAGACTAATATCTTTTATAAATTTTTTTATCTTCTTCACTACTCATTCCCCCTTTTTTACTTGTACTATATTTTATGCTACTCATAAAACAAAGGAGAAAACTACTGATAAATTATTAGAATAAACTTAGTAGAAATAGTTTCCCAATAAAAAAGTTCTATATAGCTAGAATATAACTTCTAGCTATATAGAACTTTTTATATTTTTAAAGACACAATTTATTTTGCAGACAATGTAAAATATCACTTCTAGAAATCATATCAATCATTCTTTCTGTGTCTTCGTCGAACAATTTATAAAGTCTTGCAACACATTCTAAAAGTTCATCATAACATTCAAAACATAATGTAGGATTAACGCCATCAGAGGTTACTAACATTTGAAATCTTTGATCTTCTGGTAATGTTGAATCATATAAAGTATGATTTTCATCTATTTTACCACAAGCAATACATTTCACTGGTTTTTTCATCATATTTCCTCCCAAGATTGTTTTTATTTTATTATACCCCTTTATAAAATTATAAAAAACAACCTATGTTACGTATAATCAATAGATTATTAAAAGACAAAAAAAGAAGAAGCCTTAGCTTCTTCCACATCTAAATGTTCCACATTGTGTATCATGACTACAAGTACAAGTAGATGCACCTGCTACACCTACTTCTTCAGCATGACATTCTGTATGATGATTAAAAATACAGTTGTCTGCTGTACATTTAATATCTACTACTGCTTGAGCCATATGTTCTTGATTACTTAATGTATACTCAGTAGAATCAAAATTTGCACAACATGTATCTTCTACATTTGTTGCTTGTTTTCCATTTCCATCAATTTCAATATAGTTCAAACTGCAGTAGTCTTCCTTATTATAAGAACAGTTTGTTACTGTACAACGTAATTTAGGCATACATATCCTCCTCTAAAATCGACTTGTAAAATTAGTATGCCTCATTTATTATATTTTATTGTTTTAAATTTTTGTATTTTCAAGGGTTTTAATGGTAATTTTAAGCTCTTGAATACGCTCATCTATCACACAATATAGACTTTCGTCTAATACCAATGTAAATTTATAAGTATTAAACTTTTCAATAAAACTACCTGTTGTATAAGTCCTAGTATCTTCTTCTGTCTTACCTATATAAAATAATTCATTTGCATTAACATAAATGACTTCTATATCATCAAATGTAAGAAACTTATATCCCCCTACACTAATTCCATACTTCAAAAATAACTTATTCATTTCTTTAATTTGTTTCAATACTTCTTTACCACTTTTATAATGAGACCCGTCTAGTTTGCTTATTTCATCTTTAATTTGCTCAAGTCCTAAGCTACTTTCCTTATAAGTCCCTATTAATAAATTCATTGTATTTTTAAGTTGCAATTCCGCCTCTGATTTAATAGGCTTAGGTTTTTGTTCTCCCTTACCTTTACTAGGAAATTGATAAACTTTTGCCATCCTACTTACCTACTTTCTTTTATTTCTAATAGGTATTATATCATACCCTAATACGAGATTTAATCTTATCTTTTGTGTAATTTCTACTATATTTATACTATTTTTACTATATTTTAAAACTTTCACACAAAATATTTGTTGATTCAAAAACATATGTTATACTTATTTTACACATTTATCTACACTCAATTCTATATATTCATCTATATTTTATACTAAGGTGGGGAAAACATGAAAAATTCAATCCAATTTAAACTCTTAGCAAATATTTTAGTGATTACTTTAGCAATTATTTTAGTGATGTATTTTTCACTTAGCTCTATCCTTAAAACAGTTCTAAAAGAAAGTAATTTAGAACATATTCAAACCCTTTCTACTTGCGCAAGAGATCAGATTGAACTTTATACAACAAACAATCTTAATATTGTCGATGCCATTGCTAATAACTCTATCTTAGTTGACTTACAAACTACAATGAATGAAAAGCAAAACTTTTTAAGAAATAGTGCTTCGAAATATGGTGCCACCCAAATAGGTTTAGTTAATTCTTCAGGATTATTATCTTTTCCTGACCAAACTACACAAGATATAAAAGATACAGTCTATTATCAAAACTTAATGCACGGTAAATCTGAGGTATTTGGCCCTTATTATACAGATGACCAAAGTGAATTTTTAATTGGTTTTACTGCCCCTGTGATACAAAATGGTAGAGTAACTGGTGGTGTTATTCTCTATAAAAATGGTCTTGACCTGTCTCAATTCATAAGCCAATTTAACTTTGGTCAAAACGGACATGCTTATATCTTAAATACAGAAGGCATGCTCATTGCTTCCTCTAAAAATACACTAGATGAACAAGAAGTATCCATTGAAGATCGTACGCTCCTTCATCAAGAAATCTTAGATAACAAATTAGGTACAACCACTTATTCATCTTCTGACGGAGAGCTTTGTCTTTCTTATTTAAATGTTCCTTCTACTGGCTGGAGCATCGTTTTAGAATCCTTAGAAAGTGATCTATTTGCTAATATGTATCGTATTTTAAATACATTACTTATAATTAGTATTATAGCTATTCTTTTAGCCGTCTTAGGAAGTAGCTTTATTGCACGTAGTCTTTCTAAAAGGCTCTCTACTTTTAAACAAACTTTTGAACAACTAGCTACTGGTGATTTTTGTATAGAACTTAATCAAAAAGAACTTCAACAAAAAGATGAGATCGGAGCTTTATATCAAGCTTTAAATCAATTCATGCACTCTATGCAAGATATGCTTTTAGCTGTTAAAGAAAGTAGTGCTACACTTTCTTCACATTCAGATGATCTTCTTAAGACTTCTTCTGCTCTCCTTCACTCTTCTGAGTATATTAATGATACTTCTCAAGACATTGCTCATGGGACTACACTTCAAAATAATGATCTAGTGATTGTGAATCAACTAGTTGAAAATGTAAATGAGCATATTCAAGAAGTACATCTAAGTCTCGATAACATCACAACATTTATCCAAGAAGTAAATCATTCTACTTCTATTAGTACTGCAGATATGGAAAAACTTTCTACTTCTTTGATAAACTTTAATGCTATTTTCTCTAATCTATCTGAGGGCATTATGTCTATGAATACTAAAATGTACGCCATTACAGACATTACACATATTATCAATGGAATCTCTGAGCAAACCAACTTACTTGCTCTCAATGCTGCCATTGAAGCTGCCCGAGCTGGTGAAAGTGGACGTGGTTTTTCCATTGTTGCCACTGAAATTCGTAAACTGGCTGAACAAAGCAAACTGGCTGCTCAAAATATTAATCATGTTATTAAAGATGTCATTGGAGAAAATCAAAATATTATCTCATCCAACGAAGACCTAGCCCATGAACTTAATGCCCAAAAAGAACATGTTTATAATACACTCGCATCATTTCAAACTATTATTAGTGGTGTAGAAGAAATTACACCTAAAATCACGGTTATTTCTGGAAAAACTACAAGGCTTAATAATGAAAAAGAAAAACTCTACCGCAATATTAAGAATATCACTACTACTTCTATTAAAATTGCTTCAAAAGCTGATGACGCCTATACAGAAACTACTTGTCTTCAAGATGCAAGCCAACAAATTAATGAGACAGCCTCTCACCTAACTTATTTAACCGAGCATCTCGGCAATAAGATGAAGCAATTTAAGCTTAATCATTAGGGTTGTCTATCATATTATGTCAAACTATGTCGTAAATTTTATCGAATTTACACTTAAATGATGCATTATTACAAAATTACTTGTTTAAATCAGTTTTTGTGTTAATCTACTGTTAAGGGAAAGCCCCTTACTTTCCCTCTCTTATGCACAAAGTCTTTTGATCGGCTCCCCTATTTTCGATCAACTCTACATATATAGCATAAACCCCTAAAAACGTTAATATAATACTAACTATAAATGATTTTGTTGCATAAGCTATCCCTTACCAAAATAAAAGAACCTAACTACATTTCCCTTATCTACATGTAGTTAGGTTCTTTTTAACATTTAGGCTTTGGTAACATCACCATTAAGCTAAATTCACTTACTTCCTCATTATAGTTCCATTTTACATTTCCACCATAATACTCTGTAACCTTGTAAATAATTTGCATTCCATAGCCATGGCCTTCTTTTTCTAATTTACGAGTTAAAAATCTTTTTTCTCGTATCTTAGGTTGCTGATCACAAGTATTAATAAGCTTTAACACCATCCAACTCTCATTAAATGTATAAGTAATAAATTTAATTTGTTTAATTTCCTTATGACTAATATGCTGTATTGCATTATCTAACATATTGCTTAATAGACTTACTTGATCTTTTAATTTTATAAAAGATAAATCTATAGGTTCAATATCTAATTCATATTCAATACGGTTTTGATCCATTATTCCAAGTTTCTCACTTAAAATAACATCTAATATTTCATTACCTGTTATAACAGTATGCCTATATTTTTCAATTTCTACATTCATACTTTCTATATATTCTATCACTTTATCATCTGAAGCATTTTTAGCTAGAGAATGTACACATATCAAATGATTCTTTATATCATGAATAATTGTATTCCCACTATTATATTTTTCTTCTAATAGCTTATAGTGTGCTTTACTTATTTTTTCTCTCTCCTCTATAAGCTGCTTCTCTTTTTTCATATAATAAATCCAAATAATACTTCCAGCTGTTCCACTAAATAGCATGACCCCTAAAATATTAATAAAACTTATATCTATTTGTCTTTTTATACCTTCTGCAAGATAATTACTATTTTCTTCTACATAAGCTGTTATATCATCAATATGAATTCCTGCCGAAATAATCCAATTATAAGGTTTATAAAGCTTAGTATAGCTAATTTTCAAGGCAACATCATTATTGTCTTTCTTTTTATAGTGATAAGTATTCCATGATTCACCTGTTCTTTTTATATCTTCAAGCTCTTTTTGATATGGAAAATTTCCTGTTTTATCAATACGATATGTAGATAACAAGTGCCCTTCTCGCTCTGGCATCGTATGGTCCACAATACATCTAGCGTAGTCTGTACCACCATTATAGTTTAAGACCTCATTCACCCATATATAAATATCCTTCCCCATTCCCATATTGCGGATGTCATTTAAGGCTAATTCCTTAGCTCTTTTTTCTATGGCTTCCTTTGTAAGACCCAAAATGATTACTTGATCCTTAGATTGTATATATCTTATCGCATGTTTTTCAAAACCTTGGACATATTTTGCAAGTTCTGCTTGACTCATTTGTATGCCATCTAGTGCACGATCACTACTGTATCGCACACTATTATTTTTAGTATTCCATATAATCATATCTGCTTGAAGCTGTTCGCATGATTGCTGTAAACCTAACTGTTCCTCAAAGTCTTCTCTTATTATCTCATCATTAATTTCTATGTTTTCAAAGACATTACTAAATGTTTGTAAAAGATAGTCAATATCCTTTTCCAAACGTGCCTTTTCTATCTCTATTTGGCTGTAAATTATATCAACAACCTCTTCTATACGTTGTTTTTGTTTGTCTATTAACATTTGATGAAAATTATCACTTACAACTTTATACGTCTTTTCTGTATCTATTCTATAAATTGTAGCTAAACATATTCCTACTATGAAAATCAGTAAAATAATAATGCTAACTACACTTACTTTTCTTGCCCACTTCAATACCTACCCCCCCTATTTAATATTATCTATGTAGTTAACAAATTCTTCCTTAAACTTTTTATATTTTCTTTGCGAAACATAAATAATTTCATTGTCTGTCAAAATAATTTTTTCTCTATCTAAGTGCTTGACATATTTTAAATTTACCAAATAACTTGTATGTGGATTTGAAAATCCAAAGCCTTTTAACTTTTCATTCCACTCACTTAAGGAAATAGTAGTCTTATAAGTCTCATCCCAGGTATGAATAATAACTTTTCTTGCTTCTATAGCCAAGTATTTAATTTGAGCTATCTGAATACGTTTTATTTCTCCATCACTCTTTATAATAATACAATTTTTATTTTTTTTAATTGCTTCTATAAGCCCTATCATTGTTTCATGAAATTCTTCTATCTGAATTGGCTTAAGAAGATAACGATAAGCTTTCACTGCATATCCTTCAGCCCAAGAACTTTCTAAAGCTGTCAAAAATACAATTTGTATATTTTCATTAACTTTCCTTATACTTTTTGCTATTTCTACACCACTTACCCCTTTCATTTGTATATCTAATAAAAGAATATCATATTGATTAAAATCCTCTTTTAGTAGTTCTTCCCCTGAAGTATACGTATCTATTTTTAGAGAGATTTTAATCTTTTTTTGTAGGTCATTTAGCATTTCTTTAATCTTATCTTGCCATATTATTTCATCTTCACAAATAGCAATCGTATACATTGTACACCTCACTTTATGTCTATTTTATGCCAATTTTATTATACGAACCTTTAAAGTGAAATGCAAGAAATGCCTAATAATTTCCTACTATTTTACAAATTTCTTCCAATCTCCCGATGAGATGTATTTCCCTTTCTTTTTTGCTTCCTCTTCATTAGCATAAGTATATACCCAACACCATTCTTCTGTTCCATCATCTAATATCGTTTTATGCTTTGTTCGAATGTATAAATTATCCTCTCCTTCTCCAAAATAGCCTTCTAAAAAGTCTAAGCTCCTAAGTAATTTATCTTGGTTTATAGTCATCACTTCACCATGTACTTCATCTGTTCCTTTAATAACAGCCGGATACCCTGCAGGTAAATGATAAAGTTTTCCTTTGATTGTTCCATTTTGAATATGACGTACTCTATTTTTAAGCACTTTGTCATGATTCCAAAAATCTTGACGAAGTGAACCGTAAACAAATATTTTTTCCATGTGTTGTCCTCCTTGATGTCAAACTAAAAAGAAAAGGTCTGTAACCCGCGCCTTGGGTTACAAACCTTTTCTTTGGTAAGTGAATCATAATAATAGACTTTTAACGTTGATAATCTTATTATAAGATTGTTACTTCAAAAAATATAGATGTAATATTTGGTTACACTAGCAGATTGTTCCTGCTGCTACTTTAAGATCTTCCTCTACTTCACTGATTGTACGTAAACAAATTTCAAGACCTTTTGTAATATCTTCTACTGACATAGATGGCATGTTTGGTTTGGCTACAATTTGTCCTGGGATATATGGTACGTGGATAAAGCCACCTTTCATATGAGGATAGCGTTTGTTAATCATATAAAGTACACCATACATAACATGGTTACATACAAATGTCCCTGCAGTATTAGAAAGTGAAGCTGGGATACCTGCTTCTACCATTTCAGCAACCATTGCTTTTACTGGTAAATTGGTAAAGTAAGCATTGTCACCATCAGCAAATACAGGTATATCTACTGGTTGCTTACCTTCATTATCTTCAATACGTGCATCATCCACATTGATTGCTACACGCTCTGGTGTAATCCCAAAGCGTCCACCTGCTTGACCAATAGATACAACCACGTCTGGATTATGTTGTTTGATTGCTTCTTCTATTTTTTCTAAACTTTTGTTAAATACAGTTGGAATCTCTAATTTGATGATTTCTGCTTTCCCAACTGTATCAGGTAATTTTTTTACTGCTTCTAATGCTGGATTGATTGCTTCTCCGCCAAATGGATCAAATCCTGTAATAAGTATTTTCATACTAGCATACCTCTCTTTCCTTACTTAAAATCTTATCTTATACTTAAATTCCTGGCCTATCTATATAGCTGACTAATAGATTCTTTATAACTTGCTCCTATACCTTCTACTAGAATGCCCAGAAGTACATCAGCGCAATATGAATGATAAGAAGTGGAATAGCTAGCATCACTTGATGCTTGATCACCGCATTCTTATCTTTTGTCTGTAAGAGTACTGCTGGAAGTACATTAAAGTTAGCTGCCATAGGTGTTAAAAGTGTTCCACAGTATCCTGCTGTTAATGCCAGCGTGGAAGCAATAATCACATTTCCTCCTTGAGCGAAAACAAATGGTACACCAATCCCTACTGTAATAACAGAGAATGCTGCAAAGGCATTTCCCATAATCATTGTAAAGAGCGCCATACCTACACAGTATGCTATAACACCAAGTAAAATATTGCCCTCTGGAATAACAACAGCTATCCCCCTTGAGATTACATCACCTACGCCTGCTTCTGTAAAGAGTGTACCAAGTGATGCTAAAAGTTGAGGCAAAATACACATTGCTCCAATAGCTTGAAGCATACGATTTCCATCTTGACCAACTTTTTTTATTGGTGCTTTTGTTAAAAGTAGTGTAAATACAAGGGTAATACAGGCTGCTATTCCAATAGCTACTGTACCACTTAAGCTTGTAAACTTAGCTACACATACAACAATAATTACAATTGCTAGAGATGGCAAGAAAATTTTATTGCCTAAGCGTTTAGCTTGCTCTATTGTAAAGCCTTGCTCTGGCATATTTACTTTTCCCATATTTACTTGCTTCGTAGCTGTGAGCACTCCAATTATAACTAAAAGTGCACCAACTACTGTACCTGGTAAGTAACTTCCAAAAATAAAAATACTTCCTAAGATGACCCAAAAAGTCATTGTACCTATTCTCGTTTTGTGTGTTGTATCTTTGAAGATGTTAAAGGCAACTAAGTACATTAAACAGCCTACTAATACATAAAAAAGTTCTAATAAGAAGTCTCCCATTACTTAATCCCCCTTTTCTTTTCAATCATTTTACGAATACTACGATCTAAATGTATATTTTGTATTACACCAAGTACTAGCGCAATAATTGCCACTGGTATAGCAATCTGTGCAATCTGAACGGTATCAGCTATATAGCCTAGCTCTTCTAATGTTCCTGCAATTAAAAGAACACCTGAGTTTGCAATAAAGATATTTTGTGCAAAGAAGTTTCCATAGTTATCCGATGCAGCAGATGCAGCTTTAATTTTCTCTTCAATCTCTTCATCTAATTCACCATATTGGCTTACTGCTGCACCATTTGCCATTGGCTCAATGAGTGGGCGTACAAACTCAGCATGTCCACCTAAACGTAAGCCCATAGCAATAGCAATCTCACGAATAAGTAAGTATATAGATAAGATTTTTCCTGTTGACATGTTTTTTAGACTTTTAATAAGTTCTATAGCACGTTGTTTAAGTCCATAGCGTTCTGATATACCTATAATTGGTAAAATTAATAAATACAACGCCATATGCCTTTGTTTAATAAATGTATCGCCAATTGTACCTAAAATTTCAAAGATACCCATATCTGCTACAAGCCCTGTAACAATACCCGCTGTTAAGACAACAGCAATTGTATCAAATTTTAGGATAAAACCTACGATAACAATTACAATTCCTATTAGTTCCATGTTGTCCTCCTTATAAGTTCATTATTTCTATTATACGCACTTTCTCTCCTAATAACTACCTTTTTTGTCGTTTTATAGCTTTTTATATTTTTTAATCTATTAATATACATTCTAGGGCTCAAAATATAAAATCCCAACAACACTATAGTCCATCCATACAAAATATTAGAAAACTCTAGACTAGCTACATAAAAAATATTAAAATAATACTACTGTCTAAATTTATTTTATAATGACTACAAGGGGAGAAATATGCAGTCAACAGTTGAAATTACTGAGGGGAACTACAAAGGAAAAATCAAAAATAACTTAAAGAGTCATGATCGTTTTATGTGGAAAGCAACTTTCAAAGATTTGAAGTACTTTTCAAACTATAGAGCATCTGATTTTTATATTACTGATTGCTACCATATGCGCCTTGACTGTCAGGTTGAAATTGATCCTGAACAAGCAATGGTACGTGTTATACCTACATATAACTATGACAAAAACAAATATTATTATCTTACTATTAAGTATACCTTACGTAAGGATCCACTCTACGTAGCTTTTCGTATTACAGATGCTCATTTTGAAACCATTTCTTTTGCCACTAAGGCAGAATATGCAGATTTTATGAAAGAAGACCGACTTTCTACTAAAGAATCTTTTCAGACTAAAAACAACTCTAATGAAAAATCTTTAGACGATACCTTTGTTGTACCTCCTCGTGAGTACTTAGGTCCTCTACCTTTTAAATTTAACCTATTCTTTATGTGGCTTAATATTTTAGTTGTACTTATAGAAATTATACTTGAAATGACTATGATGGATACAGGTGTTACCAATGCAACGATGCCACTTGTCATCTTTCTCGTCCCATTAACTACTATTTTGCAACTTTTTGTTTATCTTAAACAAAAAAAGTCACCAGCTTATCAAGCTATAACGACATATAATAATGGCGTTACAGCTTTTAATGCCAGTGACTATCCTTTAGCACGAGATTATTTCCAAGAAGCCCTTACCTTCAATCCACATAATCTTGCTATTGAAAAAGGGCTTGAACTCTGTCAAAAATATACTACATCAATGAGTTTGTTAGATAAGGAAACCATTTATTTTGAAAAGGCACATTTTAATTATAATCATACCTTTATTATTGTGTCAGGTATTTTAAATTTTCTTCAAATTTTGATTGTCCATATTCTAGAACTTCAATGGCGTTTTAGTCAGTATATCTATGATTTTTTTATTATTACATTTATACTTCAGCTTATTGTTCTAATCATTCAATATACAAGTAAGAAGCAAAAATCTATTGCTACTTATAATGCGGGGATTTCATCGCTTCTAGCAAAAGACTTCACCTTATCAAAAGAACTGCTACTTAAAAGTCATTCTCTTGATGGTAACAATCTACACACAATAAAAGCTTTAGAATATCTTACTTAAAGTTGTTTTAAGTAGTCTTCCATAGTGAGGGCTACTTTTTTTGCATTAGCAACTGCCTCAACTACTGTACGTGCGCCAGTAACCACATCACCAGAAGCAAATACACCTTGTTTGGTTGTATGACCTGATTCATCTGTTACAATAAGGCCATATTTATTAACTTCTAGTCCTTTAGAAGTGCTCACAACGTTACTATTAGGCACTTGACTTACAGCAATGATAATACTATCTGCCTGTATGAGTTCATTTGAATCTTCCACACCTATAACACTCATGCGTCCCTCTTCATCTTCTACTCTTTGCGTAGCTTGAACAATAAGTCCTTCATCTGTAATTTCTATAGGCGCTTTATAAGTTGCAAATAAGACCTCATCCTCCAATGCTTCTTTAATTTCTACTTTTGTAGCTGGCATATCAGAGAAATCTTTTCTATAAACAATGGTTACTTCTTTAGCACCTTGGCGTTTGGCAGTACGGGCAGCATCCATGGCTACATTCCCCGCACCAATAACAAGAACTTTGTCACCTAGATGATAAGCTTCTGGAGATTTGAGATAGTTTACAGCATAGTGGACATGACCTAAAGTCTCTCCTTTTATATTTAACGTTTTAGGATCCCATACACCTGTTCCAATAAATATAGCTTTATAACCATCTGCCACAAGTCTATCTAAGGTAATAACAGGACCTATTAAAGTGTTGTAACGAATTTTCACATTAAGTGCTAATAAACGCTTTTGAATTTGTTCTAACAATTCACTTGGTAATCTAAATCTAGGAATGCCATAGCGTATCATACCACCAATTTCATCATTCATTTCAAATAACGTTACTTCATAGCCTTTTTCTGCAAGCATACAAGCCACTGTAATCCCAGCTGGGCCTGCTCCAACTACTGCTACCTTTTCACCATTAGATGGTACACTCTCCCATTTATCTTTGGCTAAGTAAAGACCTGATAAATAGCGTTCTAATTCATAGAACTGAATGGGTTCACCTTTAATCCCTTTAATACAATTACCATAACACTGCTTCTCATGTGGGCATACAATGGCACAGATCGCTGATAATGGATTGTTAGCAAAAAGTATTTCACCTGCTTTTTCTATTTCTCCGGCTTGGAAAAGTCTTATAATATCTGGAATAGGCGTGCTAATTGGGCAATGCTTTTGGCATCTTGCATTTTTACAGCCTAAACATCTATTCATTTCTTGTTGTATATCTTGATTCATTTGCATAATTTCCTCCTTGCTTAAATTGTCACAAAAAGATACAAAGATGGGAGTGTTTTACAACACCCCCCCTTCTATACTTTATAAGTTTTTTAATGCTTCGTCAATTTGATGTTTGTCAAATCCAATAATTACTTTATCATTAATTGTTGTCACTGGTACTGATCTTTGACCTGAAACTTGTAATACAACGTCACGTTCTTCTTTAGCATCAGCTACAGTTACCACTTCATAAGGGATACCTTTTGAATCTAAATATTTTTTAACTTTTTGACAAGGACCACACCATTGTACAGAATAAACTTTTACCATTACGCATTTCTCCTTTTTCGCTACAATATATTTTTCAGCTTTAAGTGCTGCTATCGTTCCATCGGCTACAGCTGTTGAAACCTGTCTAAATTCTTTTTGACGTACGTCTCCAGCTGCATAAACACCTTTTACATTGGTCTGCATACTTTCATCTGTAATAATATAACCCGATTGATCTAAACTAATATTTCCTTTAAAAAGATCCGTCTTCGGTTCTGTTCCTATATATCCAAAAACTGCTTTAATAGGTAATGTACTTTCTTTGCCTGTTTGTGTATTTCTTATGATAGCACGTTCTACAAATTCATCACCTTCTACATTTACCAAATCATGATTATAAAGAATCTCTATATTGGCTACTTGCTCTACTTCATTGATAACTTTTGCTTCAGCATGGAAGCTGTCATATCTTCTAATGATTGTCACTTTCTTTGCTAGTCTAGCAAGATACATGGCTTCTTCTAAAGCTGCGCTCCCACCACCTACAACAGCTATTTCTTCATCTGCATAGTTGGCACCATCACAGACCGCACAGTAATGAACCCCTTTACCTAAATACTTACTTTCATTAGGAATAGGTAATTTCTTAGGACTTGCCCCTGTTGCGATAATAACTGCTTTAGGTTTATAAATATAGTCGCCTGTTTCAATAATCTTCTCTTGGTCAGAGAAAGAAACACTTTCGATAAAATCAAATTCATCAATGGTGGCACCTTCACTTGTTGCTTGAGCTTCCATTTTATCTGCCAGTTCCATTCCTGTAATATTATCAAATCCAGGATAGTTTTCTATTGTATAACTGGATCTCATTTGTCCACCAATAATATTATTTTCTAATATTAATGTCTCTACATTGGCACGTGTAGCATAAATTCCTGCTGTTAATCCTGCGGGTCCTGCTCCAATAACAATGAGGTCTATTTGCTTTTCTTCTTTATTCATTACTTATACTCCTTCCATCATATGAAGGTTATTTTATTTCCTGTACAATTATTATATACTAATAATTATCACTTAGGAAGATGTAAATAGAAAAATTATATTTTCACCTCACGTTCACTTAGATATCACATTACTAAATTATTATATTGGAGTATTAATTATACTATTTTATTTGAAAGGAGCTAAAAATGAGTTTAACTATTCAAGCATCAACTGTTTCTATCAATCAAACAACCGGTGACTTAGCAAAATCTATGCAAGCTACAAGTCAGTCCACTTCTTCCTCTAGCTCTGGCACCCTCAATCTAAAAAATACAAATGCTGCTACTGTACAAATTAGTGATGCAGCAAAACTATTAGCCCAGCAAGCGCTAGAAGAAGCTGCTACAACCTCAGATACTGAAGCTTTATCTGACACTACTAAACTCCTTGTAGAATCTGCTGAAACAGAAGAAGATGACGACACTACCTCTTCCTCATCTATACAAAATCTCGCTTCCCTAACAGCACAACAGTTACAGCAACTGGCTAGTGAAGGTACCATTTCAGCATCTGAGCTTGCAACAGAACTTGCAAAACGTGAACTCGGCTCCGAAATTGATTTATTAGCATGACAAAATAGAAAAACACTTTCAGGCCCCTCCTGAAAGTGTTTTTCTATTTTGTATTATTCCCACAATAAGGACAACAAATAAAATCCTCTTCTAAAATTCTACCACATGTTGCACAACGTACCGGTCCTTTTTCCATGACTTCAACTTGTACTTGGTCTGGCATAATCCCCACATGTAACATGGCAATAGCATCTTCTTCTGATACAGCCATCATAGCTCCACAACTATGTCGCAAGAAATATCTTGTATGCCACTTAAAGACAGGGATGAAGAAAAGCCTTAGACACTGATAGGTCTTAATCAATTCTAATTCTCCTTGATGATGACAACTTCTACAAGTACCTACTAAAAGCTTTAACACTTTAAGACCAGGCATTATATCAATAATAAAAAACATAGTTTTATGCCTCCTATTTTCTCTGCTTTCTTTATTATAGCATACTTCTATTTTTTATAGTGTCTATACTTTATTAGATCCCTCATTACTTTTTTATTAAAGATAAAAGAAAAAGTTCAATACCCTATACGAGCATTGAACTTTTTCTTTTATCTTTCTATCACTTTCATAACATTCTTCATCATAAAATAGAGATTCTCTACAGACTGATCCCTTGCTTCTTCAAAAGGAATGGGTGCACGATTAATACTAAATATGGCTGTTACACCTTCATCATAAATAGGTTCAATCCCTTCTCCTATAGCCCCTACTAATACCATTACAGGAACACCTTTTGATTTGGCACGTTTGGCTACACCCATAACTACTTTACCACTTAAACTTTGAGCATCTATCTTACCTTCTCCTGTGAAGACAAGATCAGTGCCTTCTAGCAATTCTTCAAATCCAACTACATCTAGTACAGTCTCTATTCCCATTTGAAGTTTACTGCCTAGGAAAGCCACCATGCCTGCTCCCATACCACCAGCTGCACCTGCACCTTTTAATACAGATACGTCTATTTTCAAAGCGTTTTGAATTACTTCTTGTAAGTGACGTAATCCGTTGTCTAATACCTCTACCATCTTTTCGTCCGCACCTTTTTGAGGACCAAAGATATAAGCTGCACCTTGCTTTCCATAGAGCGGATTATCAATATCACACATGGTAATGATTTCTATGCCTTTAAGTTTTTCTCTACACGTTTCTATATCTATTCGTACAATGTCTTTTAATGTACCTCCTGTAGGGATAAATGTCTCCCCTTTAGTATTATAAAACCTTGCGCCTAATGCAGCTGCAGCGCCTACTCCACCATCATTAGTGCAGCTTCCACCAAGCCCTACAATGAGCTTTTTCGCACCCTTTTCTATAGCATCAAGCATTAATTCACCCACACCATAAGTAGTCGTTAGCATAGGATCCTCTCTACCTTCTACTAATGGCAATCCACTACAAGCTGCCATTTCAACAACCGCAGTATCCTGTTCTAACCTTCCGTAAACAGCCTCCATCTCTTCAAAAAAAGGCCCTGTGACTTTACAATATACCTTTTCTCCTCGAAGTGCCTTCAAGAAAGCCTCAACACTTCCTTCTCCACCATCTGCCACTGGAATGGTTATGACTTCAATAGCCGAATTGATTTCATGTATCGCCGACTCCATTGTTCTACACACTTCACTGGAGCTCATAGTCCCTTTAAAGGAATCTGGTATCACGATCACTCTCTTCATAGGTCTCACCTTCTTTTAGTCAAAATTTTGTCTTTTCATTTTCAACTTATTCTCATCATACCTAAACTTCACTCATTATTTTATTAGAATCTCTTTGTTACCTTCTCTAAACCTTGTTGCCAATCTTATCCTAATGAATATACAAAGCACCTATTCATTAGCTGATCACTTTAAACTAAAAATAGAGATAGGATAAAGATAAAAATCATAGATACAATACCCATAATCAATGTGGTGATTGTATGTGTTTTGTACCCCTCTTGTGGTTTCATACCACCAAAGTTAGTAACTACCCAGAAGTAACTATCATTTGCATGGGATACAGTCATAGCACCTGCTCCTATTGCCATAACAGTAAGTGCTGCTGCAACTGGTGTTGTAAGTCCAAGTGCTGCCATCATTGTACCTGATTCTGCAAAAGAACCCATAATGGCTGCTGTCGTTGTTATAGCCACAGTAGAAGAACCTTGTGCTGTCTTTAGAATGGCTGCAATTAAAAATGGGAAGAAAATACCTACTGAAGATAAGAAGGCTACATTTTCTGTGATATAATCCACAAATCCTGCTGTTGTAATGACTTTACCAAGTACACCACCTGCTGCTGTTACAAACAAAATAGGACCTACTACTTTAAGTGTTTCATTGGTCAAACCATTAAATTCGCTCATTTGCTTACGGCTTGCAAGTAAACCAATTGCAAATAAAAGCCCTGCGGTTAAAGCAATAAGTGGATTCCCAAGGAAGGTACAAAGACTCATAGCCATCCCTTCAAATTTAAGTACAGATGCAACTGAGCCTAATGCCATAAGTAAGATAGGAACAAGGATAGGTGCAAGTGCCATAAAGCCACTTGGCAGTTTGCCGTATTCTGCTACTAATTGTTCATAAGTTTTAGTAAGTTGTTTGTCCGCTTCACGGTCTTCATCTGAACGCACCTTTTTACCAATGAATTTAGCATAGAAATATGCTGCTACAAGTGCCGGGATAGATACAAGTACACCAAGTCCAATAACAAGTAATAAGTTATCGCCTACACCTACAGAACCTGCCGCTGCAATAGGTCCTGGTGTAGGTGGAATGAACACGTGAGATACATATAATCCTGCTGCAAGTGCCACCGTCATAGCTACGCTAGAAGCTTGTGTACGTTTTCTCATTGCTTTACGAATAGGGTCTAAAATAACAAATCCACTATCACAAAATACTGGAATAGATACAACCCATCCCATAATGAGAATGGCCAGTTCTGGACGCTTCTTACCTACTACTTTTACGACCATATCTGCAAGTTTTACAGCTGCTCCGGTCTTTTCTAAAACAATACCAATTAATGCTCCTAAAATAATAACAATACCAATGCTGGTAAATATGCCACTAAATCCAGATCCAATGGTCTTTGGCAGCTCTTCTAACGGAATACCTACTACTATTCCAAGTAAAAGAGCTACACCCATAATTGCTAAAAATGGATGTACCTTAAACTTAGAAATAGCCAAAATCATAATAATAACTGCAACTACAAACGTAATAATAAGTGGTATACCTGTCATACTACTTCCCCCTTTATTTGTATATTGTGTTGTTATTATTATAGAACATACCTCATTATTCGTATATGTTACACAAAACATAAACTATCATTCATTTTTGTGTCCTATAACATTATATAATAGTCATATTTTTTATTTCTTTATTTGTCTAAAAAATACATTAGCCATATAAAGAGTAGGAATATCTTTCAAATCTCTTGGATTGTGTCCTGTTTTTTCAAAAATACGATTAAGTTTATACTGTAACGTGTTTTTATGCATAAAAAGTCTTTCCGAGGCTAATGTAATAGATCCATTACAGTTAATCAACATTTCAACAAGCTCAAGCATCTCCTTTACTTCACTATCTGATATACCTTTAAAAACTTTATTAATATATTCTTCTTTTAGGACTTTAGGAATTTCTCCTGTAAAAAGTTCTACTGTCATTTCTTCATAGAGTTTAATAGGATTTTGGCTATCTAATTTAGCTGCACCTAATGCTTTTTTGGCACAGGTATAGGCTAAGTACATACTTGTCCAATCTCCTTGTATTTTATCAATACCTATGGCTAATCGAACTTCGTATGTAGTCTTAATCCAATTTTCTAATGCTTTTGCAAAGTTTACCATCTCTTCATCAGACCTTGTTACGACAAACCCAATCAACTTATTTCTTGATCTTAAAAACAAATTGCCCTGCCTTTCTTCTTCTACCCAACTTTTCATTTTTTTCTCTAAATGATTTAAAAAGATTTGGTCTTTTGCTCCATGTCCTTTTTCACTATCTAATAAAGGTGTCATAATGAGGATACGTCTTGGAATGATAATATCAATACCAATCGCTTCTCCCCTATCTATAAATGCCTTATCATAAGCCACATTTCCATCAAAAAGCCATTCCTCTAAATAACGAGAGCGAATTTTCTCATTTTCTTCTTTGATTTGTTTTCTTTGGGCTTCTACTACTAAAATCTCCGTCATCTTTTTAATAATTTGCCCATATATTTCAACCTGTTCTCGGTCTCCTGTTATACCAATAACACCTATTATTTCATCCTCTACTACAATAGGTAAATTAATTCCCTTCTTAGCACCTCTATAATCATCATCTTCTTCTATAATCAGGCAATTTAATTTCTCATGAATAATCACTTGAGCCCCTTCATGAAAATTCCCTATACGTTCTTCATCTGTACTAGCAACAATATAACCTAAATGATCCATTACATTAACATGTTGATGAATGAGTTCACTAATCTCCTTTGCAATGTGCATAGCAATATGTTTAGATAGCTTGATCATCTACTTTCCCCCTACACCTTGAAATATTTTATAAACGAAAACACTTTCATATGCCATGAAAGTGCTCTAATCAAAATGTATCAAAATCTCATCAATCTGTATTATTTTACTTAAGTATAACTTAAGTTATAAACTTTTAAAAGATAACACTAGATTTATGTCCATAAAATTTGTATAAATAAATTATACTACTTATTTTAGAGAGCGAGAATGACTATGCACACTTTAAATTACAAAATCAGTCACTATGATACACTTAAGCAAACCTTAACAATCGAAGCTACTTTTTCATCTGTTACAGATCCTGCCCTTAACCTTTTTAAAGGAAAGGTTAAACTCCTTAGCTTTGAATGTAATTGTAAAGCACAAGATGTAGGACCTTATATAGAAATACAAGTTACTCAAAATCCTATTGTCTTTTCTTATACTGTACAAATTGGCAGCCCTGCTAAACACGGATTCTACGGCATGGTCTCACATGATTTAACAGCCTTTGCTGGTGAGCAAGCCTTTTTATTCCCAACGACACTACTTACCTCTAGTAGTTTCACACCTTCAACTGTTATTAAGGAAATTGAAATCAACTATAATTTAAAACAGCCCATCTGTACCGTTGTTCCTTTTAAAAAAGCAGAAACAACTTCTGTCTGCGAAAGTCCTAAATGGTGTCATGCCTATGAACTGATGAAAAGTAGCTATATCTTTGGACACCTAGATGTCTTTGAAGCTACTATAGGCTCAAATACGCTTCATATTTATTATGAGGATACGCTTAAAACACTAGATGAACACATCTTAAACAACATGGTAAATCTTTTTAAATACTACGCTGAACACTTTAAAATGTCTCATCATCATTTAAGTCTTGTTCTACTTGATATTCATCCTGAGCCAATACTTGGCGGCTGTGGTTCTCATATCATTTGTGCTAGCTTCACTCCTGAGAACCTTAGAGACTGGCAACTTTTAGCCCATCGTATGTTCCATAGTTTTATGGATGTGAAGTTACCACTTAGTGACTTCCATATGCCTCCTCAACTTTGGCTTACAGAAGGACTTGCTACTTACTACGAAAATATGGCATTAAATGCTTTAGATAAATCACTTAAAGAGAAGCTAAACCTTAATATTGCTAAAGAGTTTCATAGACTCTACACAAGATATCTCTATGCTAAATTCAAAGATCCATCCCGTTTTTCTTTCCCACCTATGGCGGAAAAACAAATTCGTAGTGCAGGTCAACTAGAGTTTCTTCACTATACCCACGCCCCTCTTGTAGTCAAATATATAGAAGATACTTTTGGAACGTCTGAACCTCATATCATGCTACGTACACTCTTAAATTTTAGCCTATGTGAACCTTTCTCACTTCAAGTCTTCTTTACAAAGATTTTAGGGCAGCAAGTCCATACTTTCGCAAGGCATTTTCTCTTTGGAGATGATACATTACCATTATGGTATTTAAAAACACCTGAACACTTCACGCCTCAAGAACTTATAGATGATCTTAATTACTTTGAATATATGCTCTATAGTTGGTTTATCCTAGAAGATCCCAATTATAAACCAGCCGTACTTTCTCTAGATCACTTAGAAGAAAGGGTTACTTTATCTAAACATGCTGCTTTTAACTTTGCATCTCCTCATATAGAGAATGAAGTCAAAACCTATTCTCTTCCTTTATATTATCTGTTAAAGACACTTTAATTTACTTTTTCAGAAGCATTCATTTTACTACACTACAAATTACTAGACTACAAAAAGGTCAATGAAACACATTCTAAACTACGTGTTTCATTGACCTTTTATATATAACCCTATAGGCTATCCTATTATGTTTGCTATTTTCTCATAATAGGAATTTGTAATTCCGTTAACCACTCTGTCTCATCTTCTTTATTCCAAATACCATCTATATAACTTTCTCTCGGACTATCTAATACAGCATAGCCATTATCCTCTATCCATTTAAAAGCATAGGCGTATGCTTGATTAAGGCCAGCATAAGGCCCTCTGTGCATAACAGAAACAGCATTCACAGCTTCCATTTTCTTAAAGACAATATCTTCAAAGTCCTCTTTCAATTCAGTAATCGCTTCGCAGAATTCTACTTTAAAATTCGTTTCTTTGTATTCACCATCAAGATATACAATAAAGCAATAGGCTGGCATAGCACATTTTAAATCTGTATATTTTGTTGTAACCTTCTCACCTATAGCTGGAATAAGTTGAAAATAGTCATTATAACTTGGTACTGTCATCTTCTTTGAATAAACAATACACTCTGGTAATTCTTTGATAATTGCTTGATAATGCATAAATGTTTCCTCCTCTTGACCGGACAAAATAAATTCAATTCGGGAGAGCTGCTGGGTAGCATTTTCAATTTCTGCTAGTAATTCCATTTTGCGTTTTTCTAATACTATTTGTTTATTAGCATTTGACAAAATCATTTTAATTTCATCTGGTACTAATCCAATTTGTCTTAAAGCTTGAATATGATGTAACTTAAACAATTGATTTGTAGTATAAAAACGATAGTTAGTAAATGGATCAATATATTCTGGCTTAAGTAAATCAATTTCATCATAGTAACGTAATGTCTTGATTGTAGCTTTACTCATCTTTGAAAACTCACCAATACGATACATCGCCTCACTCCTTCCTTGTGAATTCACTTTACTATCTCCAGTGACGGGAGAGTCAATGCCTATTTATAAAATCATTCATTGTTCTGACTAAATTCTAGCAAGAATCACATCCTCTACTTCATCTTTTGCTATATCCAGTACAATTGCAAGTTCTTTGTGAAGTTCTTCCTTCGCTATATTGAAATACTTCTCATCACTTGCTGTTGCCTTCTTACCTTCAGCTTGCCTTTCTTCTCTAATAAGATAAACTGTTTTAATCACCCTCACCCATTGTCTAGAATCACAACTTCTAAGAGCTTCTTTATAAACTTCTTCTTTCTTTCTAAAATCAGGAATGTCTAATGGCTCAATCATTTTAAGCTCATCAATTAATGTCCATGCTTCTTCCTTTGTCAAAATAGGACGCATCATCACTTTGTTGTTGTCAACGGGTGTGAATACTTTACTGCCTGGTGCATAGACAGGTACTAGATAATAGTACTCTTTATCTTGCGGTGTTCCTTGAATATCAAATTTTCCAATCTCTTCAACTCTACATACATTATTATAACCGTAAATAATATAGTCACCTACCTGAAACATCTTTTTCCTCCCTTATATAGGCTAAGCCTTATATTTTCTCATTCTGTTACATTAAGTTTATCAAATGAGGATTTTTTTCGTAAGGAAATTTTAGCTTCAAACAATAAGATTGGTGACTTTTACGCATACTATAAAAAAATATTTTGTGCATTTTTACAATAACAAAACCTTTATTATAGATACCTATTCTATGGAGGTATCTATAATAAAGGTTATCTGTTATATCTCATATACCTATTACTTAGTTATTAATATAAAGTTTAAAGACATCTGCATAGTCTTCTCTAACATACTCTTTTCTAGATGCCATCAACCACTCAAAAGCTTTCTCATTAACTTGACCAAACGCATCTGCTAGATTAACTTCTTGCATATGTTTTGTTCCTGTTAGTACTTTTGCTGCAACTTCTAAACTTTGATGTGCATGATTTAATGCAGTTTGATTTTTTTTCATAATCATAGATATTTTATGAAGGGCTTTATATAAATCTTTAAGGGCTTCAATTTGCTTCTTATCTACATCTATAGAAAAAGCTACTTCACCAATAGTAAACTTAATCTCTGCATCTAAATCAACTGTTCCTGCTGTTTCTATTTTGACATTAGAGATCATATGATGACAGTACTCATATCTATGTAATTGTCTCTTAGAACTTACTGCTGATGTTCCATCTAAATGTATAAAAGCCAAATTTGTAAAGCAGTATTCATCTGTCTTTGATTTGATTAAAAAGAAAATTTGTTCTCCATCTTCATGAAAAATATAATCATCTGAACTTACCTTATCAAAATCCTTTGGGTCAATAATTGATCCTATATCACTTAATCCAAATGCATCTGCGGCTAAACGTTTAAGCATATGTATACCCCCTTATAGTAGCTTTAATTTTATACACTATAACATATAAATTTTAATAATACTATTAATTTTATTTTACACAACGTTTACAAAATAAAATATTATATTATATCTCCCATTTACACAAAAAGAAAAGGAAATACACGCCTATCTCCTTTTCTTTGATCTTTTTATATTAGGTTAAGCTAGAATAATATCTTCTGTGAATTTATTTAAATCGCACGCTCCACTCACGCCTTGGACCTTACCTTTTTCAGAGTACTGAAAGCCTATCCAGTTTGGCCAAATCCCATTATCCCCTGGCTCGTTAACACCATAATGAGCAATCCATAAGCGATAGTCTTTTATATCTTGAATGAGATTTTCCTTAGCATAACCTGTGTAGGTATACACTACTGTTCCATGCCCTGTCAATTGTTTTATACGATTTAAAAAGAGAATGGCTAATTTAGTAATTGTAGCCTTTGAAAGTTTTGCATCATTTGTCTCTATATCTAGAGCCAGACGACAATGATACGTTTTACCTTTTATCGTCTTTACAAAATGTTCTGCTTGTAAAAGTGTATCTTGCTCATTAAGTGGGGTAAAGAAATGATAAAAACCAATTTTTAGATTTTGTGCACTAGCTCCCTTGTAGTTCTCCTCAAGCATGGGATCTACACCCTTTGTACCTTGAGAAGCTTTGATATAAACAACACTTATGCCACTCGCCTTAACTTTGGCATAATCCACTTTTCCATCCCAATGACTCACATCTATACCTTTTAAATTTGCAGTACCACGACTTTGCATATCTATCACCTCTTGTTTTGTTCTAATATAGGATATGCTATTTATTGCAAAATCGAGCTTATAATGTGTACAAAATTTTATATAGAAAAAGTCTTATAGAGGATGCCTTTGCACCTTCTATAAGACCTTTCTCTAATACTTAATATGTACTATGACTTTTTTGCTTTCTTAGCTAAGCTTGCAGCGATCCAAGCCGTAATTGGAATGGTCAGGATCAATCCAATACTTCCTGCTATTCCTTGAAGAATTTCCATACCTAGTAAATCAATATTAATCAAACGATAGTACGTAAATTGATACATGTAGAAAAGCATCAATGTACTTAATGAACTTCCTGCATAAGCTAGAATAAGTGTATTTGTCATCGTCCCCATTACATCTCGCCCTACGTTCATTCCACTTTTATACAAAGCATATACATTCATTTTAGGACTTACTGTGTGAACCTCAAATACAGAAGAAGCAATAGACATTCCTACATCCATAATTGCTCCTAAAGATGCGATGATGATTCCAGCAAATAGGATTTCCTTTACCTGTAATCTTCCTTCCCCAGCAAGTCGCATCATCTCTTCTGCATGCTCCATATTAATTCCTGATAAGTCCATCAACTTTCCAAAAAGCATACCTACAAGAGTTGCTACTACTAGTCCAGATACTATGCCTAATATAGCCGCCCATGACTTCTTATTTGATCCACTTACCAAAATAATATTAAATACAGTTGTGAGCCCTGCTATAATTAATGCAATTAATATAGGACTATACCCTTTAAGCACCATAGGAATCATAAAATAACAGATTAAAATCATAACAAACATTAATGATAGTAAAGCAAAGAAACCTTTTCTACGCCCTATTACAAGTAATACGAGTATAAAACTTGCCAGCAAAACATAGATCATGGTGTCTCTAGAATAGGAGAAAACTTGTACATTCAATAGTTCTCCTTCTCTAGAGGCAACTTGAACAACCATACTTCTACCTTCTCTTGCATAATAGTTATACTTACGATTCACTGTATTTTCAAGCTCTATTATTTCCCCAGAAAACTCACCTGTTAAAATTTCAAGTTGTAAGTTTTGTCTTCCTATATATATTCCCTCTACATAAGGATCTTCATCTATATCGTAATCATCTGCTTCTAGTATTCTACACTTCTCATAAGCATACTGTGTATCAAACTGCACACCTGTATCTGTATCTCTTCTAGCAGCTGGCATAAGCATAACACCTATAGCAATAACTACCATCAAAATCAATACGACAAGGCGTCCTTCTCCAAAGCTTTCGGCTAATCTCTTTTTAATCCAACCCAATCCTTTGTTCATTTTTATTTTTCACCTTTTCTAGAATAGAAAAATTATAAATAGACTGCTGTAAAATTCAACTCAGCAGTCCATTTATATTACTTATTTAATTTCTTGCTATTTTAATAGACCATCTAAGCGTACAAGTACAGTCATAAGTTCTGCACGTGTTACATCTTTTCCTGGCACCATAATTCCATCACCTACACCATTTAATACACCTGTTTCTACACAGTAAATAAGTGCTTCTTCATATGGTGATTGTGCCATATCACTAAACTTCATATCCATTTCTGTTCTTTCTAACTTACCATCTGTTATTTCATAAATAACTTGCGCAAGTAATTCTCTTGAAACAGCTTGCTCACCAAGCCCTGCAACTGCTTCAAGTGTGGCTTCACTAAGTTTTGAACCAATAGATGCCATACTATAAAATGCCCAGTGTTCTTGATTTGTCATATACTTTTCAACTGTACTTCTTGAAAGTTTCATATCTGTTACACCATGAAGAAGTAAGAGACGATCTAAGAAAGTGAACGTATCTGATACTTTTAATACTTCACTTGGTGCAAAACTACCATCTGGATTACCAACTACTAAACCAAGTTTTGCAGCTTCTTTAATACTTTCATTTGCCCAGTGTGCTGATGTTACATCCGTAAATATTGCATCTTCTATAGCATTTAATGTAATACTAGTATTTAATGTATCAATATCAATATCTAATGCTTTAAGAATTTCTGGTTTTGCTACCATTTCTTTAAGCTGCTCTTTAGTAAATTTACCACCTGTAAGTTGATCAAGCTGTTCAATTGTTAATCCACCTAAGCTTGTGTAAGGTGCTTCTTCTTCAAATTTATGAAGGATTTCTTCTTTTTGTGTAGTTGTTAACTTCTCAATAGCTTGAGCTGCTGGTACTTCTACAGGCTTTGTTGTATTAGATGAACTACTGCTCTCTGATGAGCCTCCATCTGATGATTCACTAGCTGTTCTTGTTACTTTTACTGTATAGGTTTGAACTGTTATACCATCTTCTGCTGTAACTACAATTTCAAACGTATTGTTACCTACTACAAGAGCTTTTGTTCCTGTACCTACTACAGTTGCTTTTGCATCCGCAGCTACTGCATCAATAACGATTTCCTTTGTACTATTACCTACTGATACTGTGTAATTAAATACATCTTGTGTAAATGTTGGTTTAAGTGTACCTTTATTCACTTTAAGTGCACTTAGTAATGCATTATTTGATACTTCTACAAGCTTAATCTCACCTCTGTCACGTACACGAATACGTGGTAAGAATTCTGTCTCTGAAGAGTAGTTCTCGCCTACAGATGCAAGACCTACTGCTGAAATAGTCTTACCTACTTCTACAAAGTCTAAGTTCACATTCTTTGTGATATAGCCATTGATGAAGATACGTGCTGCACCACTACCATCATTAATCATGATTTGGTTCACAACACCTTGATCTACAATGACTTCTTCCACTACACCTGTTACTTCAACAAGTCTACCTGTATGTTTACTTGCCATAGCTTCACCTGTTGAAAGCTTAGTTGGTTGTACTGGATTCATTGTTTCATCAATCATTTCTACTTTGCTTACTGCAAGTTGAACTTCATCTTGATAACCACTTACGACACCTGTTACACGGATTTTTTGTCCTGCTTCTACGCCTTCTGAAACAGGGAATAAGTTGATACCACCTGTAGCATCTTCTACGTAGATACAATCAAAGAACCCTTTATTGCTATCTGACCCATCATTTACACTTGAAGTCGCAATCCCTTCAATTGTAAATCTTGTACCTGGTTGTGCCACTTTTACTTCTTTAATTGGTGTAATCTCTTGTGGATTAACCATCTTAATAATGTTTTCTAAAATGTTGTAGTTACTATAATTTTTAGAATCATTATTATCAATTTCTGCTTGGATTTCGAAGTTAGACATAAATGCAGCACCTGCTACAATAACTTCTGAAGTCATGCCATTTTCATGAGTAAGGGTTTCTGATGCCATCAATAACACACGATTATTGTAACGTGGTATTGTTGTGCCACCTAAACCATCATTATCTTGATCTTTTGAATAAGTTGTTTCATGTCCACTAATAATTGGAAGAACATTTGCTGGTAATGTGCTTACTGGTTCTCCCTGTGCATCTACTGCATGAATGGTTGCACCACCATAGTGACTAAATACTTGACCATCTACAATACCCTTTGTAAGTGGGTTGATAAAATCATTATGATCCGTTAAATAAAGTCTTGGTGCTTGACCACCGTTGTTTACATCATCTAATGAACCATCATCTGAGATACGTAGTGACGCACCCATTGCTTCAAGTAATTGATTTTGTTGAGCTGCCATATGCTCATCTTTTGGCATATTTGCTAAGTTACTATAGTTTTCATAGTAATCTGACCATCCCGCTATAATGACTGTTTTGCCTTCAGCAGCAAACTTAGCAATAGCTTTTATTTCTTCTTGTGAATATACATCATAAGGGTCACGACCTGCTGTACCATTTCTACGACTTGGTGCTGTGAATACCATCATTTCGTATTTTGGATTTTCTAATGCTGCAAGTAATGCTTCTGTTGTATAAAGCTCTACTGTACGTACATCATATTCTTCAGCTAACTTACCAAAGTTACCCATAGAATCTTTGTAATTACCATTTACATATTCATTTTGGTGTGAAGCATCAACACCTACATAAATTAATTTATCTGCATCTTTTACATCTAATTTAATTTCTGCTTTAAAGGTTGTTGGTTCACCTGCTACTTCAATAACTGCTGTTATTACAACTGTTTGTTCACCTACTACTGTTGGTGTAAGATTTTGTTTATGTTGGAAGCTTGCATTACTATTCATCACTTCATTGAAAGTATGACTTCCAATACTTTTACCATCTTTGTAATCATATGCAATAGATTTTAAAACAACAGCATCTACTTCATTATTGAAAAGTTCTGTTGTTAAAGTGAGTTCTTCACCTGTTACAGGCATAGAAACACTTGATTCTACTTTTGAGATTCCTACAACAATATCTTGACCAAGCCAAATTGGTGCAGTTACTGCAATATGTCCATCGGCTTGAACTACTTTAATGTAGTAGTAACCTGCTCTAGGATCATCTAAAGTATATTCAAAGTCTACATTTTGATGGTTATAAGTTTGCTTATGAACAACTTTACCACCATTTGTAATGATCTCCACACTCTTAACAGAGTCTGATGTATCTGGATCTTGAATACTTACTTTAAATTCTGCGACTTCCGGTACTTCACCTAAGATAGTTCCCAATACCTCATCATTTAAAGTATAGACGATATCTAAGTTGTCATCTTCACTTGCATAAACACGTCTTTCTCTTAATGCACTATATACACCATCTACAGAAAGGTCATCTGTATAGATAACTGTACGTGCTGTATTGGATGTACCCCATCCCTTTTTGTGATTATCTTGGTTATTTGTAGGCGCTAAATGCCATCCTTTATCAAGTGCTGCTGTATACTCACCATATGATGGGAAGTAAGAGTTACTACCTACTGCACCTTCACCATTTCCTACCTCAATAAGTGAGATACGTTCATCAATAATTGGATCATAGTAAGCATATCCACTAAACGTACCAAATGTTTTACCTGGATGGTTAAACTGTGAAATAGATTCTGGTGTCTGTTTTAATAAATCATAATATGCACGCATACCCGCATCATTTGTTTTGTTGTTAAGCTCTTTATTATTACGGCTTACAAAACCTTCTGTTCCAAAGGTATTGATATGGCCTGGTCCACCTGACCATGTCATTTCATAACCATAAATACTGATGTATTCATCTGTACGAGCAGCTTCTGCTTCTCTTTGACCATTTTGCCATTTTTCGTTACTTGCATTGTAAGAACCTAAGTTATAAGTACCTGCCTTATCACCTGTAGGTGCTTTGTCAAAACTATTTGAGTGGTCTGTAATTGCAAAGAAATCAAGGTTTGCATTATCTCTTGCCCATTCAAAACCTTCTTTTAAAGTTCCTTGACCATCTGAGTTTTCTGCTGTATGAGAGTGAAGTTGGCCAAAGTAGTTTTGCATTTCGCCTTGTGTACCTTTCAGGCGATAATTAAGCTCAATTTTTTCGCTATCTAGGTAATTATCTGCTGCTGCCCATGCTTCAATCTTCACTGGAAAGAGCTCTGGTGTTAAAGCAATTTTATCTGTATAAAGTGTTTCTTCACTTACATTCTGGTTCTCAAGATCTACATTAGTCGTCAAGATATATGTAATCGTTGCATCATGTGTTGTTGTTGTTAAACCAATTTGTGAATTGCCATCAATAGCTCCTACTGGTACAGATGGTGTAACTTTTTCTACTTTTGCTTGTGAGTAGATAAAGTCTACTTCTGGAGTTGTATAGTTACCATTTGTTGCTTTCGCACGAATAGTTGCTTTACCTTCACTATCAAATTTTTCAATTTTTACTTTTTCTGTATTTGTAGCACTTACTAATTCTTCTCCACCATTTACAGTGTAAAGAATAGTTGCACCTTCTGTTTTAGTTGAAAGTGTTACCTCTGCATTTAATGGCATTTGACTTCCTGTCTCTGGTGTTGCTGTTACAACTGCTACTTCTGGTTCTTTACCAGCAGTAATATCTACAAACTTACTTACTAATAATTGAGGTTTACCATTATTATTAGCCGCAATACCTATCGCATTAATAGCCATACCTTCTTCAAATTCAGCTGGTAAACCATCTGCCTCTGTACAGCGCATTGTAAGGGAATCATTTGTAACACTGTCTTTAATTGTATGATTTGCTTTAGAATCTTTACTTTCTAAAGTTACATCTTCAAGCTTAACTAGTCTACCTTCATACGCTTTAGTTGCTAATTGAGCAATGGTAATTACCTCAGCTTCTCTTGGTGCTGTTGTATCACCTAATACTTTAATCGCCTCTAAATTAGCTGGTTGAATCTGTAATACACCACCAAATTCTGATGTTTTCCCTGTTACTCTAACTTGAGTACCTATAGGGTATTTCTCTAAATCAATACCCCCTTTATATACAGCAATACCTGCTGTATCATCTTGTACATATACCGTGCAATTGGTTGCATTGCTTGAACTTGATTTAATCGCACGTGTAACCGTACCTTCAATCACTACATCTTTGCCTATACCGCTTTTACGTACATCTGCAATAGATATAATCTCCGAAGGTGTTTCTACCTTTTTGAAGTATTCAAAAGTAGATGTTTTACTTTGTTCTAATCCCTCTTTTGTTGCATACGCACTTACTACAGCCTTTGCAGGTTCACCTTTAAAGTCATTTTCTGTAAGGGTAAGGGTATTGGTTGATCTTTGTCCATTTCCATTTATATCTAAGTAAATGGCACAACCTGTTGTTTGGGTTGAAAAGTCAATTTCTGTACCTACTTCAACTGTGCTACCACTCGGGATACTTGCTGTAACTGGGCTAACTTGTGTTTCTGGTGTACCACCTGATTCACCTTGTGTAGCTGTGATGATAACATTGGCTAAACGAGAATTTCCAGTGTTTGCATCTATTGCTGTAGCATCAATAGCTACTTGACTTGTATTTGCCAACTTAATATATACATAATCTGATGCATCAATATCTAATCCATCCATATTATATAATGTTGTAGTGATTTTTGCCTTATCAGCTTTAAGTGGTACCTGATAATTTTTTACAGATATATATTTTTCATCATCTATACTAACCTGTATATTGAAATCTTTAGGTGAACTTTTTGTACCATAACACTCGAACGATAATTCAAGATTGCTATATCCAGCTTTAGGTACTGTAATCTTCCAATATTCTTCGCCACTATCCCATCCACCTACCCAGATGGTTTTATCACTCTTAGTAAATGTAATATCTCTAGATTGCGAACAAGTAAGTTCTCCTTTGCCTTCTTGTACTCCTCCTGTTGCTGCTGCTTGATACGTTCCATCCCACACCCATTCTGCAATGGTTATGGGAGCTGCTTTCAATGATGTTACTGGCAATACTGTAATCATCATCACAATTGCCATCATAAAACTTAGAAAGCGCTTATTCAATTTAATCTCCGACATTCTTTCCCCTCCTACTAATTTATAAAATACTAAAACAATTTTATATAATCATAAAACTATTTAATACAGTTTAATATTACATAAAATCTATGTTAAATTCAACCGATAAAATAGTTCCATTTATGTAAATATACACACATAACGTCCAAATAATTCCTATTTTATATACAAGTTTTAAATTATTTTTTGAACATTTTATACAAAAATACTACACTATAAAAAAACTCTTATGAAATAGCCATTCTATCATACTATTTCATAAGAGCCCTTATCTTTATTAATTCATTTTTGTCACTCAGCCTTTATCTATACAAAAACCCTAAGCCTACATTCGCCTTATACTAAGCTCTCGGATATTCATTACATAAATAACGATAGGGTGCTTCATCTTCTTCTATTTCTGGAAATCTTCCTACCGAATGATCATAGAAATAATTATCTGTTTGATCATCATTACACATAGATACTTCCCCTAATAATACGGGTCCTGTTCCCTTTTCTACCTCAAAATCATGGTACATACCTTGGGTAATCGTAATACTTTCTCCTGGAGTTAATCTAATCTGTGTACCTGGTTCTACCTCATAGCTTCTACCATCACATGTCACTTTAACTGGAGTATCTGCAAAAGATCCATCCTTCATAGAATTATAAATACGGATAAGTATATTTCCTCCGCCTTTATTTATAATGTCCTCCATTTTGTAAGCATGATAGTGCATTTGTGCTGTTTGACCTTCTTGCATGAACAATAACTTTTCTGCATAAGGTTTTACATACTTTGTATTTTTTACATTTCCATTACGTAGGGTAATAAGTGAAAATCCAATTTTTTCAAATTGTCCGAGTCCAAAATCAGTAATGTCCCACCCTAGCATATTATCCCTTACTTCATCATATTCGCTCCCCTTGCTTTTCCAGTCATCAGGTGTAAAGTTACAAAAAGGTGGTAGTGCTACCTGGTAAGCTTGAATCATTTTTTCCATTTTTTGTAGCGCATGATTAATTTCTGATCTTTTCATTATAGTTCCCCCTATAATTTTATTACCAACTTTATAATTATTTAACTTAAAACACTTTCACGAATAATCTTTTCACCACCTACATACGTTTTGATGCTGCTTATAGTTGGATCTTCCATAACTTCTAGCAAAACTTTTAAAGCAAGTTTACCCATAAGTTTTTTAGGTATACTCATTGTAGATAAAGACGGTGAGTGGATTGCTGAAAACTGAATATCATCAACCCCTATGATAGAAACATCTTCTGGCACGCGTATACCATATTCTTGAAGGGCTTTCATAACGCCTATTGCAATGATATCATTGTCTGCAAAAGCACATGGTGCTATTTTTATACCCTGTTGCAAATAAGTTTTCATGCTTTCATATGCCCCTAGTAAAGTAGGGGTAATCAAAAATTCATTTTCTTTTTTACAACTTATATTAAAGTGCTCTGTAGCTTCTTTGAATGCTTGGCTACGTTCTTCAAAGTTATGAATAGCATTATTGCTTTTAAAATAGGCAACTTCCCTAAACCCTAGGTCCACAAAATGTTCTATAGCCTCATAAACTAAAGCCCTGTTATCCATAACTACACTATGACACTTAAAGTTAGTCATACTATTATCTAATATCACATAAGGAATAGGAATCTGATTAAGATATTCATAGTCCCCTGAGTCTAGTTCTGTTCCTAACACAATTACGCCGCTGAAATTGTCATATTCTATTTCTCTTAGTGTTTCATCTAGCTGATTAATAGAATGTAAAATATTTAAATGATAGCCTTCTTTTCTACAGTTTACCTCAATAGATTCCATAATACTTGAAATAAACCCTGTATTTTCTTCTACAACCATTCCATCTTGTATGTATTTTAAAAACAAAATATTATTATTAACAGGTACACTTTTAGGCGTACCACGTTGTGGTATTGGATAATTGTGTTCAGCAATTAATTCTAAAACTCTTTTTCTTGTCTCTTCTGCTACCCCTTTTTTGTTGTTTAATACAAGTGAAACTGTAGCAGGCGAAACTTGCGCAAGCTCTGCTAATTCTCTAATTGTCATTCCCTTACTTCCTTCCTCATTCTTATGTATCCTACTACTTATTATGATATAAAATGAGATGTTTTGGAATGCCCTTTTCATATTTTGTATAGACTTCACCTTGGATAAGGGGCGTTAAATAGCTTAACATTTCCTTTGTTACATCATTTCCTTCATCATTTATCCAGTTTAAAGGCACTGTTCTTTCAATATTAGCTACCTTACTCACAGGTACAGCTACATATTCTATTTGATAAGGTGTATCTTTTATTCTTCTAATCGCTACCATATGTCCACTTAATCCCTCTACTACACAATTTAACGCCTTCATCCCTAGCATTTTTGACTCTTCTAGGTCTACTTTACTTGCAATATGTGCAGCAGATCTTTGCATTAAATTCAGCTCTATGGCACGCACCTTACACCCTAATGTTTCTCTTAGCATTTGGGCAAGAACTTGCCCTACCCCTGCTATGTATTTGTGCCCAAACTCATCTTGCACTTTGCTTTGTACCTTCTCCGAAATATAAGTACCTTCCTTGTCTTTGACCCCTTCACTTACTACTACCAAAATAGCTTTTCTTTCTACAAGTTTTGTCTGTACATCTTTTACAAATTGTTCTACATCAAATGCTCTTTCACATATATAAATCAAACTGGGCCCTACACCTTCACCAAGTCTAGATAATGCCGATGCTGCAGTTAACCATCCTGCATTGCGTCCCATCACTTCTACAATAGTTACAGCAGGCGTATCATATACGGAAATATCTCGTTCTAGTTCTTGGCAGGTGACTGCTACATATTTAGCTGCCGATCCAAAGCCTGGGCAATGGTCAGTACCTACTAAATCATTATCAATTGTTTTAGGAGCACCTACAACACAAATACTTGTGTCACCAATAGCATTTAGATATTCAGAAAGTTTACATACCGTATCCATTGAATCATTTCCACCGGTATATATAAAATAACCTATATCATAAGCCTTTAATATGCCAACTATTGTTTCGTATAACTTTGCATCTTTTCGCCAATCATCTAACTTAAATCTACAAGATCCTAGTGCTGCTGCTGGAGTCTGTGCTAAGCAATCTAAAGTACTTGTATCTTGCATAATATCATTGAGTATAATGAATTCTTCATTCACCACTCCTTGTATGCCATGAATGGCACCATAAATCGTTTTAATATGTGAACTGGTTAAAGCTGCTTGTAAAATACCTACTAAAGTCGCATTAATAGCTACAGTAGGTCCTCCAGATTGGGCAATAAGTAAATTCTTCATATTCCCTCCTATATCTACTAACTTTTAGCCGATATTGAAATAGCCCTTCACAATGAAGGGCTATTTCAACAAACTATCTAGAAGAGATTACAAAATCCCTTCATCATTAGCATAGCTACTGCTGCACCAGGGTCTTGTAGCGTTCTAGAAGCTTCCCCTCTTGTAGCTGCACGTCCATGTACAGCTATCATCGTTGTTGTATTCTCAAAGCCTTTACATGCTGCCTCGTATGCTTTCTTAGCAGCTGACTCTAATGATTCATCAGTATCAATAGCTTCCTCTAGAGCTTCTACTGCTGGATATAAACCGTCTAAAAATGTTTTTTCTCCAACTTTAGCTTTACCTCTATTTGCTACACCTTCTAAATATCCTTTAAAGAGGAGTGTAATGTCTTGATTACTCAACTCTTCTTTTCCTTTAAGCCTTTTTCCAGCTTCCATAAGACCTGATGCCATAAGAGTACCCATTGTAGAAGGTACTGCTGTAGACATAGCTTTACCTGCTGTGTAAAGTACTTTACCTGTATCCTTTTCTTCTATTCCCATCACCTTTTCATAGGCTGCTTTAAATCCATCACTCATAGTAAGACCAAGATCACCATCTCCAACTACACTATCAAGTTCAATAAGATAATCTCTATTATCACACATAATCTTTTGAATCTCATCTAATAGTTTTACAACAAATGCTGTACTCATATGAATCCCTCCCTAAAATGTATCTACTATAGTTGTACAAAGAATGGTGTTTGTGCTGGAGCATCTAATAATTCTTTTAGCTCATCATCTAATTTCAGTAATGAAATAGAGAATCCTGCCATTTCAAGAGATGTAGCATATTCACCAACATAGTAACGATGTACACTGATTCCTTTTTCTTTTAGAAATGTATCAATACGTCTTGTCACAATATATTGTTCATCTAAAGATGTTGCACCAAGTCCATTTACAAGTACAGCAACTTCATCTCCTGATACATATGGAATATCTGCTACAACCTTTTCTAACATTTCATCCACTATGGCATCAGCTGGCTCAAGTTTTGCACGACGAATGCCAGTTTCACCGTGAATACCCATACCAATTTCCATTTCGTCTTCACCAATTGTAAACCCAGGTTTACCTACTCTAGGTACAATACATGGTGTAAGCGCAACACCCATCGTTCTTACATTTGCAGCGGCTTTTTCAGCTACACGTTTCACCTCATCTAAATTCATCATTTTATCTGCAGCTGCTCCTGCACACTTGTAGACAAATACAATTCCTGCTACACCACGTCTTGTATTTTTCTCTCCTTCTTTTGATGGTCCAGCAGATGCTACATCTTCACCTGCTACTACACTTTCTACTCGAATATTTTCTTCAAAGTCTGCCATTTCTGCTGCCATATCAAAGTTAAAGATATCCCCGTTATAGTTACCATAGATATAGAGTACGCCTGCACCTGAATCAATAGCTTTGGTTACTTCAAGCATTTGCTCTGCACTTGGTGATTGGAATACATCCCCTACAGAACATCCATCAAGCATGCCCTTTCCTACATAGCCTAAGAAAAGTGGTAAGTGACCAGATCCACCACCTGTTGCTATACCTACTTTACCTGGCTTTTTATTCACACTAACTAAACAATGTACATCTTCTCCTGTATAAGTAATAAGATCTGGATGTGCAATATATAAACCTTCTAACATTTCTTTTACATAATTTTCTGGTTGGTTAATAATTTTTTTCATTTTTAATTCCCCCTATTTAAATTTAATTTGTTTAAGCTAATGTTATTTCAAAGTACTCTTCTTCCTTATAGTCCACAACTGTACAATCATTAAAGTAAATACGTTCTGGTAAGGTAATAAGCACATGTACAACCTCATTATGAATAGGCAACGGTGCAAGATGCCATACGCCCGTCTTAAGAACTACCATGGTGCCACGTGGTACAATAAAAGCTTCAGTTAAATGTGGTACAGGTGTTGTAGAAGGTGGCGCTACATGTAATACAATGTCATCATCTAATGCCAATATGCCTTCAGGCGTTGTATTATGATATTCTGCTGCTGTAATAATCATTTTCTCAGGTTTAGCTGAAGCAAGAGCAGAAAATCCAATAGGCATCTGCCCACTTACTGGCATTAGAACATGATCGGGATAAAATGCTCCTAAATGATTACCTTCTGGATGTACCATATCAAAATAATTTCCATAAGCTTTAAAGCCTTCTGCACTTAATTCCTTTGCTTTTATACTTCTCATTTAAATCCCCCCTATCTTGTCACTTTTTTGCGTTCAATTAAATGTGTTGCAACCATAACAACAATTAGAATAAGCCCCCATACACATGTTTTGATAAAGGCATTAACACGTAAAATGTTAAAGGCACTAGATACAAGTTGGAGTACAATAATAGCTAGTGTGACACCTATTACTTTTCCTTTTCCTCCGTCTGGATGTGTTCCACCTAGCACAGCAATAAGCAATGTAAGTAATGTATAACTTGAACCATAATCTGATTTAGCTGAATTATAGTGAGAAACCATCAAAATTCCACTAATTGCTCCTAATACGCCTGATGTCATATAAGTAATCATAGTAACTTTTAAATTATTAATCCCCGCATACCTTGAAGCAATGTGATTACTACCCATAAAGCATAATTCTTTGCCATATGTTGTTGACTTCATTAAAAAACACATCATCACAACAACAATTGCAAAAATGACTACTGGAACTGGAATGCCAAGCACTGTACCATTCGTTAATAAAGTAAAGGATTGTGGCAATCCTGTAATAGCTGGTCCCTTTGTGATAATAAGTCCTATACCTGTATAAAGTTGTAAGCCACATAAGGTAACAAGCATAGCTGGTATTCGTAAATAACCGATAAAAAATCCATTAAAGGCACCGCAGATAGCGCCTACCACTAAAGCACATAAGATCCCTATAAGCATAGCTGGCAAGGTTCCACCCATTGCTACCATTACAATAGCTCCTACAATACCTGATAGATTGGCAATTCCTACTAGAGATAAGTCAATCCCTCCCGAAATCATAGCAAGCATCATTCCAAAAGCTAATATTCCGAATTCTGGAAACTGGCTTCCCATACCTTGGAAGTTCTTAACACTTAAAAATGCCTTGGGTTGTAAAATCCCCATAACGAGTGTAATCAAAACTGCTATAATGATTAAACCCATTATGTTTTTATCTATTTTCTTTATTTGGGTTTTCATTTTCTCCATATTCCTTCTCACTCCCTTAGCTACTTTCTTCTTATCTATTAAATTTTAGCTTTTGCTTCAATGTGCCTTACTCTTATAGATGTAATTACAGTTCCAATAACAATAATTAGACCTACTATAAAAGTTTGGAAATGTGTTGGAATACCTAGCATAATTAAGTTATTTTGAACAAGTGCAATAAGGGTTACACCAAGAATCGTACCAAACACTGTTCCATGTCCTCCTGTGATACGTGTACCACCTATAACCACTGCTGCAATAACCATCATCTCACTACCCATTAATACCTGTGGACTTGCTTGTCGCATTAAGATTGTATACGTCATACCACCAATTCCTGCTAATAAACCTGCTGTCATATACACAATAAATTGGATTTTTGTAATACTAAAACCAGCTATTCTCGCTGCATTTTTATCTCCACCTATTGCGTAAATGCCTCTTCCAAGCATGGTATGTTTTAATATAAAATAGCCTAAAATATAAAGCACTATAGGAATCAAAACAAGTATTGTCAAAGAATATTTAATCCCATCTTGGTTGATATAAGTATAAATAAATTGTTGTGAAAGACGATCCACATTAGGAGGAATTTTAGAAATATCTTTAGCACCTAAAAAAGCCAATGTTGCGCCATTAACCAAGCTACTTACTCCTAAGGTTGCAATAAGTGGTGGTATTTTTACTTTGGATATAAGTACTGCATTAATGAATCCAAAGCCTAATCCAATCCCCCCTGCCATTGCAAATGCAAAAAGTGCACTATCAATTTCAAAGGCATTCATAAACTTAATCGTTGCATAGAGTGACATACATGCTACTGCCGGAAAGGATACATCTATGCCACCTGACACAATGACAAGCATTTCAGCTATAGCAAAAATCAAAGTTACAAGCATTGCTCTTACTAAACTAATTCCTGTTTGAGGTCCAAAGAATATAGGATTAACAATCCCAATAATCAAACTAAGCCCTATGATCATATAGGCTACAATCATCTCATTTGAGCTTACAATTTGTTTCACTTTCTTATGCATTCTAGTGGCCCCCTCTCTTATTAATCTCACTACTTAATAACGCTGATAGCTTCGCTTCATCTAAATCTTTACTGCTTTCCTTAGCCACTATACGACCATTTTGTAAAACAATTACCTTATTACAATTATGGATAATTTCAGATAGATCATCTGAGATAATGATGACACCCACTCCTTGTGAAGCAAGTTCATGGAGAATCTTATGAATATCCGCTTTAGCACCAATATCTACACCAACTGTTGGACCATTCAAAATGATTAAATCTGGTTCTGTGTTTAACCATTTTGCTATAACAACCTTTTGTGCATTTCCACCTGACAAAGTATTAATAGGTGCTTGTGGTGAAGACGCTACGCAACCAATCTTTTGAATCCACATCTTTGTTGTTTCTAACATGGCCGCATGATCTAATTTAAACTGATTGAAATACTTCTTAACTGAAGCAGCTATTGTATTATCTTCTATAGAACGTTCTAAGAATAAACCTTGCGTCAACCTGTCTTCTGGCACATATGCAATCTTATGTTTAACTGCATCTTGCACTGATTTAATCATAATTTTCTTTTCATTTAATAAAACTGTACCTGACTCAGCAGGTGCTAGCCCAAAAAGGGCATCTCCTATTTCTCCACGTCCTGACCCAAGTAAACCTGTTATGCCAAGTACATCCCCTTTATGTAAGTTAAAGCTAATATCCTCAAAAGCTCCTTTTTTGGTATAATGCTCTACTCTTAGAATTTCTTCTTTTGATTCTTCTGGTCTATAAAGGGCTTCTTCAATTTCTCTACCTGTTAAGCATTTAATAAAACGTTGCCTATCAAATTCCTCAATAAGACCATGTGCTACATTTTTTCCATTTCTTAGTACAGTCAGCTTTTCTGCGATTTGATAAATTTCATCTAACTTATGATTCACAATCACAACCGCAATATTTTTATTTTTAAGATTAATAATGATTTCATTTAAACGCTCTACCTCTTTAGCTGTTAAAGCTGTTGTTGGCTCATCCAAAATAACCAATTTTGCATCATTCATAATGGCACGACAAATGGCTACAATTTGTTTATTAGCTACAGAAAGCCTTTCTACAAGAACATCCGGGTCAATATTCACCCCAATACGCTCCATTGCTTCTTTGGCAAGTATACGCGCCTTTTTCCAATCCATTCTTTTTGCACCCGTCATAAGTGCTTGGTTCATAGCAATATTTTCTGCTACTGTTAAGTTAGGAAAAATTGCAAAATCTTGATAAATAACTTGAATACCCATTTTGATAGCATCAATTGGTGTGAGCTTGTTAATCTTTTTTCCTTCAATGATAATCGTGCCCTCTGTTGCATCATGTACTCCTGAAATCACTTTAATTAAAGTAGATTTACCACATCCATTTTCCCCAGCAAGACAATGTACTTCTCCTAGTCTTACTTCTAAATCCACACCTTTTAGTGCATGGACACCACCAAAAGATTTTTTAATTCCGTCCAACTGTAAAAATACGTCTCCCATAACTCGCCTCCATCCATGCTACCATCTATTAATTGAAATACTTGATAGGTGATAGCATGAATTTTTCGGCGTATACCTTATTTTCATGCTATCATCTTATTTCTAGCTTACTCGCTCTTTATTCTTAGAAATCATACGCTGGATCATTAACGTTATCTTTTGTAACATCAATCCAAGCTTGACCTGTTAACACTTTATCTGTAAGGGTTAAATTGTCATATCCTTCTATACCAAGGTTTAAACCTGTTGTTACGTCTTCTTCATTTAACACTTTAAGCGCAAGTTCAATCATCGCTTTACCTGCAAGTGCTGGATCCCAGAAAGAAATCATATCAATGGTTCCATTTTCTACATATTTACCTGATACAGATACTAATGATGTGCCTGCGATCTTCACTTTACCTGCAAGCCCTAACTCTTCAACTGCTAATGCTGCACCTGCTACGTCTGCCATAGCTGAACCTTGAATAGCAGCAATACTTGGATTTGCTGTTAATACTTCTTTAACTTTGTTATATGAAGTAGATTGGTCATCTGCTGTTTCAATTTTATCTCCATATACTTTCATATTAGGGAATTTTTCTTCTTGTAAAGCACGACTTGCATCTACCCATTGATTATGTGATTGAGAAGTTAATGCACCTACTTCAAGGATGTATTCCCCTTCACCACCTGTAATTTCACCTAATTTCTCCATAAAGTGTCTACCATACTCGTCATTATCAAATGCTTCAATATCGTAGTCTATGTTTTCCATACCACTTGCTTCATGAGCAATAACAACAATACCTGCATCTCTTGCTTTCTTTAAAACAGGTTCAAGTGATTCTGTAGAAAATGGTACAACACAAATTGCATCCACATCTTGTGCAATTAAATCTTCAATAACTTGAGCTTGAAGTGCACCATCACCTTCTGATGGACCTGTATAGAAGGCATCTACTCCTGTTTCTTTTGCATATTCTTTAACTCCAACTTCCATTCTTTGGAACCAAGCAATACTTGTTAGCTTAGGTACCACTGCAATCTTATAATCTTTTTCCTCTCCCTTACTATCACCACCATCTGTACTTGGCGCTGAACTGTTAGAAGAAGTATTTGAGTCACTTGATGTCCCTTGACTAGATTCAACTGTTCCACAACCTGCTAGAGAAAATACCATTGTTGCACATGATAATAAAGCCAAAAACTTCTTTGTCACTCTTTTCATTTTATTTCCCCCTATTTATTTAACTGTTTTTAATTACTTTTATTAAACTTTTTACGCTGTTTAATAAAACGTTTAATAAATTTAAATTAATTCTAGTATAATTTTTTATAATTGTCAATAAAATTATATATTTATTTTAGTTATTTTAAATATTTTAATACTAAATTTTAAATATTTTATAGTAAATATTGACTACTATTTTTACTTTTTACATATATATACATTTGTTTATTATTAAACAAACTAAACATTTTATTTTTGTTTAATCATCTTTTTTCTTTATGAATATAAATACATTTTTTTAATAAATAAAACCGTATAGAAATTACTTGACAATAAGTAACTTCTATACGGTTTATAACTCACTTTATAACTGCTCAAAAAACTTCATCACTTTCTGGATTCCCTCATCCCAGAAATTCCAATCATGTACACCTTCCCATTCTTCAAAGGTAAAATTAAATTCAAGTTTTTCTAGATGTGCTTTAAAAGCTTTGTTTTCCTTATATAAGAAATCTTCTGTACCACAGGCAATCATTAGTCTAGGTCTTGCTTCTTGTGGTAAATCCATAAGTTTTTCACTTAAATGATAAAGATCATAGCTAGGGTCTATTAGTTTATCTCCTATAATTGCTTTGATTAGTTTATCTTCCCTGCCTCTTTCTGTGATTCTTGCCTTAATATCACAAACAGCTGAAAGAGCACCACAAGCTTTATATTGATCAGGCTTGCTTAAAGCACATAACATGCTTCCATATCCCCCCATAGAAAGTCCTGCTATATAAGTCTTTTCCCTATCAGGTTGGATACCAAACATCTTCTCACAAAGCATAGGTAATTCTTCTGTTATATAAGTATAATAATTCCCACCATACTCCATATTGGTATAAAAACTAATATGGACTTCTGGCATAATGACAATATAGCCATATTGATTGGCGTAATGCTCAATGCGTGTCCATCTTGACCAAGCCCCGCATCCGTCAGACATACCATGAAGTAAATAAAGTACTTTAAGTTCCTTATCACATGTATCATAAGGTAAGATCACATTAAGACCTACATTCATTCCTAAAGATTTTGCAAATATTTCTCCTTTAAAAAAAGCCATTTTATGCCTCCTCTATTTTCTTTTTAAAACGTATACGCCTATTAATTTTTATATTATCAGAATATTATTCATCTATCAACTTTTATATCTTCCCCCTGTGTCATAACACTATAACAAAGCCACCTTAATTTAACCTTTATACTCTGTCTACACAGAAAAAGGCTTTTAAGGTGGCTCTTAAACCTTATTACGCTACATACCATGCTTCTTGTGTTTTATACATTTCAGCATAGATACCCTCTTGCTCTATAAGTTGGGCATGACTACCTTGCTCCACTATCTTTCCATCATGGAATACAATGATACGATCTGTACGTTTGGCAAATCCTAAACGGTGAGAAATAAAGAGCACAATACGTTCACCTGCTAACTTATAAATCAAATCATAAATTTCAATTTCTGAGATAGGGTCAAGATAAGCTGTAGGTTCATCTAATACCCATATTTTTGCCTCCGGGTTAGCTAATAGCCTTGCTATAGCTATACGTTGCCATTGTCCTTTTGAAAGATCTACACCTTCTTGAAGCTGCCCAAGCATGGTATCTATACCTTGTGGCAATTTAGTTACCATCTCTTTTAATCCTACTTGTTCTAAGCATTTCCAGATCTCTACATCTGTAAACTTCTTCCCGATATAGCCTAATTCAATATTCTCACGAATAGTCAATTGATACTGGGCAAAGTCTTGTAAAATACAAGAAGACAAACTGGATAGTGGAATCTTTTCTTCTCCACTTCCTTCTATATTAATAGTGCCTTCAAAGCGATCTGTAAGGTCTAATAGAATATTGGTAAAAGTCGTCTTCCCACTTCCATTGTGTCCTACTATAGCAATTTTTTCCCCTAACTTAATATTGAGTTCTACGCCTTTAAGACTTTTATTTTGTGCTTGTGGATAGGCGTAGGCGAGTTGATCAAAGTGAATCCCTTTAAAATCTTGGCTAGACACATTACTTGACTTTTCCACTTCTTCTAACTTAAGTAAGTTGAAGAAGCTTTCTACAAAACCATATTGCGTACGGGCATCATTGACACTATATTGAATGCCCGTCACTAAGTCTAGTACGTAGTTAAAAAGTTGATTACAGAGCATTAAAAAACCAATTTCATGCTTACCTACAGCTATCTCATAGCCTACAAAAATCAACATAGCGATATAGGGTAAATTAATCAGGAATCTTGCCGTTTGAAAAGTAATTTCATATTTCCCAAAGATTTTCATCTGTACCTTATATTCTGCATGATAGAGTTGCTCCCACCTATTGGCTACAAATCCAAAGAGCCTATTGAACTGATACTCTTGATGAGTCACTTTATCTCCACTTAAACTGAAGAAATAATTTTGTTTTTGTTTATAAGGTTGGAGTTCATCCCACGCATCCTTCACTTGCTTATAGACTTTTTCAAAGGCTTTATTCATAAACAAGAGTAATACCAAGTATGCAACTACTGCAACGAGATTAATCTGTGCCAGTAAGGTTAGGAATATCACGCCACCTAATACAAAGTAAACCCCTTGCATCATCAGTCCTACAAAATTTTTCATCTGTTCTAAAGACTTTTCTCTTACCTTATAAATTTCTACTGCTGTCTCATGATTTTCGTAATACTCCCAATTGACCTTCCCAAGTTTCCGTCCTAAGGCATATTCAAAGTCATAACTCATATGAAGCATCAGCTTGTTATCTAGGAGATCTTTTGCTATACCCAACAAATAAAAAATCAAGGAACCAAGAGCAAATAAACTTACACCTACTATAACCTCATTGATATGCGCTTGCCCTTCAAACAAACGGTAGGCACTATTTGTTGTATACTCGACAGACTTCATACTCAGTAGAGCACCAAATACGCCAATAATTTCTGTAAGCACACGTCCAATATAAGCCCCTTTATGACTTTTGTAAGCAAACTGATTGGCTTCTATAAGCGCCTTAAGTGCTGGCATCTTATGCATAACATACCTCCTCCTCTTCATAAAGAGCCTGTTGAGCTGTAAATAAAGTATAATAATAACCTTTACGTGCCATAAGTATCTCATGGGTTCCATCTTCTACGATTTTGCCCTCTTCCATCATACAAATACGATCCGCCATCCTTGCAAATCCAATGCGATGGGAGATAATAAGTGCTGTCTTATCTCCTATAATTTCACCAAACTGCCCAAGCATTCTCATTTCTTCTAACGGATCAATAGATGCTGTAGGTTCATCTAATATGAGTACATCTGGCTCACCCATATAAGCACGAGAAAGGATAATGCGCTGCCACTGTCCACCACTTAGATCTTGCCCCTCCTTGCTATATTCCTTGCCTAGAATAGTGTCTATCCCTTTTGGCAACTTTCTTATCACCTCTTCTAGATTTCCTTTAGATATGGCTTTTTGAATAGCATACTCCTCTTCAAAAGCTTCAATCATCCCTACCGCTACATTTTCCTTCAAGCTCATGCTATAGCGACTAAACTCTTGAAAACCAATACCAAAATAACGATATAATATTTCTTTAGGTACTTTTCTAAGCTCTACACCATTAAAGAGAATCTCTCCTTCATAGTCTTCTAAAAGCCCACACATCAACTTAGATAAAGTCGTTTTCCCACTCCCATTATACCCAAGTAAACTCACTACCTCTCCACGTCTTAGGGTTAAGTTAACACCCTTAACCGCATAGTTTTCACTCCCTGGATATTTATAAGAAACATTTATGAACTCAAGGATCTCAAAATCTCCTAATTTTCCTTCTGCCTCACTGAGTAACTGATAATCATCTATGGCTTTAAGTTGATGAAGGCTGGTTCTACCTGTAAATCCTTCATACTTTTCAACATATTTATCGTTTTCTGCTAGATCCTTGGTCAGTACATTAATTACACTAGATATGGCACTGGTTAAGGTCATCATCATCCCATTAAGAAAGACAAAATCGCCTACAGCAAGACTGCCATTTGCCACTAACATCAGAAAATAAACGCTAAGTCCATAGGTCATGGCCATCTGTGCAATGCCTGCCACTTTGCCTAACCCTATCGCCTTCACTTCAAATTGGTACTTTCCTTTCATATAGCCGCTGTAAGTAGACGCCCATTTTTTAAGAAATCTTTCTTGAAGTCCAAATAGACGTAGTTCCTTAGCATGGGTTCTTGAAGAAAGAAGTTCCATATAATACTTAGCTTGACGTTCATCATTAATATAGGTTTCTTGTAAGGCAATACGCTTTTTAACCACATACTGATTAATACCAATCAATATAAAAGCTAAGAGGCTCATATAAACAACAATCAATGGATTGAAATAAGAAATGGCCCCAACTGCCAAAATCACACGGTAAATGGATAAAGTCAGTTTATTAAATACCGTTACAGCAATATTCGCTGTATGGTCGATATTATTTTTTACAAAAGCATATTGATCATAAAACTTACTCTCATAAAAAGCATCTTGCTTCGTGCTATAGCTCTTATGTAAAAAATATTTAGCAAATATACGCTTCGCTTTATGACTGTAAGCTGTAATCATCATCTTTTCAAAGTTACCTGTATTCCCACCAATACAAATCAAAAGGAAAAAGAGTAAAATAGGAAAAGCAATTTTAACAGATACTTGCCCACTAGCCTGGGCATCCATCAATACATCTGTTGCTAACTTAAAACTATACCCTATACCTAATTGACTAAGGGCAATAATAAATAGCGCAATCATATTCAAACTAAAAAATATCGGTGAAGCACTTACTGTAATCTTACAAAAATGCATCAATCGTCTAAACATTTCTACCTCCTTATTTTTAGAGCTATTCTTTTTTAATAACTCTAATAACCTAGTTCCTATCTTCTAACCAACTAATACCAATACCTCCTCTTACCCTAAGAACATCTTTCAAAATCTACTTCTCAGATTGGGTATATAAAAGGGTAGCTATTGCTTTTTGTTGTGATGCAGTTGGTTCTTGAAGTACACCTTGATTTAGCATTTCTTCAAACACATAAGGCCACAGATGTTGCATACGTCCCTGAGCTAAATAACGTAACGTTTTATGCATATGAGCTGGATGCCCTACCTTGGTCATCTTGTAGCATTTCTCATCATATTCAAGGAGTTTCTTACGAAGGGTATCTGAAGGCTTTGGAAAAAGGTTTTTAAGTTTTTCCATTTGCTCCTTTCCTGCTACATGAACCACATTGAGCTTATACCCCTCTGGTGTTCTTACAAGATATTCTTTTTCCAAAAGTCTGCTATAAATCTCTTGTGTCACTTCACTTTCGATCAGTTGCCCTGTTACAAAATACATCATTCCCACATAATCACTATATTTATTATCACGCCAATCTAGCTCTCTGTGGCTCCAGTAAGTACCCACTTGCCAACCATAGACTTTATTGTCTTCCCCATCATCCCTTGTCATCACCATGGCACCATATTTCTCTTGGTCATAAGAAAGTTCTATCGGTTTATCTAGTAGTGCAATGGCAATATACTTACCACCATCCTTGCGATAAACCATAACCTCATCCGGTTCAATCTGATAAGCTTCTGGAATATCAAAGAATTGTATCGCATAAGGAATCAACGTCCAAAGTAGACAATTAAAATCTTGGTCAGGATAATAAATTCCTATCTCCTTAATTGCTGGCTCTAGAGCTAAAAACTGTTTGTAATATTCCTCGTATAAGATTTTCCCATATTCCTTTGCTAGCTTATGAAAAGCTTCTTCTTCACTTGCAGAAGGCTCTCTAATAATCATCTGTGTTTGATATCTTCCTCCTGGCAAGCACTCCATAAACCCATACTCCTCCAAAATCTTAACCTCATCTTCTATAAACACAGGTGAGATACCAAGTTCCTCAGACAGTTCACGTATGGTTCTTGGCTCATGGTAAGCCGCATAGACAATATTTTGTGTAATTACCTTAGCAAGAAAATCACGAGTATCCCCCTTTGTTCCTGGTTGACCTGTATGCCCCATATCTAGAAACTTTATAGGATTGATTCCTAAGTTCCCTATCGTCCGTATTGCTTTCATCCCTGTTTTCAACTCCTTTTTGGCATCAAATAAATTCCACTTTACTGTTCCTTCTGAAAGTTCTAGTTCTTCAGCAATCTCTTTGATTTTCTTCTGTTTATAATAATAAGACACCACAATCTCTCTTTGCTGCTTAGAAAGATAAGCTATTTCTCGCCTTAAGGTCCCTTCTGTTTCTTGGTCTATATAGCTTTTATCTGGACCATCCTCATGACCACTACTACTCGCCTCATCTAACTGTAACTCACATTTTTTCTTAGTCTTTTCTGAAATATATCTTGCCCATACATTGTGGGCAACCTTAAACACGTAACTATTCATATCTACAAAGTCTTCCTTGTGACAAAGCACATGATAAACTTCTAGGATAATACATGAAGCAAGCTCCTCGGCTTCTTCTGAATTACCCATTTTATTAAGAGCAAACCCATACATAGGTCGTGTATAATATTCAATAATCTGATCCGCGCGTTTCTTCTCCATGGTCCCTCCTTAAAAAGCTTTCATTTATATAGTGTAGCAAAAAACAAAAAGGTTGGAAAAAAATTAAAAAATATTTATATAAAGCAAAACCACCTTAAGAGTGACTTAAAGTGGTTTATTTTGTATCTTTTATTTATTATTTTTCAACCAATTAATAGCTGTATAAGCATAAATTGCTGCACCTGTAGGAAGTATATCCCCATTAAATACAACCTTTTCATTATGCATAGGCTCACCGTATAAAGGATTTTCCTGTTTAGAACCTGCACCTAATAAAAGATATACACTAGGAACCTGATAAGAATAAGATGCAAATTCTTCAGATCCCATTCCACCACCTTCATCTTATGAAAGTGGCATTTTATATATTCTTCTATTTTGCTTCTACACCATAGACTTCTATTTGAGAAAGTGCAGGGAATGGAGATGGATCGTCAGCTTTAATCAGTTTTCCTAACTCTAGCCATTCAATCTCTCTTTTTTCAAAGTTTATTTCTTGTGCCTTATCTGTTTTTTCTAGATCAAATACAACTTTACTACCATCTGAGAATACAACGGTTGCCTGTTCCCACCATGCATCATGAGGGAAATCAGCTCTTGTATAAAGACATATTTTATCTACGGCAACTTTTCTCCCAAACTCTATTTTCATCACAGCATCAGGATTTTGATTAATCCCCCATGATTCATAAGGCCATGCACCGTGAGAATGATTTTCACAGTTCCCATTGATGGCATTTTTTGCTGCAAATACAGACTCCCCTCTTGTTTCTACGTTAGCTGAAGCATGTGGGAAACAATTTGGTTCACCGTGTTGGTCATATTTATTAAGGGCAAGATTTTTATAGGCACTTATTTCTTCATGTGTTGCATAGCGAACTTTTAATAAGTGTTTGTCATAAGCAAAGCTTTTAGGTGAGTAACAAATCTTCTTTTCTCCAAAAGGAATGGTATAAGATAAAGCCCCTCCTTTTAATAAAACAAAACTTTCCCCTATAGCATCATCTAATTGAAGTATTAAAAAAGCTTCTTCATCGCTACTTTTTACAAGGATTATATCCCCTTCTTCGTAGGTATTGGCATGGACTAAAGAAACTTCTTTTTCACCTTTTGCAGTATTTAATAGCGTATGATCTTTATTTAAAATGGCTAACTCTAACATTTTTATCCTCCCTCTATATAACAAGAACTATTACACACTTTCTTTCATCCTCTAATCTCTTTAGATAAGATTTTCTAAAATTTAGTGTTCATAAAAATACATTCTAAATTTTATTTGTGGTGTAATAGTTCTATATTTATTTAAACTATCATTATTATTTATTCTATCTTTTTTATTATTTCTTTTTATTATTTAGGTTGCTTACCGATGTAGGCTAAAATACCACCATCTACATAAAGAATATGTCCATTTACAAAGTTAGAAGCATCTGATGCTAAGAATACTGCTGGACCACTTAAGTCTTCTGCTTCTCCCCAACGTGCCGCTGGTGTTTTGGCAATAATAAATTGGTCAAATGGGTGTTTGCTTCCATCTGCTTGCACTTCTCTAAGCGGTGCAGTTTGAGGTGTTGCAATGTAACCTGGTCCAATACCATTACATTGGATGTTGAACTCACCGTATTCTGAAGCGATGTTCTTAGTAAGCATTTTTAAGCCACCTTTTGCAGCAGCGTATGCAGATACTGTTTCACGACCAAGTTCACTCATCATTGAGCAAATATTAATAATCTTGCCATGACCTTTTTTGATCATTGAAGGTATAACGGCTTTAGACACAATAAATGGCGCATTTAAGTCTACATCAATGACTTGTCTAAATTCCTCTGCACTCATTTCACACATGGGTACACGTTTGATAATCCCAGCATTATTTACAAGAATGTCTATGATACCTACTTCTTTTTCAATTTGTGCAACCATTTCATTCACTGCTTTTTCATCGGTTACATTACATACATAACCATGAGCTTCAATGCCCTCTTCTTTGTAAGCCGCAACGCCCATATCTACTTTTTCTTGTGTGATATCGTTAAAACAAACAGCAGCACCTGCCTTGGCATAAGCTTTTGCCATTGCAAAACCAATACCATATGATGCACCTGTTACTAATGCAATTTTGCCTTCTAGTGAAAATAAATTTTTCTCCATATGTAACCCTCCTTATGTTTAATACTTATCTTAATAAAATGCTTATTCTATTTAAACTCTTTCTCTATCTAAATCCTTACCCTACTTTAACATTGATTCTAAATGCTTCTTATAAATCTCTATCTTAAATCTTTATTATCCACAGCATCCATATCTGTAAATACTTGATTTTCTCCAACCATTCCCCAGATAAAGGTATAAGCTCTTGAACCACTTCCTGCATGAATAGACCAACTTGGAGAAATAACAGCTTCTTCATTTCTCATGACAATATGTCTTGTTTGGGTAGGCTCACCCATATAATGCATCACGAATGCATCTTCTGGCATTTCAAAGTAAAGGTATACTTCCATTCTTCTGTCATGTGTATGGCATGGCATTGTATTCCATACGCTACCTGGTTTTAATGCAGTCATTCCCATTACTAATTGGCAACTTTCTACTTGACCTGGAAGAATGTATTTATTGATTACACGGTGATTAGATTCTTCTAATGTACCAAGTTCTACTTTGTTTTCATCTTTAATGATGACTACGCCCTCTTCTTTTTCACCATCCATTTTGATTAAAACTGTAGGATAAGTTGTATGTGCTGGTGCACTGTTTAAGTAGAATTTAGCTGGATTTGTAGCATCTTCACTTGCAAAAGAAATGTCTTTTTGGCCCATTCCAATGTACATACCATCTTTATAATCTAATGTATAAGCTCTACCATCAACTGTAATAGTACCTTTGCCACCGACATTGATAATGCCCATTTCTCTTCTTTGTAAGAAGTAATCTGCACGAAGTTCCTCTCCTGCTGTTAAAACAAGTGGTTTATCTGTAGGAACTGCTGCACCTGTAATAATACGGTCAATATGGCTATATACCAATTTGATTTCGCCACCTACAAAAAGATTTTGAATTAAAAATTCTTCTCTTAAACGCTCTGTTGTATAATGTTTTACATCTCTTGGTGAGGATGCTGTTCTAATTTCCATGTTAATGACCCCTTTTCTTAATCTTTAATGTTTATAGTATTAGTTTATCATGCATTTTTTTCTATTTCTTGGCTTATATTCACTCAAATATGGCTTTTTTTGAACTCATTTTATATAATAGAATTATCTTATTTTTAAAAGGAGGTTCTATGCAAAAACTATCTTCCTGCAAAGAAGCTATGACTCACTGTATACAACAAAAATACTTTTCCATTGCCCATCTCTATAAAGAAGAAAAGGCTATGGCTATGCATATTCATGATTGTTATGAAATTTATTATTCCATTTCTGGTGGCAAGCAATTTTTGATTGACAATAAGTTTTATACCATTTCCCCTGGTGATCTCTTTGTTATTAATCAATATGAAAGTCATTATTTAGCTCAGATTGATACTCAGGTTCATGAGCGCATTGTGCTAGCTGTGTCTCCTGAATTTATTAAACATCTTTCTTCTTCTAAGACGGATTTATCCCTTTGTTTTAATAATCGTCAAGACTCTTTTAGCCATAAACTTTCTTTGAACAAAGAGCAGCAACAGCGCTTCTTATACTTCATCAATAAGATTACTTCCACTACAGGGTATGGCCAAGATTTAGCCGAACAAGCTACCTTTATAGAACTCATGCTCTTTCTCAATGCAGCTTATTTAGAAAATACCCAAGTGCTTTCCCTAGAAGAAATCACTCCTAAATATAACGAGCAAGTGGATGATATTTTGACCTATATCAACCTACATATCCATGAACGTATTACTCTTGAAACGCTCTCACAGGCATTCTTTTTAAGTGATTCCTATATTTGTCGTGTCTTTAAAAATACAACAGGGACTACTATTAACAAATACATTACCGCAAGGCGTATCAGTATTGCCAAATCACTGCTGGCTGATGGTTTAACTATCAACGAAGTCTGTGAACAATGCGGCTATAATGACTATAGCAACTTTGTAAAAACGTTTACAAAAATAGTAGGCATATCTCCTAAGAAATATGCCCAACTATCTGTGTGTTAAAAACACGCTATTTATTTATACTCTAAGATGTCCTTCTAGTCCTTCATAATCTACAGTGTAGCTTTCACCATTTTTCAAGCTTATTTCTATAGGTCCATAGCCACCACATTGTTCTTTGTCTGTAAACGTCATCTTTGCAACGGGGAAGAGTTCTTCATCGGTCCATTCTTCCTCGTTGTTTTTAGTTAAGATAGCTGAGATGAGTACATAATCTTTATACGCATAATGTACCTTTCTTGTTGTCTCCGCATAGATCAGCATACTTTCATCTGAGACTGGACTCACATCTTTCCTTCTTTTAGTTGCCATGTTGTCAAAGCCTTTATACGTAACAAGTGCAATTTGACCATGAGAAGTCTTTAGGATGATGGCTTTGCCCTTTGCACCTCCCATTTCTTTTCGTTCTTGTACAGTCACCTCATCATCTAAAGGCATACCATAAGAACCCAAAGTCAGTCGATAAGGTTTGTCTGGAATACGCATTTTATCTACTCTTAAGTGACCATAAGGAATGGCGAAGTCTGCTAGGTCAATAGATGCTTGGTTTTGGAAGGTATCTACATAGTCAAAATACTGCTTACGATAAAGTATCCCTTCTTTTTCCCTTCCATATAAAATCAAATTAGGTATGCTACTTCTTTCTCTTCCCTCATAGTGAAGGCTATATTGCATGGTCTCTTCCCCTTCATAACTAAAGTCCTCCCATGTAAATCCACTGTGAAATGCCACTCTGCTATAACTGTTTAAAGATGTATTCCCTACGCTCATAGAAATCTTACCTGTTCTAAACTCTGTGAAACCATTCTCCAAGTGGTTATCTATTACAATCCCTGGGGCATCCAAAACAGTATGGGTATCGTTAAGCTCCTCCCATACACCATTCTCCTCTTTGGCTGTCCAGAAGGCGTGATCTTCTGGAAGATAAAGGCATACAAAGGTGTTGGCGAGCCAAAAAGGACTGGCTGCACAGCTATAACTTTGTACTAAAGGCGAGAAAGGTTTGTAGAAACCAAGGCTTGGTACACCTTCATAGAAGCATTCTTCCTTGGTTGCAAACTGTAGCAAGCTTCCTGATGCAATTCTTCTTGCAAGCCCAGCATTTGCTGTAGCCTTTTTGAGCAAGAAGTTGGCCGCTAGTGGTGCTGCTGCTGCACTTCGATAAATACTACTCCTTCCCCACATGGTTACATGTGCATCTTGGTCAAAGAATTTGGGATAAGTTTCTACAAACGTATTGGAGTATGCTTCTATCTTACTTGCAATGTACGGCTCTTTTTCATACCCATACCAGACATTCCAAAGTGGTCCATACACATGGAATGCCCATGGACAATAATAGTCAAATAAGTGACCATCTCTATACCACCCATCACCTGCATAATAAGATAAAATTGTAGCAGCATGATCTCTCATCGTTTCTTCATTAATCGTGTACCCTTCCATTGAAAGAAAGGCTAAAATCAACATATTAAATAAACGCCAATTATGATGCCCTGTATAAGAATGTCCAAACTCAGATAGATAAGCTGCTATTGTATCTTTTTCTGCTTGGGTATAGGTATCCCAAATCACAGACTTACACATATATAAACCAATAGTTAAAGAAGCACACTCACAAGTATGTTGAAAGGCACGTTCTCCATTTTCTGCGGTCTCCATAATCTGTTCTAAACTGAGTAAGTAAGATGGATGTCCTGGTGTTGCTCCATTTAAAATTGCTTGCTTATAGTACGTCTTTAAAGCATATCCACCTACAACTGCTTCAGGCTCATTATGTAAAAGAGGTGCTGCAATCAGAAAGCTTCTTGCTAACCCTTCAAAACGTTCTGCTGCTAAACGCCAAGCTGGGCTTGTAGGATTGGGATAGCCTACTTCATCACTATGTTTAGGCACAATGATTGGGCTATCTATACTTTTTACATGTTTAAAGATTCCTTCTAAATAAAAATGACTCACTTCTAACCAATGGTTTCTTCCCATCCCTGTATAAGGGTTTTTCTCATAATCAGGTTTTATTATTTCAAATTTCATTTTTAAATCCTCCTAATCTTTATGCCTTTACGTGTTGGCTATCATCCACACTACCTATCCTCTATAGACTAACGTAAACGAATCCGCATCATTACATCCTCTATAGACTGACGTAAACGAATCCGCATCATTACATCCTCTATAGACTAGCGTAAACAGCTGCTAGATTGATCGGTTCCGCTCTTTAAAGTTCAATAAAATCTCGGGAGTCTAAATACAACCTTTATCTATTAAAAGTTATTGAATAAACTCTATTGGCTAAAAGCTCTCAACTAAAATTCACTTACCTTATTCGTATTTCACAACCTATATGTTGTGCCTTATCTTTTCTAGAAGCTTGTAAGATATAAGCTGTGTATCTTTTCATTTTATGATTTTCATAGTTTTCTTCTAATACTTCTAAAGCATATCTCTCATCAAATGAAAGGGTTAGGACTTCTTCCCCATTTTTGATGTATGCACACGTTCCTTCTATTGTAATCGGTGAATGACTGACAAAACGTTCTGCTACTGTACCTGCCTCCTGGAAGTCAAAAACATCTTCAAGTAAGATATATTCTTTCTCTTTATCATGCTTCAAAGTACGCCTAAAGGATTCCAGCTGCACGACTGGATAGCACGATTTCAATTCTGTTTGAAATACATCCAACTTTCCATCTACATCCCCTAATCTTACTTCTATCAATTCTGCCCTATAAGCCTCACCTGAGCATTGTTCCACACCTTCTATAAGTGGTACATTATGACTTTTAGAGCGGTTCACAAAAATTTCATATCGCTTATCTGAGAAATACTCAGCTGTATAGACACCTGCACCTAAATCCTCTAGCATAGGCATACCATTTTTATAAAGGATAAAGGAACCGCAATCATTGTGATTGTGACTTTCTCCATTGTGTCCACCTTTTGCTACAAGGATAAAAGGATCCCCATAAGATAAGAACCATTGTGCCTCAGGCAACCAAAGTGACTGTTTCTTCTCTTCCTGCCATACAAAATCACGGTCATACCAGATGATATCTCTCAGTGCCAAGCAAAAGCGGTAACATGAATCTTCTAGAACATCTTGAGCATAGGCTATCGGTGGCAACTGCACTTCTTGATAGCACTTTTTAAGATACATTGATAATCCCAGTCGGTATCTTCCTTCAGCCCTACCATCAGCAAAACTAATGGTATGATTCTCTACGAGATAATAAGCTTGTTGGTTCAGTGCTATCTGCTTTACCTTCTCATCTTGGAACAGGTCAATGATACCCCCTGTTCTTTCTTTCAAATAATCTGCACAACATACAAAGAAGCCAAAACCATAAGTCCAGTAGTCTACCCCTTCTACACATACGCCATCTTCTCCAAAGGATTGTAGGTAGACCTCTAAACAGGAAAGTACTCTATGTAAGAAGTTCGTAAGCTGCTCTTCATCTTCAAGCATCAAAATCCCTATACATCCTATGGCACCGCCACATACAGATGCCCAGTTATTCTCCATCACTTCAAAGCGATAAAAAGTATTGCCATCTAGGAAAGGTGCTATCATACGTTTATGTAGTTGTACTCTTACATACTCTGCACACTTCTTATCCAAATAAGGCTCACACATACGCAAAGCTTCTGCAAGTGCAAAGCCTGTTTCAGCTGCAAACAAATCAATCAGTTCATCGTATGTCTCCATAGGTACATCATTACCTGCTCGATCCATAAAATGTGCAGGTAATGCCCACATAGGCTCACAGCAAATACTCCACAAAATATTTTGTAGCTTTTCTTTATAATGAGTATTTTCTGGCTCTCTCCATAGCAACAAACTATATATTAAAAGCTTTTTACGCTTAGCATAATACACTTCTTGATAGGTATTTCTATCACCTGTTTCCCAGTAGAGCTTGAATTTGTCATAACTTAATTCTTGAATACCCTCAACTTTACCTGCCTCTACTTCTAAAAGTCTAAATTGCTCTTTAATATATGGGATTTGGTCATAGGCATGATTGTATGCTATGTGAAAAGATAATGGCTTTCCAGACGCTATGCCTTTTAAAAGTGTGCTTTTATTCATAACTTCTTCTACCTACCTCTTACTTTATTTTGATATTCCTTAGGTGTTCTACCAATATAACGTTTGAATACTTTTGTAAAATAGTACGCATTTTCAAAACTTAACAAATAAGAAATCTCATAAATCTTGTAATTGCCTTCACGAATGAGTTCACAGGCTTTATGCATCTTCACTTCATTAATATAATCTACTAAATTTTGATTGCAGTGCTTCTTAAACAAGGCTGATAAATAGCTAGGTGACATATTCACATAATCTGCAAGATCTTGTAACATTAATTTTTCTGTAGCATGGGCTACAACATAGTTCTTAACTCTTTCCATAACCTCAAAGTGGCTGCCTGTCAGTTGCTCTAATTGCCAAATCACTTGTTCTGCAAACCCCCTTACCCACTTTTGTAGCTGACTAAAGGTAAGCATTTCACTAATGGTTTGTATCATCTTCGATAAGTCTACAAAATAAGCATTCATCCCATCTTCTGGTAAGAGTGGTACAAGGACTGCATAAACCGTACTATATAAGTCAATACAACTCCTAATTTCAGCTACTGGATTATGGGGAGTGCTTCCAAACTTCTCCTCTATCTTTGCAAAAGTCGCCTTGCACGCTGCCACATCCTTTAATCTAATAGCTATAACCAATTTATTAATCTCTGGCGTAAGACTGATATCTTCGTATACCGTTTCACCTATTTGCTTATAATAGACAAGCTCAGGCTCATGGCAGTAATAATATTCAAGTAATTGGTCTATTTGACGTAGACCATGAAAAATATCTTTTTCTTTCAATACATCACTTACTAGCAAAGAAATTTTGGTTGCTGTTGCATTAGAAGATGCAAGAAGGAATTTATTATAAAAGGTCTCTATATGCTCTTTAAATGTTACTTCATCTACATCCCAAACGAAGATTTGAAACTTTTGATAGGCGCTATCTGATGCCACTAAAAAATAATGATTAAAAAGTTTAGGCAAAATCGTTTCTAATAGTTCCTGCTCCCATCCAAAGATACGCTCTCTATCAAAGGCTGATGTATTTTGAGCCTTAGGAAGAATAGAATAATCAAGCACTACTTCTAATAATGCAAACCTATCTAAAATATGATGGGCTTCTAAAAGCTTATAGCCTTCACTATTTCTATTTCTTATTTTTTTTTCTAAGAGTTTTTTGAGACACCCTTGTATGATTTTATGATTATCTTCTTCTATGACTTCATTGGCTAAGTCTATCTTAGCCATCTTGTTTCTTTTATCACATTCTAGAATGGCACTTTGGATTGCCTTTTCTAAAACTTCTGGTTCTAATTGTGTCTTTAATAAATAATCCACAGCTTTATAACGGAGAGATTCACGGGCCATATCAAACTCTTGATGATTGGTCAACATCACAAATACTGGTTGATGTTGCCTGTGGGTGACTTCTTTAAGTACTTCTAGCCCTGAAAGGATCGGCATATTAATATCACATAAAACAATATCAGGTTTTTCAACTTCTATGATTTCAAGGGCTTGCTTGCCATTTCTTGCTGTATTTTGAATATCACAATCAAGCTTATGCCAATCTAGCAAAAACTTGATGCCTGAAAGTACTAGAGGTTCATCATCTACTAATAAGACTTTATACATTCATCTCTCTCCTTTCTTATCTTAACCGTTATTTTTGTATAGTGATCCACTTCACTTTCTACAAATAAGCCACACGCCTTACCATAGATAAGCTTAAGGCGTCTATTCACATTGGAAACGCCTATGCCACTCATTGTATTTCTACCTACTTGTTTTTTGTCTGCAAGTAAGTGTTGTACCTGCTCCTCATTCATTCCAACTCCATTATCTTCTACATCAATATAAAGGTACGTTTCATCTTCACGGGCACTGATGCGGATTGTACCTATCCTTCCCGAAGGCTCTATGCCATGGAAAATAGCATTTTCTACAATAGGTTGCAACGTCATTTTAACAATACGATACTGCAAAAATGCCTCTTCAATATCATTCTTATATTCAAAGGTCTCTGCATAGCGAATACTTTGTATGGTAATATAGTCCTTGAGTAAACTTACTTCATCTTCTAGAAGAATTTTATCCGATACACCTTTTGCCATATTTTTGAGTAAGTTTGATAAGCTCCTTGTAATATTACTAATCCCTGGTGCTTTTTGTATGACAGCCATCCAATGAATCGAATCTAATGTATTGTATAAGAAATGTGGATTGACTTGGGCTTGCAATAAGGCCATCTCGATTTTATTTTGCTCCTCATTTTTACGTATAATTTCATTCATTAAGTTAGATACACTTTGAACCATTTCATTGACTAATCGCCCTATTTCCCCTATTTCATCTTGAGTTCTCTCAATTTCCGGATCATAAGAAAAATCATTTTCAGCTATTTTTTGAATACGTCTACTTAGCCTACTAATAGGTCTTGTAACCCATCTACTTACCATAATGATAATGGCACATGTAATCACTGCACTTAATACAAGTACAACAATCAATGTATAAAGCATCTCATTCTCTTTCATGGAAAGCTCTGTAATATCAATAAAATTGTAGAGTGATACATTGGTTCCATCTATTGCTTTTTTATGTACTTTATATCTTGCTTTATCAAAGACTATTGCTTCTTTGTCCGATTCTTCCATAAGCTTGATCAAAAGGGACTCATTCATATTGTCTGTTATCCAATTATCTTGGTCTTTCTCATTGCGCACTACTGTATAATTAAGAGGACTATGTGCCACTAAGATGTCTTTTATAATACTGCTATCCACTTCCATATAAAGATAGCCATTTTCCTTCCTATCTGAAAAAGAACTTACTTTAAATAGTACCGAGAAACTATCCTTTGCATAAGGTGTAATAGACTCCCCTAGTGTGAACACCCCAAATTTATTTGCCTCTTCTTGATTCCTATCAAGCTTTTTCTCAACAATCTGGTCCACATCTTCTAAGTAAGCCATATGATTGCCTACTGCTTGCACTACAACCCCTTGCTCATTAAACACAAGTATTTTATTGACATACTTCTTCATCTTTGTTGTAGACAGTAAATCATTCATTACATTTTGAGCTTGTAAAAGGACCTTTTTATCTTCCACCGTTTTTACTTCTTGAATTTTCATCGCTTTCATTACATCATAGTGATTGGCACAATTAATTCCTGTATTAAAAAGTGCTTGAAAAGGTTCTTCTATTTGAACAGTCAAATTTTCCATATAAATGTTATTAATTTTGTCCGCCTTCTCAACAATAATCCCATTTAAATAAGAGAATAGATAGAGATAGCCACATGTACTCACGCTAATCACACATAACATTGAGTAAAATACCATTTTGAAGCGAATGCTTCTAGGATTCCATATGCCCATTATTTTTCTCCGATCTACTCTCTTCTTTTTCATAATTTTCCCCCTTATTCGTCTTTTCTTTATGGTAACATATTACCAATAAGGGTTCCATCGTTTTGTCATACGAATAAGGGCTTCTAGGTAAAAATAATCGCCCCATGTATTGCATTCATCTACGCCCCTATCTTTTGGAATAGGATTGTAAGGACTATTCTTTGCATAAACACCATGTAAAAGTAAGCCATTGCTTTCCTTCACATCTTTGACCGCATAGTTTTCAATGAGGCTCTTTAACATATACCAAGTGGCTTCTTGGTAATATTCTCGCTTTGTTTCCTCTAAATTAGGTAACATTTCCAAAATACCACATACTGCAATAGCTGCTGCAGAGGAATCTTTCGGTTCATCTGAGCCTTCTTCAAACTCCAAATCCCAGTAAGGCACATGATCTCTAGGTAACTTTTCAATAAAGAAGCCTGTGATTTTCTCAAAGAGTTCAATACATACAGGATCTTGTGTATAACGATAAGCAAGTGCTGTACCGTATACACCCCATGCTTGCCCCCTTGCCCATGCCGAACCATCTCTATAACCTTGGTGTGTCACACCTCTTACAGGCTCTCCTGTATTTTTATCAAAGAAGTACGTATGATAGGTTGAGCAATCCGGCCTAATGAGATTTTGCAAGCTTGTTGTCGTATGCTTCCTAGCAATTTGGGCATACTTCTCATCCCCTGTGACTTCACTTGCCCAATAGAGTAGAGGTAAATTCAGTAGACAGTCAATAATCAAGCGGTAATTATCTTCTACCCCTAACGCTCCCCATGCTTGAAGGAACTGTCCCTTTTCTTGGAATCTTGCAATCAGATTGTCTGCTGCTAATAATGCAGCCTCCTTACCTGTTTCATCCCCAATAAGTTTGTAGGCTGCTACACAACTGGGTGTATATAAAAAGCCCATATCATGATGGTTCACATCTATCTTTTTTTGTATTCTTTCCAAAAAGCTTTCTACTTGAATCAGTGCCGCTTCTTCAAAGGCTTCATCTTTTGTGTATTCATAAGCAAGCCAATATTCTCCTGTGCAAAAACCTGTTGTCCATTCAACATTTGGTGTCTGCTTATAAAACTGGTTTACACTATTTGAATCTTGAAAAGAATACGTAAAGTCTTTCAGGTTCGTTTTCAAACACCTCACTGCACACTCTAATGCTTGTTCTAACAATTCTTTATGTAATGTCTCCATCCCCTCATCCTCTCTATCCCTTTAATCCACTTGTTGCAATACCCTCTACAAAGAATCTTTGGAAGGCCAGATAAATAACAAATACTGGAACCAGCGCAACAACACTGGCTGCCATAATCAAGTTATACTCTGCTGAGTATTGGCTAATAAACATACGAATCCCTAGTTGTATGGTTTTTACCTTTGTTGAGTTAAAGTAGATCATAGGCCCCATAAAGTCATTCCATACAGTTACAAAACTAAAAATGGTTAAACTTGCAAGGGCTGGTTTGGATAAAGGTAAGATGATACGTGTATAAATACCATATTCTGAAAGTCCATCAATACGGGCAGCTTCTAGAAGATCCTCTGGGATACTTTGATAAAATTGACGTAATAAGAACACACCAAATGCAGTAAAGCTTTGTAACAAAATAATGGACCAGTGTGTATCTACGAGATGTAGCTTATTCATCATAATATATTGAGGCAACATATACACTTGCCATGGGATAGCAATGGTAATAATGTAGCATAAGAATAAGGTATCTCTTCCCCTAAATTTACATTTAGAAAAACCATAAGCTGCAAAACTAGAAGTTGCTAACTGAATAAGTGTAACAATGACCGTAATTTTTACACTATTAAATGTAAAAAGCGCTAAAGGTATCTTCTCCCATATTTTTGCATAGTTACTCCACTGTGGGTCTTGTGGAATCCATTGAATCGGTACACTAAATACTTGGCTTTCTAACTTTAAAGAAGCAGAAAGCATCCATATCAATGGTAACAAAGTTACAAATGCTATAATGCTCAGCAACATATAAAGCGCTACTTTTCCAAATTTATCTTTTACTATAGACATGTGGCTTCCTCCTACATAAAGTCATTAAATTTTTTCTCAAAACGGAATTGTATAATCGTAATGGTTCCTACTATTAAGAATAAAACCATTGAAGCCGCACTGGCTGTTCCGTAGTTCCAAGATACAAAGGACTGATCATAAATAAAGTTTGCAAGCATCTTCGTTGCAATCCCTGGTCCTCCGTCTGTTAAGACAAAGATCAAATCAAATACTTTAAAACTGTTGATGGTTAACATCATAAATACAAAGAAATGTGAAGGTGTAAGCATTGGGAAGGTTATACGCCAAAACTGTTGCCATTTGTTAGCCCCATCAATTTGCGCTGCTTCATATAAAGAAGATGGTACATCTTGTAAGGCTGCTAAATAAATAATCATAAAGTAGCCCATGTTCTTCCACACACTTACAATAATAACCCCAACCATAGCCCATTCTACAGAAGCGAACCATCCAGGTGGATTAGCAACCCCTACAAATTGTAAGAAGGCATTAACAGGCCCTGAATCTTTCATAAACATAGCATTCCATACAGCCCCTACTGCTACGATGGATGCGACATAAGGAAAGAATACGGCACTTCTAAAAAAATTAATTCCTTTTATTTTTCTATTTAATAAAAGTGCTAAACCTAAAGCTGTTACCATACTAAAGAACACAGTAAAGACAGTATAAACAATAGTATGTTGTAAAGCTGGAAGGAAAACTCGATTTTTGAAAATCGCTACAAAATTACTTAGACCAGCAAACTTGATTGCATTAAAACCATCCCACTCAGCAAAACTTAAAATAAACGAAAAAATAACTGGAATTAATATAAAACATAAAAATCCTAAAAAGTTCGGTAAGATGAAGGACATGCCAACAAGGGTATTACGTGTATTCATTTTCATCTGCTTTTTATGACGTGATGTTTGCATCAGATAGCCTCCTTTTATCTAAAATTAAAGGCAGGCTTAGATTTTTAAGCCTTTCATTCTCCTAAGCCTGCCTGACTGTCTTATTGGTTATTTCCCTTGAATTTCTTTAGAACGTTCTGCCATTGTGGCAAGCCCTTCATCTACACTTGCTTCTCCAAGCATAATCATAGAATGCTCTTCACCCATCATGCCATTGACTTCTGCAACTTTATCAGCCATTGGTCTATCAAAACTAATATTTTTCACTGCAAGTGCTTCTAATACACCCTCTGGCATTCCTTCTAAGTTTGCAATGGCTTGTAAAGCTTCTTGATTTGAACGTCCTGGGATTGCACCTGCTTCAGCATAAAGTTTGGTACATTCTTCACCAGTCATAAATTTAATGAATTCCCATGTTGCATCTTGCTTATCGGTTGCAGCATTCATAACAAGTGGTGTTGCTGAACCTACTGTATAGCCTGCTTCTACGTCATTGGCGTGTGGTAATGTGGCTACGCCCCAGTTTACACTGCTTTCTCCAGCTTGAATTTTACTAATAATCGTTGTCATAAACCATGAACCCATAGGCATCATCCCTACATTACCTGTTAAGAATGGACTAGAGTAATGGATATTACCTGTTTTTAAAGTAGCATAATCCATAATGGTTTTGTCATCATTTTGCATACGTAAAACCATTTCATAGTAAGGTTTTAAGAAGGTATAATCTGTATCCATAATCGTATGTTTGCCATCTTGTACGCCCCAGTTTGCAACACATGCTTGCCATGTATGAATGAGTGCACCATATTTCTTATCGGCACCTTCTCCTGTTGTAATCTTCTTAGCTGTTTCTTCAAATTCTTCCCAAGTCATATCATTTGAAGGGTAGCTAACACCCGCTGCATCAAAGATATCTTTGTTATAATAAAGAACATAATAATCTGTACGTGCTGGTAAACCTACAATTTCACCACTTGGCATAGTAAAGTTATTGGCAAGTCCGTTGTAAGCCTCTAAATCGATACTATCCTTTTCGATGTAAGCTTTAAGATCTGCTATTTGCCCTTTGTCAAATAAGCTCTTTGTTGTGTCGGCATCTTTAATCCAGAAAGCATCCAGTTCACTGCCACCATTTAACATAACACTTAATTTTTGTGTATAGTCTGCACTTGCAATATCAATAATTTCTACCTTAATATTTGGATTTTGTTCTTCAAAAGCTTTAACTGAGCTTGTAATCCCTGGGTTGGCTGCTAAGTCCCATGTAGAGACTTTAAGGGTTACATTTTCTTGTGCTTTTGGTTCTTCCTTCTTATCTGCTGTTTGTGTTTGATTAGCAGTTTCCACATTGCCTGTTTGGGCTGTTTGTGTGCTCGCACATCCTGTAAACATCCCCATGGCCATTGTTGCAGCAAGTGATAACACTGTAAACTTTCTTAATTTCATATTATCCGCCCCTTCTCTTTGTTCCATAATTTTTTAAATTTACTAAACTTGTTTGTGTTTTTATTGTACGTTATTTTGTACTTATAAAAAATAAACTTTTTTTATGGAATCTATTACTTTTTTATACTCATATAAAAAAAGTAATACTTTTTTTATGAAGTATTACTTTTTTACGAAAAAGGTGCGATTTATCGTTTCATTTCACTATGGTAACCTGTATTTTCATGATCTTTAATAATATCTTCAATTTCCTCTAAATTAAGAGAAGGCATATCTCCTGGGATGGTATTTTTGACTGCACTATAGGCATTTCCATATTTTAAAGCTTTTTGGCAATTGCCATTTTCAGATAATAGACCATATAATGCTCCTGCAACATATGCATCTCCACTACCAATACGATCAATAACTTCAATATTGTGATAGCCTTCCTCCTCATAATAAACATCTGCTTTAGCATCATAGATTACTGAAGAGAAACTGTGCTTTTTAGGACTATGTACCACGCGCTTAGTCGATGCCATAACAGAAATTGGATAATCCTTAGCAAAGCTCTTCATCATTGCTCTCACATCACCTTCCTTGCCAAAGGTAAGTCTAGCCGTATCCTCAGAACAAAAGAAAATATCTACATAAGGTAAGATTTGTTCAATGCATTTTTTTGCTTCTTCACCTGTCCATAAGTTGCCTCTAAAGTTTACATCAAAAGAAATAAGAGCACCTTGTGCTTTAAAGCGCTTGATAAGTTCAATTGTTGTATTCCTACTTGCTTCGCCTAGTGCCAGAGTAATCCCTGATGTGTGGAAGCATTTTGTACTTTTATAAATTGCTGGATCAAAATCGCTACATTCCACTCTAGTCATAGAAGTATGCTTTCTATCGTAGACAACCCCTGGTTTTCTAGGATAAGCACCTTTTTCATAATAATAAATACCAAGTCTTGCCTCTTCACTCTTGTCATAGGCTAAGTAGGCATCACTCACTCCACAAAAGCGGAGACTATTTTGTGCAAATAATCCAATACTTGTCTCTGGGATTTTGGAGAGCATCCCTGTTTCTAAGCCTAAAAGTGAAACACCTGATGCTACGTTTAACTCTGCACCACCTATTTGTTTTTCTAATAGATTGCCGCGTACAAGTCTTTCTTCTCCTGGTGGTGATAATCTTAATAAGATTTCTCCTAACGCTAATAAATCAAATGGTTTTTCCATTGTTACTTCCCCCTGCATATGCTTAATATGATTGATATAATCGAGAGCATTCACTCACTAAAATAATCTATGCTCTAACACTTTGCACAAGTGCACTGACTGCTTTACACTTCTTGGTAATGTCTTCAAAGTTCCCATCGCAGATGTCTTGCTCCTTCACCATCCAGCTTCCACCACACGCTAAGATTTTGTCCGATTTCAAATATGCCTCTACATTTTGCAGATTGATCCCACCTGTTGGCATAAATTTAAGCTTCGTATACGCAGCACCCATTGCCTGGATCATTGGTAGCCCACCTGAAGGCTCCGCAGGGAAAAATTTAACCACTTCAAGCCCTAGTTCTAGTGCTTGCTCAATTTCACTTGGAGTGACAACACCTGGTATAACAGGGATCCCCTTTTCTTGACAGTAGCGCACCACCTTAGGGTTTAAGCCAGGGCTTACAATAAACTTCGCCCCCACATCCACTGCACGGTCTACTTGCTCTGTTGTGAGTACGGTACCTGCACCCACTAATAATTCTTTGTACGCCTCACTCATCTTACGAATGGTTCCTTCTGCGGCATCCGTTCTAAAAGTCACTTCTACTGCCAATAGTCCTCCATCACAAAGCGCCTTTGCCAATGGCATTGCATCCTTTTCATCATGTATAACGACTACAGGTATAATCCCTATATTTTCTAATTTCTTCATCATCAAATCCATCACACATTTCCTACTTTCCATATGTATTTATCAACACTATAAAATAAATTAGGGTTCTTTATATTCTTAGTCTAGCATGCATTTTTTTCTATTTCTTGGCGTATATTCTATAAAATATGGTTTTTCTTGAAGTGTCTTATTAAGGTCATGCTATCTTATCTGACCTATATACAATCTTTTTTATTTTTTTATGAAAAATGCGACGAATTTTAACCTTCTGCGGTGTATGTATATATATAAGGCAAAACAAATTGCCTTATACGGTATCCCATGGGACAAGTCCTAGGCTCCTTGAATCTAAGATACCTCTCTAAGATGAGCAAGTAACTTAAGTTCCCCTCCTCCCTAGACTTAATGGTATACCTCCTCTTAGAATCCCAGCTCTGTCGGTGGTGGCAACCCCAGAATGCTGGTCAATCTTTATAACTAAATAGTGGCTTCCGCCTTTCAAATCCTTTGTTCAACTACTAGGTTACACTAGCTCTTAAGAACGTATGAGGTAAATCCAGCGTACAGACAGCTGGCCTTGGACACCTGGCATGATACATCCAATTGGGGATCCCTTTCACTGCAGGCACACCAACGCAGTTCGCTGTAGCCTGGTAAATCCAAGAGGACTTCGCTAATGCTAGCTTTACTTAGAACCTACCCAAAGGACCACTCTAGGAAGTCACTTACACGTTATAATCTTTGCCACAAAACAATAAGCCACCTTAAGCTCAGTCTTTGTGCAATGCACAGGGAGGAAAAGACTGTTCTTAGGGTGGCTTATTGTGTTTATTCTAATAAAACTATTCAAAAGTTTTAATGTTCAACTTATATTTTCAAAAAATAACAAGGCTGTAGAAACATTTTTGTCTCTACAGCCTTGTTATTGGATCTTCCGCCTTATCTCTAGCAGCTCTTCTTTTATACTCTCATCTGTCACTTGTTTTTCTAACCTTTCAACAAGTTCACTCGCAAGGGCAACTTCATTCTTTTCTAATGCAACGAATATCTCCAACAGCATTATATTTTCTGTATATTTCCCCATACGCTTAAACTTCTCACATGTATTTTTGCTTTGTACATATAGTGCCATTGCTTTATCATTTTGTTGTACATAGAAGTAGCTTAGGCATAGATTAAGCAACCATACAATTCGTATTTCATCTCTCAATTTCACTTCAGCTAAAGGTTCAAGTAATGCTATTGCCTTGTCATATTCCTTTAGGTCGTAGTATCCTGCACTAAGATTAATATCAAGTACACTTCTAAGGGTCTTTCCTTTTGCTTTTTCCTTTATTTTATTCATCTGCTCAATATACGCTGTAGGTTTCCCCTCTTTTAAAAGTTCTATTGCTTTTTGAAGCTTTTTGTTATACGAAATATTATAAAGTAAATTAAATAGTACTGCCCCTAATATAACAAAAATCCCCACTATAGAATACCTCTTTAGAAAGATATCATCTGGAATGGAAAGAGTCTTTTGTATAATCAGCATAAGTATTCCCAACACAAATCCTATGCCTACTATTTTCATGATCCTTTTCATCACTTTCACTCCTTACTGTATAAGTTATGACCTATTGTACCATAGATTATATTTAAATAATAATTCATTTATAAACTTATTTTGCAATACGCAGTGAGGAAAAGGCTATTTTTAAAGTGACTTCTTCTATTTATTATAATAAAACTATTTCAAGTATTTTAATATCCTACTTGCTAAAGGTTTTGCGCACTATGACATTTAGCCACTTTTCCTCACGGTCAGGACGTTTATCTACAGTGATCCCTTGTTCTACTAGCACTAATTCTGGAAAATGAGCTAATAACTTGGCAAAACGCTCTTCTGTATAGTCACTAAAGTAACGCCCATTGCGTTCCCCTTCAAAGTCACCATATTTAAAAGAAGCATACAAAATGCCTTCATTCTTTAAGGCTCTAGATAAACATCTAAAGACATCCACCATATCTTCTTCGGGTACATGAAGTAATGTGGCACAAGCCCATATGCCATCATAAAGACCCACATCTTCTATTTCTTGAAAAATCATCTGGCGAACAGGTTGGCCTATAAGCGCTGCTGTTTGGTTACACATGGCTTCTGAACCATCGATAGCAGTTACCCTGTATCCTGCGTCCTTGAAGGCAAGGCTATCACGCCCAGAGCCACAGCCTGCATCTAGGATGTGAGCTGCTTGTGGCAAATAACTTAGGAACTTGTTGCGTAGTTCTGACATATCTACGTTAAGTGTCCCTGCGATGAAGTCTTTGGCATTGGTATTGTAATAGTTTAATGTTTCACTCATATTTATCTCCTTTCTTATCTATATAAGATCTTGTTTAGTTTTTTTAGAAGGCTTTACTTTCTACCTATCTAACGCTTTAATTTTCTAACCTTGTGTAGTAGTTCATTAATTTCTCATCACAAATTGCAAGTATTCTTTCTTTATCTTTACTCGTTAACTTTTTAAAAATAACAGGATTAAATTCTATTAGATTAATAGCTTTATTGCGTTGCAAGAATCGCATATCTGCAAAACGTTTAAAGGGGTTAGATAAAATATTTTTCTCTACATCTTTTGAAGAATAGTCACCTTTTTGATAAAGGCTATTAGCTTTTTCTGCTACTAGTCCAACTAACTTCCTACTCTCATAAAATTCTATGAAATAGCTCACTACCTCATCTATATCTGCCCTTCCCCTCTCATCTGCATATTCTAATATAGCTTTGATGAGGACAGGCTTGTAGGAATAGGACATATCCATTTTCTCAATGAATCCCATAAACTTCTCTACAATATTAGCTGAGGTAATAAGATCCCAATTATAAGTCTTAGCATACCCTTTAATCGTATCTTCTTTATAATAATTAAATGTACGCGTATCTCCTATTGGCACTTCTAAATCTGGTACAATCTTACCTTCTCTCACATAACGGTCTATAGTTTCTGTTTGTACATCTACCATACGTACAAATTCTAATTGAGACTTCATTTCCTTCACTTCATTTTGCCAATTGAATAAATCAATCACTTCATAATCATCCACATCAATTGGGACGTCTAGGTAAGCATCAGGTCTTTCTCCCCTTCTTAGCATATCTTCATCTAACTTTTTTAGATGGGAAGGTGCAAGGACATATTCATTAGGTTTATATTGTCCAATATCTAATAGACGATGTAAAGAATAAGGCATATTAAACATATTGGCATTATCCACAAAGTCAAAAACAAGTAAAGATTCTTTACCTTCATATTTTCTTGTACCACGTCCTAATTGTTGCATATAAATCACTTTAGACATAGTTGGCCTTGCCATAAAGAGAATCTCTGTACATGGACTATCCCATCCTTCATTCAATAAGTCACAAGCACAGAGAACGTGAGTATCCCCTTCATCATAAGCTTTAAGGATTTTCTCCCTTGTGGCAACATTCTCCCTACTTGAAACCGTTGCTGCATGTACACCTTGTCGTTGTAACAAATGAGCTATTTCCTCTGCATGATTCACACTTGCACAGAATATAACTGTTTTCTTACCTTTTGCATATTTCAAATATGTATCTACTATAAGTTGATTTCTCTCAGGTATAAAGAGCTTACTCTCTAAATCTTGAGTATTATATTTGATTCCATTGATACGCACTTCTGTTAAATCGATATCTGTTTTGACACGAATACAACGAATAGGCGCTAAAATTTCTCTTTCTACTGCTGTTTTTAAATCCATCTTATGCGCTACATTTTGGAAGAGTTGTAGTATATCCTCTCCATCAGCACGTTCTGGTGTGGCTGTTAAACCTAAAATAAACTTTGGCTCAAAATAGCTAAAAATCTGTTGATAGGTTTTTGCAGCTGCATGATGACACTCATCTACTATAATATAATCAAAATCTTTGGGTTCAAAGCTTAATAAGTTATTAGAAACACTTTGCACTGTAGCAAAAATAACCTTTGCCTCTAAGTTTTTCTCTACGCCTGTATAGTAACCTCTTGTAACGTCTGGCCATATCTGTGCAAAAGTCTTCTCTGCTTGATCTGCTAATTTAAGATTATGTACTAAGAATAACGTTCTCCCATTTACCACTTTCGCATCTGACGCTGCTGTAACTGTCTTACCTACACCTGTTGCATGGTATAAAAGTGCAATAGAATCACCACTTTCACGAATGGTAAATAAGTTATCAATAGCCTCTTGCTGATACTCTCTAAGCTCAAAAGTCCTTCCCTGTTGCTTAGGCAAAAAGAAATCTATCTCCTTTAAAAAAGGCGTTTCCCCAAGAAAGGTAACTAACTCATCTTTCACCTTCTCTGGTTGCTTCGCTAACTGATTATAGGCCCATCTATACACATGCCACCCGTCATACACCAGACTATTTTGTTTCAATAGATCATCATAATACTTGGTATCAGAAACCTTTTTAGGATTATGATAGGTTTCCCCATCTATTTCAATAGCCACTTTCATTTCATGATTTTCTAGTGCAAAATCAATAAATCTATTTTTACCGTAAATATCTACAAAAGGATATTGTACGTATAAGTTGCCTGCCTTATCCGGTCCAAAAGCCTCACAGAAAAGTTGAATGAAGAGCTCTTCTGCTTTGCTGTTTACCTTGGTTGCTTTATTTGAGTTCATAGCTTCACCCCTAAATTTATGTATAGTGATAGTGTAACATAGGAGAGACCTTGAGTTAATTATTAATTTAAAAGCTACAATACTTAAATATAGATACTGTATGCTCTTTATTGTTCATCCCTTCTCATTGATGTAACATTACTATATAATATTTCATTACTATTCTAAACTTTTGACTTTATTAGTATTCTTTTAAAAATACAACAAGACAAGCCTTCATTAGCTTGTCTTGTTTAATAAAATAACACTTTTAGTATACCTAATAGAAAAGTACCTACGACGCACGGTTTAGGAAACCTGCTGAATTGTCATGTATCGTTCATTTAACAAAGGCTATACCCTTTGATTATCAATGGATATAGCCTTTATACTTTTAAATAGATTGTCTTGTTTTTAAGTTTTGACGACAAAATGACGTCGTAGTCGTAGAAGCTAATTGAAACTATCTGAAACTATATTCATTACATTAAACCTTTAATCTATTCTTACTTTATGTGGATTTTTAGGCTTATAAATGATAGCTAAAATAATATCTGTAATGATATCAGCTGATATAGCCACTGCTAAACTCCATATGGTAGCTATATCATTCCAATAAGAACTAGCATTTTCACAATAGTATATTAATATTCCTGCTATAATAAAAGGCGACACACAAAGCATCCCCATATTATATCTTTTAACAATATCTTCATTCCATTTGAATTTTTTTTCTTTCTCTTCTAGCTTATGACTAATTAAAAATATGATGTTTATTAGTGTTATTATTATACTTATTACAGTTATAAAAGTCATTAATACTTGTGAATCTTCTTGCTTCCATCTGTAATAAGTAGCTACTATAGCTAGTCCTATTGTCACTAATTGAAAATACTTCAGTTTATTCATTGTCATTTATCATACCAATAACTTCTACTATTCTATCTACTGCATAATCTAACATTCCAAGATAATCTTCAAATTGTTCTATTACTATACCTTCTTCTCTTCCCTCTAACGAATGTCCATTCCTATATGATATGTACTCAGTATCTTCTCTATAAAAATAGTTTCCATATAGCATGCTTGAATTTAAGATATTAAGTGCCCTTAAAACATCATCTTCTTTACCTTCTGGCATTCTTAATATCTCAGGTACATAGAAAATCAAACTTTCTTTTTCTAAGTTATTTATTAGCATCAAGTTATAATATATATTGGTATCTTCCGATTTGAATTTCATATAATATAATAATGCATTTTCTTTTTCATCTACATCTTTCTCATAATATATCCCAAGTTCTTTTAAAAATTTATCTACTGTATCTTTATTAAAATCCATTTTTCTCTCCCTATATAATGACTAGTTTTTCATTCTTTTTCAAAATATTAATATATTTTTCTGCATCTTTATTATACGCAACTCCTATTGATTTTGTATTTAGATATACTTCCATCATTTCTTCGATTCTACTTTTAGTACTCATATCATCTTTCAATATTAAGATTGTAATACTATTAAGTTTAATATCAATCCACCATTCTTCTTCCTTACTTTTTAATAGATAATTAAACATCCTTATTCTTGATTTCTTACATCCAAGTAAATTTTGGATTTTGTTTACTTCTTTAGTGAATATTAATGGATTGATTTTGTAGATAACCTCTAAATTTATCATTAACTCACGCCCCATTCACAAATAAATTTAATCTATCCAAGAACCCCATATTATACTTTATGTACCTTCCATAATCTTTATGTATAACAACAAATGCTTTCACATCTCTTATTTGTAGATTCTTCTCTTTATATTTTTTATAAATGTCATAATAACATTCTTTGGTTTCTTCAGCAGCATCCTTTTCTTCTAAAACTCTACCTAAATCATCCCAGTATTTTTCATGTATTTTATAAGTTTCTTCAATTGCCTTTGCATCACTTTCTTCGACTAACTTCATTTCTTTATTATATAAGTCTAAATAATATTTAGCGTTTGATTTATGTTTCTCTCCATCACTAACCATATTATTTATACTTCCATAACTAGGCATCTCCCCTATTCCCCCTCCCTATATATATGGTAGTACAAATATTATTTCTACTTATATATTATTATACAAAACAAATTTTTACAATATTTATTGTTTAATTGAAAAAACTCCTAATATAAGCATCACCGATACCTATATCAAGAGCTTCAAAAAATACCTTTATCTAATTTGTCTGCTGCTTCTTTTTCAACCTTCTCTGTGACATGTGAGTAAATGTCCATCGTCGTCGAGATAAGTGCATGACCTAGTCGTTGCTGTGCCACTTTTAGCAAGGCTCAAGGCTATGCCTATCGCCTTGAGAGGACAAACCCCCTAGGGAAAGTTTACTTTCCCTTGCTATTCTTTTTTCCAGTTCCGCTAACCTTTTTAAATCATCTTGATAACGCTTTATTGTATTAGTCATTAACCAACTACGATTTTGACTCGTCCACTTATCTAAATTATTCTTATTATAAAACAACGTAAGGTCGTGAATAGTTCCCGCTATATTTACATGTGCTTGTGCCCATTCATTTAACTCATTAGGTGGGATTGGTAACTCACCTTGCTTAAAATACAAACGTGATATCTGCTTGTTAAATAACCCTATTTGTCGTATTAATTCTTCTTCTGACATAGTGCCATTAACATACTCTCTATATATACAAATACACTGCTCACCTAATCTTATCATCTCATCAGTATATTTTTTCGTTACCCTAATTAACTCATCTTTGGTCATCTTTTCTGTTTTCATTGACTTAATTAACTCGTATGACTCATGTTCGCTTATATAAACCTCATTTATAAAGCAGCTATGTTTTCTCTGCCTATACCAGTGTAACTTATCTTGCGAATCATCTACCCATGTAGTATGACAAATAAAATTACTGTTTACCATATCATCTTCGTCATATCCAAAATAACACCACACTATATTAGCTGGTTTTCCCCTATGATATGCTTCTGCTCGCTGATTCTGATGTACTTCATAATACAATATCTTACATTGGATTTCATCTGCAATTTCTGCAACTTGTTCTAGTGAACTCTGATATCTTAAAATCACTTTAACTGCTAATCTTTTAGCTTGTCCATGGTGAACTGGCTCTACTTCATATATAATATATTTATCCGTTTCCTCATAAACTTGTGCTACTTGATATGGCTTATAGTGTTCAACATCAAAAAATATAGTCCCTCCTACATTTGACCTAAATATAGGTCTTTGAATATTCCCTTTCCCTCTACGATTCCATGCATTTGCATATTGACATACCGCTTCTACAATTGCTTCTAATGTCTTCCGTCCTTCCCTAATCAACATCTTATTAGTTAATGCATCGCATAAAAAACTGGTATATAAACTCAATCTACGTTCAGTATTAAATCCCGATACCTCTTCTGCTCCACATGATGCTAACACTGCACACCCCACACCAAGAAACTTCTCTATACTATCTATAATACCTACTTGAGTATTAGTAATTTCAAATCCACCCGCATGGCAACAATCTAATAAAATAACCTTATTTTTTGCCTTAACATTCTCTATTAAATTGATAACTTCTTGTAATTCAATTAATACATCTGTTAGAGCTAATATATTTTCTCCTCCATGACCTGAAAAATAGAAAATTACTGTATCTTCTTCCGTACTATTCTCTATAATCTTATTTATTCCAGCTAAAAAATCTACTTTATTGACATTTCCTCTATCTCCACATAAATATATATCATTGAGCTTTACCTTAAGTCCCTTAATTAAAGCATTTTGCATAGCATATAAATCATTTTTACACAGTGGTAAATCACTACATCCTGTCACTTTATATTCCGAAACCGCCACTAATAGTGCCTTTATTGCCATTACTTTCCCTCCCTATTCCAAACGAATATCTTTTAACGTATAAATTTCTAACTGTTTCATCTGTGGTATATATTTCTTTGCCTTTTTATAAATATTTGCTTGAAAATTCTCTGTGATAACTGCATCCATATAAGGTATAATGCCGCCTATCCTTATATCCATCACATCATTGGGGGTTATTTTCTTCTTAGTAAGATAAACACGATTAAATTGAGCATATTCCATTATCCTTAATGTAGGCAGCTCCTTTATATCGATTTTTTGATTTCCTATTTTTATTTCCCAATTATGCATATCCTTAATGATAGTTTCATATTCTTGCCCTAAATAAAATTTCTCATCAACAATTGTAGGTGACATGCCCATCTTCTTTAATAACTTCTCTGTATGATTACGCTGTTTTTCCCATTCTTTTGCTACCTCAGCCAATTGCTTAACATCAAATTGAATGCTCTTAACCAATCCTACGTCTTCTTTCATTCCACTGAAAAATGTCTTACAATTATAGCGTTCATCATCAACTATAGGTGTAAATGCATGTGCTATTTGATTATCAATCGTTAATTTCTTTCCTAAACAATATTGCTGGTACTCTTGGTGAATGACTATCTTTATAGGAAAAAACATAAGACATGGAACTGTACTAAAGAACTCAATAAACTTTTCAAAAATATCGGCATAAGGCATAAGTTCTATTACATTGTAGATAAAAAAACAAGGTGCATAGTTTCCTTGATTACAAAAGAATTTTTCAAAAAAACCTTTCCCAGACAATTTAGTATTTGTTATTATTTCTCGTATTGCATTTGTATCTAATAATATCAACTTGTATTCACGTTCTCCTAAAACCATTAATCCCATCTCCTTCATCTTAATTTGTTAGACCGACGTTCACGTCGACCTCGCGACGTCGTAGCGACGACGGTTAATAGCAATTACCTAGCATTACTTAAAAATGCTCATTATTTTCTTATAACAAACAAAAACTCGCAAGACATTGATAGTCAATAACTTACGAGTGTCATGTAATTGTACCTGATAGAATTTGAACCTACGACGCACGGTTTAGGAAACCGTACGTCATTTATATTTTCTTCTACACTTCAATTACTTCTTTTAACTTCCAATCTCACTTACATCATAATAATACCCCAAATACTCAAAGAACAACTTCTCCAGCTCTTCTTTTTCCATCATAGGTGACATGACAATCGGATAACTTTTATTAAACTCAAAAACAACTCTTCTGCCATAGCGTTCATCTTTGCCTAAATCTGGTCTATCTTTGATCTTTGCCTTTAGAATTTTTGAAAGTCCTTCATGATCATTGATAATATCTAATACATTTAGCAAGAAACGATCATTTCTAAAAATTTCATACTTAATGATGTAATTATACAAATCTAAGTTCTCAGCAATAAGTCTATAGTACTTTCTTCTCACTTCAATATCTTGTACATAATCATTGACATACTGTGCACCTAACACACATTTATACACATAACTCTCCCAATCGAACTTCTTAAGTACAATGTTCTTAAACTCTTTAATACTTTCTGTTACACTAGGGTACTGATCTAATATATATGCTCTATGCTCTGTACAAAAAAGTGTATACCAGAACACACCATTCATATGTACATCTCTATCTGTTTCTAAGTAATATTTAGAAATTGTTTCAAAGGCTTCTTGGAATCGCCTATTTCTCTCTGCCTCATTACTTATATTGAGATAGATAGGAAATGCAGGTGCCTGGTCGATATACACATATTCATCTGTAAAGTATTCTTCTTTATCTTTGATTTGGTCATTTAAGAAGTCTTGATAAAATGTCTCACTTCCTATACAACTTTTATCTAATAATCTAATTTTCATTTTGATACAGCCCCTTTATTGCATTTGCATGTTTATCCAAAATTTTATCTGAAATTAAGCAAATGACTTCATCCATATTTTCCACATTTAATTCTTGCACCATTTTCTTTTTCATCAGGGTATAAAGTTTAAAGTCCAACCCATCCTCTGGATGATCTAGTTGCTCAAGATCTACGGACTCTCCATCTTCACTATGAGTAACAATAAAACGATAAAGTGCTTTTTGAAGTCCCATATAGATGTAATGATTATTAAGGGTATTACTCATTGGAAAATCACTGAATTGAAGTTCTTCTTTTTTGTATTGAATCACTATGGTCTCACTTCCTAACTCAATCTTAATATCTGATTTAATATTAGGATTTACTCTCTTTTCAAAGAGTTCAAGTGGTTTATTGTTACTGCCTTCAAAAATCACACAGTTAGAAAAACCTAGAATTGAATGTTTTGGTACAACAATCTCATCTTTGAGTGCATCATAAAATGGGCTTAAATCTTCATTTTTTACAAAGCTAATTTCTTCTTTAGCTTGAATCAGAAGTTGAATATTCGTACGTTTACTTAAAGAAATACGTGACTTAGATATCTCTATGTAGCGTTCACCTAATTTTAAATTAAAGAACTTATTGTCTTTAGACTGAATAACTAAAACAAGCTGTGCATGCTTCGATTGCAATAATTCTAGGATAAACTTTGAATCCATCTCATAATTAATCTCAAAACGATAGTTTTCACTATTTTCTTCAAGGCTAACATCTAAAACAAAGTTACATCCTTGATAACTGCTTGATGTATTGGTCAGTAATGGATAAGGGAAGTTGGCATCTTTTTTATAAATCATCTTCTACACCTCCACATAGTACACAAATTTTAGAGCTTTGTTATACTGTGGTGTGAGCTCTAACTTAATCTGTGCAATACCCTTTTTAATTACAATATCTTTTATGACATTATCTTCTATCTTCAATGCCTTTCCTGTTGTAAGGTCTAATCCCCCGCTATAGCTTCTATCCATATTAAACTCATTGGCATACTCTGTCCCCATACCGTCTACAACCGCTAATGCAATATCACATACTTTTGCTTTTCCCACTTCTTCACTACCTGAGAAGTCAAAACGTACCACTTCTTTATCTCCTAAAATAGCACGTTCTACAATATCTGGATGAGCATTAAATTTAATTTTTTCTCTTTCGTCTTCATAAGTATCTTCTGTTTTAGGTTTTCTTACCTTCTTCAAGCCTCCATTTGGTCTAGATGTTGGCTTAGCATCTGGATCATGAGGTGATTTAGGTTTTCTAGGAATATCTGTTGTAACTTTTACAACGGTTTTATCTTTATTTCCTTGATTCAGCTTAACAGTTGCTGTTATTTCGGCAAGGTCTTGTTTAAACTGATTTTCAACCACATACAAAATATCGGAAGTATTCATCACACCGTCCGTTGGATTATTCTTTTTAATTGCTTCTTCAATGACTTTTGCAATCGCCTTAGACATATTATTAATAAATCTTTTGGCGTTTCTTTGCAGCTTCTGGTCTTTGATATGTTCCCATGAGAGCTCTGTATGTGATTCATTCTCTAAAGACTTTAAGAAAGCATCTTCTTTAATAGAGTTTGGGATCAAAATGGCATTGAATGGTTTATTGACGTTTCCTGTAATTTTTTTGTCCTCTATCTTCATACCTATTGTACGGATAATGGCCATACGTCCCTTTGGAATGGTTTCATCATATGTAAAATATAATTTAAAGTTATATTCTTCTCGGACATCTGAAATCGTTACAGGTATAGGTTCTTGATTAAAATAAGTTTTAAAATAAAGGGGTGTAAAGTTGGCTATATTTTTATCTAATGTTTGTTCATAATAATCTTCATGAGTGATGTAGTTTTTGATAGTCTTACTATTTAGAACTTCATCATTTAAAATAACTTCCAACTTACTTTGCAAAATCGCAATAAAAAAGCTATCACATACACTTTTTAAAATTTCTTTATCGTCATTAAATTGTTCTCTTAAAAATGGAATAATAATTTTTAACCCTCTTGTATCTTTTCTAAAGACTTCATGGAAATTGTTTTCAAAAGGATAGAATTTGGACGTCTGTGCGCCCACTTGTCTCGCATCAGTAAAGTATCCTGTTGAACGATAAAAATGCTCCTTATATTTATGTTCGATTAGCTGAACGGTCCCACCTAAATGCTGATTGCCCTCTGCATCACAGTTGGCAAAGTACATCATATATAATTCAGAGGCTGCATTAGAAGCAATTTTCCCAATACCATGAGATCCCCCTCTAGATTTCTCCAGATTTTCATCTGCTTCTATCGTATGTACCCCTTTGTTATAGGCATAGATACTCCAAGTATCTTCTGATGAATCACTTTGTCCATTCAACGCCCCTCTAAGTCCTTTAGTATGAGAATCCTCAAATGATATGTAATGAATGGGCTCATCATTCATCTTACTTCGCATATGTGCAATGGTTTCTTTCGTATAACCATTACGACCTTCAAGACATAAAATGCGCTCTTTGATTTCCTCTAAGCCTGGTACATCCTGCTTATTGATTGTTCCAGTTTTAATAGTAACTAAAACTGGTCTAGTATCTCCCGGCAATTTACCATCTAAGGAATTTTGTATATTTTCTCTAACAAGCCCTGATATACCAAAATTGTAAAATCTCTCTAGGACTTTGTTAAAGGATGATTCTTCTATACAAGGGATAGAAGAAAATTTCCAATAATTATTCATAATCTACTCCTTTTTATTTCTAATATATAATATATAATCTTTATCCCTATCTATATGTGAATATGAGGGAATATATTTTTAACGGGCTCTCCATAATATATAATTTAGTATTTACCATATATTATGTTATCTAGATTAGTGTATCATATTATATATATAGATTTTATAATTTAAGCATAAACAGACATTTTTCTACACGAATGGAAATCATAAAGAAAAGACAGCTTCACAACGCGCTGTCTTTTCTTTATCCATTTTTCTTTAGTTTTAACACACCTTTACCATTCTCGCATACTTCTGCCCATACCAATATATTTACAATAGGTGAAACTCTTCTAAAAACTGAATCTCCTATGCTCTTTCCATAGACCTCTTTTGCAATGTATCCTTCTAAGGAATCAACAGACAACATTCCATCTCCTAATTTATATCCCATTGCATTTCCTTTTTGCACGCAACCATTATTATCTTTTAATAATTCTATAGCCTTTTCAAAAACTTTCCACTCTAATAAGGGGTAATTTCTTAAGTTATCTACTAGTATCCCCTCCTCTACTAATTGTATATTAAAGCGTTTATTTTTCTTCAACATTTTTATTTGTGCTTTTCCTTCTTGTATCATAAGTTTTTCTTTTAATATTTTGGTAACTTCCATATTCCCCTCACATAAATTTTAAATATTTTCTTTTAAATCCTCATAAGCAAACAATGGTATATCATATAAATCTCCAAAATGATCATAGATAATTTCTGAAGCTCTTAATATACTTTTTATAGAGTTAATTGTTGGTAAGTAAATCCCTAGCTCTTTGCATGTTACCTTTACACGTTCATCAGGCACACAACAATATTTACCTGGAATATGCTGAAATACATTTTGACACCTTAATTCTCTCAAAATTAGTGGTATCTTTATACGCATTTTATTCTGTCCTGCTCCTAATCCTGAAACACTACTTATATATTGTATAAAAGTATCATATTCCTTATTTTTCTCTGCTTGATAAAGCTGTGCTTTAATATGCTCCCACTCTTTTGCTAATACCACCATACTTGTATAGTAGTCTTGTCTAAAACTAATTTTTTTCCTCGGTATAACACCGGTACATTGGCTAATAATTTCACTTGCAGCCTTTTTTCTCTTTTGTTTCTCTTCTTCTACAAATGCTTCATCTAGCCATAACTCTACCTTATCTTTATTGCTAGCTTTAAGATATACAGTAAAATATGCAGCATTTTCCCAAGGCCCTGTTTTTGACCATGCAGATGCTAAAACAAAAAGTAAGAATAGATCCTCTTCTTCTTCCAAATTTAATCTAATACTTTCTTTCCCACAAACTGATATATGAAAATCCGCTGTCCATCCTTTATAAGCATTCAATCCATTTAAGTTAATATAAGGAATCTTATTTTGATTATCAATAACCGCTTTAATTAATTTTTCCATTATGTCTTTCCCTACCTCTTATACTTTCTTAATCACACCTACCAATTTCCCCATTACCTTAAAATCACCTTCCGAGATTTGTATCGGTTCATACTCTGGATTCTCACTCATAAGCAATATACTATCCCCCATCGGCACCACTCTCTTTAGGGTTGTTGCACCGTTATAATACACTGCGCCTATATCATTTGTACTAACTACTTGTTCCCCATCTATAACAACCATATCTCCACTTTCTATACCTGCACCAAGCATGCTATCCCCTCGCACATTAAGGATGTAGAGCCCTGGTCTTTCTTTTGTCCATTCTTTTGGTAGTCTAAAGTTGCCTTTGATTTCATCTACAATCTCTATAGGCATGCCTGCTGCAATATCTGAATAAATCTTGATGTTTTGTAATGTATCTTCTGAGAATGTGCCTTCTTCTGTTATAATCTCTGCTACATTAATATCTCTTTCAAATGGATAGTTTCTGTAACTTCCTTTATCTACATAAATATATCTTTCCATAGTTGTTGGTAATAAGGTAATATCGCATACAGGGATATCCTTAATTTCATTAAATTGTTGGTCTAAAAATAGAATTTCTTTCCCATTAGTCGCTATACCGTATGTGACATTGGATACGTTCATATAGGATTTGAGCTGAGCAACTGCTTCTTCTATAGCTACATTACGTTGTTTCACTTCTACAAATAAATGGGGCATCTGATTGTTACTATTGATAACAGCTATGTCCACTAAACCTACTTGTGAGAAGCTTCTAACAGGATACTCTACTTGTAACAATTCCTTTGGATAACCATAGTTATTGATTAGCTCTGCTAGCACCCATTGTCTAATACTTTCTTCTTGTTCATGCTTATTTTTAATCTTCTCTATAAATAAGTATTGCTCATAAGGCAGTTGATAAAAGGCATTCATACGGCTTCCATTTTGCATGGTCAAAAACTTTTTATCTATATCTTTAATAAACTTGGAAGCCTCCCCATATGAACATAAATATAGACTTTCTTGTGCTCTTGTCATCCCTACATAAAGCAATTTGCGATCCATTTTCTCTTCTTCTTTGGCTTCTTCCTCCGTTAATCCACTTTGAGTATATGGAATAATATTTTTATTAAGCTCTATTAAAATTACAATTTTAAACTCTAATCCTTTTACAGAGTGCATGGTTAGAAGTTTGATTTCTTCTTTTCCAAAATCTACTTCTTTGTTGTTTTTAAATAAGAGTGATGGCATATGTGCCTCGTCTAATACTTCTTGCAAAAGTTCTAATGCCTTATTCGTGCGACTCACAATAGCAATATCTTTTAAATTATAACTTTTCTTTAAGGCATTGATTAAACGAATGACATAGTTTGTTTGCTCTTTGCTTGATTCAAAATGTCTATAAACAGGGTATTCTCCATGTCTTTCTATAAGAGTTGGCTTTACAAAATTCTCATCTTCTACAATTTCTAGTTCTTTTGATAACAAGCTATATGCACATTGAGAAATCTCTGTTGTTGTACGATAATTTTTATTAAGTTTATAACCTTTTCCTGTCATATCATAGCCAATACTTTTAAAGGTGCGTCCTTTTGTCAGCCATGCATGAGGATAGATACTTTGAGCAACATCCATTAAAAACAAAATGGAGCTTTCTTCTTGCTCTGCCTTTAACGCACTAATAAGCTCTAGCTGAACCTTTGTTAAGTCTTGGGCTTCATCAATGATAATATGCTGATACCTTTCTTCCGCACCATGCTTCACAATGTATTTGAGTGCCATAATATTCGCTGTTAATCCATCCACTTGATTATTTTCAAAAAGCCTTCTATCTATTTCTTTTAGCAAGCTATAGATTGCCTCTCTGTTGGTAGATTGCTTATAAAGTTTGCTAGGTCCTTCTTCTTCACTCCCTAGAGAACGTCCTATTCTATCTGCATTTTGATAAGCTTCTAGCGTTGTATAACCACATCCTTTAATCCATGCAATTTCATCTTTCAAAAATTTAAAATGCTGGTTATTCAAAAACTTACAATTTGGATAGGCTTCCTTTACTGTAGCAATTGCTTCTTGTACCAAACTATTTGGTATTTGCCAAGCTATTGTTGCATTCTTTTGACTCAGTACATTGTACTTACTAAAATATTTTAAAGCTAATGCATCGATTGTTTTTACCTCTACATTTGGATCCTTACTTTCTTCTGTATCAAAAAGACTTATATTAACAGCTGTTTCCATCTTTTTATAAAGATACTCAATATATTTACTCAATGAACGGTTATATGTAATAAACAAAATTTTATCTGATTCATAACAATAATTTTCAAGTAAATAAGTAATTCTTCTAACCCCTACAGTTGTTTTGCCTGATCCTGCAATGCCTCTAATAAGTGCATGTCCCATTGCTCCATTTTCGGCTAGCTTAAGCTGTTCTCTATTTAAGTGCACCCCTGATCTCCCCTTTTTAGACTAGTATTTAATATAATCATAATTATACCAAATATTTCGTCATTTATATATAAAACTATTTACTAAAAAGCACGTATTTTGCTTCTCTGAAATTTCTCTCTTATCTATTACTTGTAACCATTTCTACAATTTTTCACATTCACTCTTATTAACCTTCCACAAACTTAACTTTTCTTTCATTTTCTCCGACGGATTTCCCTCTCTAATTTGTATATATATAGCGTAAGGCTTAAACATCACAGGTAACTTTGGTGGCCACCGACTTGTGCCTTAGCCTTTACTTCTAAGAAAAGCTTAGACAAACTTTAGGATCTCTCCCTCTTGCCTATTGTTCATCTTCTTTTCTTAGTAACCTTATCTATCGTGTCTGTGGCAAGGCTCTAGATAAGGTGTAACACCCATAGCTTCAAACTTTGTAACACTTCCTTTGTTCAATTACATATTTAGGCCTCTATACCTTAACTATGAGTCTTAAAGCAATCTCACTCTGCTATAACCTGTACGTGTATATTACAGTGATATGTATATCAGATACCTCTATCACCTAAGTTTACGCGTAAGTCTTATAGAGATAAGGAGCTGCTCATCCACTTATAGAATTATTCTAGATTCCTATCTATATCTTAGAACGCCTTGTGTTACAGAACTTATAGGAGCACTTTTGCCACACAGACAACAAGCTCACCTTGATCTACCTTATTTTAAGAGGGAGGGTAGACTCTAGGTGAGCTTGTTGTGTTGTTATAAAATTCATCTTGACATTTGTCCTATCATTCTTATTTTTCTCTGTATGAACCTACCTATTTCATCTCCTATTTGCACAATTTTTACTTACTTTAACTGCTCATTTCCTATATTTCTTGCACAAATATATTTTCATTCCTTATTTTTTTGAGGAAAATGGTGCTCTATTCTGTATATATATAAGTGAAAGGCAAAACAAACCAAGTAACAAATAGGTGGCCACCTACTTGCTGTTTCCCTTTCACTAAGAAAAGTTGGACAAGCTTTAGGGTTCCCTCCCTCTTACCTTTAGCACTTCCCTTTTCTTAATCAACTAAATCTACTTCATGGTGGTGGCAAGCCAGGTAGATTTGGGGCAATACCGCTTTGCATTGGCTTCGTGGTATCTTGTGTTACTTCCATTTAATCTTTGTAATTTCTTATGTATTTATTTCTAGCCACCTCCTGCATACTACAGGTTAATAGCAATCTAACGTGTTATGTATATAAAGATACCTCTGTCACTAAGGAAACCTTATTCACCTTATACCTATCAGGATTACACTAGAAGTTCATACCTATATCAGTTACAAGCTTTAAGTTGAAGTAGATAAGTGCTGTGGACCTTGGAGTGCCTTGCCACTATGCAACAAGCCTACTTAAGTGCATCTCATGTTCAAGAGGGAGAGATGCCTTAGGTAGGCTTGTTGTGTTCTATATTCACAATTAATGCACGGATTTCTATCACAAAACTATTTAGCTTGATGCTAGGCTGCCTTTTGCTCTTCTTCTATACTCAACGCTTTATAACTTGTTTTAATTTCTTTAATCAATAGCTTTCTTTCTATTTTATTGAGTATTCCTTTTTTGTGCGCTAAGCTTGCAAGAAGGTTAATCATCAACCAATATCTAATCACACTTGGTGTCACTTCTAACTTATTGATAAACCACTGATACGTCCATAGGCATTCTAAGTATTCATTGCCTAAATGCTCCTCTAAGCATTCAAAAGATGTTTGTCTAAATATAATGTTTTCATCCTCCTCATAGAATGCTATCCCCCAATGATTTGTACCTACAGCTGGAATATCAAAGTATCTAAGGCATTGGCCTACCCCAATTTGTTGTTTGATTAGTGTATAAAGCCCCATTATCGCCATACCTACGCCACCTAATGCCATGAGACTTGTAGGAATGAGCATCAATGATTCCATCATTTCTAGTCTATTGTAGACTTCTTGAGTTGAGAGGGCTGCTACTATCATTCGCTCTCTTAGCGACATTATAGGCCCTATTCCCTCATAGATCCACTGGTAGATGACTTGTCTATATAAAATAGCACACATCAACCCACCTAGCCCTTGTAATAGCATCTCTAACTGCATCAAGAACAACTTCTTCCTTGGTTCTTCTTCTATTGCTTCAAATAACATATCTGTTAGATAGTGTACATTTTCTTCATAAATATGTTGCATGCGTACTCCCCTTTATTTACTTTTTGTCTTACCCATTAGCTGTTTCTATTTCGACATAAATATCCATTTTATTTATACAACTCTATTATTTTATATTTTCAGTCTATTAGTCAATACTTATGTTATAATAAATTTAATCTATAATACAAATTATAAAAAATTGAAAGAGAGGAAAATATGAAAAGTTTATTGCAAAAGCTTAAAGAACCAACAGATATGACCGTTGGTGATCCTTTAAAGCAAATTATTATCTTTATGATTCCTATGCTTATTGGGAACATCGCCCAACAACTTTATAATACGGTAGACAGTATTATTGTCGGGAAGTTTGTAGGGGATAATGCCCTTGCTGCTGTTGGGAGTGCAGGGCCTATTATCAACTTACTATTAGTCTTATTTATCGGTATTTCCGTAGGGGCTGGGATCATGGTATCTCAGTACTTTGGTTCTAAAGACCGTGAAAATCTATCTGGCGCTATTGAATGTTGTATTTTGCTTACTGCCATTGTATCTGTAGGACTGATGATTATTACGCCATTTGTTATACGACCAATGCTTAATTTACTGAATACACCCGAAAGCATTATTGATTGGTGCTATAGTTACCTACTCATCTTATTCATGGGTATAAGCGGCATGGCCTATTATAATATTTTAGGTGGAATCTTAAGGGGACTGGGGGATTCTATCTCTCCTTTAATCTATTTATTAGTGTCAACCATCTTAAATATTTTATTAGATTTACTCTTTGTCGCTGTATTTGATATGGGTGTAGCTGGTGTTGCCCTTGCGACCATCATTGCTCAAATTGTGTCAGCTATACTGTCTTTCATCAAGTTATCCAAAATGCACGATGTCTTTGACTTTAGCTTACGTCACTTAAAGTGGAACAAAACACATGTTGCAACCACTATTCGATTAGGACTTCCCTCAGGTTTAACACAGATGATCCTTTCATTTGCTATGATTATTGTTCAGTCGCTTACAAATAGTTATGGAGAAGCCTTTATTGCAGCCAATGTTATCGTTATGAGAGTGGATGGTTTTGCTATGATGCCTAACTTCTCCTTTGGTACAGCCATGACAACTTTTGCTGGTCAAAATGTAGGTGCTAAACAATATGACCGTGTTAAAAAAGGTGCTAAAGAAGGAACACTCTTTGCCCTTGCTACTGCAATCATTATTACTGTACTTATTCTCATCTTTGGTAGAAATCTTATGTCCATCTTTACCGATACACCAGAACTTGTGGATTTAAGTATGCGTATGATGACCATTCTTGCTGTAGGCTATGTTGCTATGGCCGTGACTCAATGCTTATCAGGTATTATGAGAGGTGCCGGAGATACTATGACACCAATGTGGATTTCTCTGATTACTACTGTTATCATCCGAGTACCTGTAGCTTATTCACTGGCTTTCTTTACAAGAACGCCAGAACTTCCAAACGGTAGATGTGAAAGCGTATTTATTTCCTTACTCCTCTCATGGATTATTGGTGCACTACTCACTATTTTCTTCTACAAGAGAGGTAAATGGCAAAATAAGGCTATTGAAACCCACGCCAAAAAAGACGATTTATCTGCATAGATAGACCGTCTTTTTTGTATTTATAGTTTCTTCTTAATTTATTGTATTGGCTCTTCTGTAAGTTTTATACTAAGAAGGTTCATTACTAGCCCTACCTGCATTAACTCCTCTAAAATCTCTTTTGAAATATCTTTGTAATTTCTCATCTTTATACTGTAAATTTAGCTGACTTTTGACTTAACATCTTTGCACTATTATCTAAGTCTTTTATCATATTATCTACTTCTAATATATTTTTATTTACCTCTATTATTGAAGATGCTATTTCTTCTGTAGCTGCTGATATCTCTTGTGTTAAACCTAATACTGAACTCATCGCTTTATTTACCAAATCCTTTTTGTTATAGGTTTCTTCTATTTTATCAACATTATTCTTTATATGATTTGGAATCTCTTCCATAAATCTTACAACTTCTTTTACTATATTTTGTGTTTCATTTATGGTATTTCTTTGAAGCTCTGAAGATTGTTTGGTTTTTATAACGCTTTCTCCTGAATACTTAATCGCCTCTATAAGCTCATTTATATATTCATTTATTTGAGCTGTAGCTTCTTCTGTTTGTGATGATAAATTTTTTATTCCCTGAGCTACAACTACAAATCCCCTACCAGCTTCTCCGGCTCTTGATGCTTCAATAGATGCATTTAATGCCAACAAATTAATTTGCTTGGATATATTTTCTATAGTATTTATTATCTTTACTATTGTATTTGATTTTTCTGTTAATAAATTCATATTATTAACCGTTTCTTCTGCTAAATTAAAATTTTCTGAGCTTTTTTCTTCTAAATCTTTTAGTATATTTAGCACATCAAAGTTCAGTTTTCCTGCATTAATAGCTTCATTTTGTAGATGTAAACTTGTATCTTTGATAGAGACAATATTGTTAGTTAAATCTGCTACTACACCAACACTTATTTCCATATCTCGTGTTGTATTCCCTGCTGCACAAGCAATTTCTTCTATAGCTTCTGTTATATGATTAGATACTTCCAAAGTACTTTCACTAGCTTCATTTACGTATTCAACCTTCTCATTTATTTTATCTAATATACTTTTAAAACTTATTATCATGGATCTTATTTCATATAAGGTAGTATTTAATATATTAGCCATATACCCTAATTCGTCCTTTGAATCAACATCTATCTTGGAACTTAAATCTCCATCACCTATCTTTTTTATTAATTCAATTAATTTATTTAATGGTTCAACTTTCTTTGATATTATAAATCTTATTAAAAGTATACTTAACAATAATACAACTATAGTTACTATTAATATTTTAAGAAATGTGGGAATTAAGTTTCCATAAAAATCTCTATAATAGCAACCTACATTTAAATACCATTCCCAAGGTTCATAATACGCTACTACATTTACCTTATCCATTGCTTTCTTGTCTTCAGGATTTTTCCAAGAAAATGTTATTATTCCGTCATTTTTAGGATTTTTTCCTTCATCAATAATAAGTTTAGTAATATTTCTCCCTTTATTGTCAACTACATCTGAGATGTTCTCTCCTTCCTTAAAAGGATGCATCTTTTCATTTCCATTACTATCTATAGCATACATATATGCTTGAACATTAAGTTCTAACTTTTTATTTAACCCTTGAGTCTTACCATCACTGCCTCTTTCATTTAACATTTTAGTTTTAAATATTTCCTGGGCTTCTTCTCTTGTTATTTTAGAATTTTCAACTTGTGTCTCTAACATGTCCATCATGGCAACACCCATATTAATTCTATTTTTTAAAGCTTCTTCTCCTAGTTTAGTTAATATTTCTTTTGCACCTATAAACGAAACAAAAGTAACCCCTATAATTGAAATAAAAAATAAGATAAATATCCCAAGGTACGACTTAAATAGTCTTTTCTTTATTTTATTATTAGATCTTTTGACCATATTACTGCTCCTTTATCACTTTTTTAGTTTAATTCCTTTATAATGAAATATTTTATTCTATTACTTTTTCCTATTTTATCGCCATAATTAATACCAATAAACTGGTTTTCTGAACTACTTATGATAATACACTCAACAATTTTAATAACTTTTTGCTTTATATTTTAATCTACTTTTTATCTTTAATCTCTTTCTACTTTCTATTTTTATTGTCAAAAGTAAGTATCCTATGTACGCCTCTAAAAAATGTAGATTCCCTCTCTAATATCAATAAAAGTAAAAAATATCTATACTTAAATATATATTTTTAAAAATAAACTTTTCTATTTTCTTTCATAAATTCTCTCCTTCATTTATTAATTTTTTAATTTTATACTCTTACTAAAATATCCTCTATATTCTATACATAATTATCAATAAAAAAAATGATATCTATCATGTTTTTTACCACTTAATTATTATGTTATAATAATTAATATTAACTTTCCAATAAGAATGAGGTGATCTATGAATTTAATAGAATTAAGACATAACTTAGTAAAAGAGTTTAAACCTTTTATTGAAAGCACAATCACATTAAAAAGAAAAACACCTATATGGGAACAGGAAGATCAACGGAATAAATTAATCATTGTTTTAAATGGAACAATAAAAGTATCCCATATGCTACCAAATTATAATGAACTTCTACTCGGCATTTACAACTCTGAGATCATTATATTTCCAGCAATTTTAAATATGGAGAATAACTTTTCATCTTTATTCAGAATAAGTACTTTAACAGAGTGTACATTAGGTACTATATCTGCGCCTACTTTTAAGTCTATAATTGAAAACGATTTTATACTTCTTAGAAATTTGTATTTATATCATGATTATCTATGCCAAAAAGTTTTTTACAGATGAGAGATATTGGTATTCATGATAAAAAACATGCTTTGCTTTCTATATTAATACGCCTATATAATACTTATGGATTAAAAACACAAGAGGGTTTTAAAATAAATATAAAACTTTCTAATATAATTTTATCTGAATACCTAGGGACCTCACCAGAAACTATAAGTAGGTTATTAACCAAATTAAAACATGATAATCTGATAACATTTAATCATGGCTTTTTAATTCTTAAAGATTTAGAGCACATAAAAAATACTTTAGGGTGTTCTAAATGTAATGAAAACTTATGTGTACTTTAGTTTTTTCTGTATGACCTTTTGAGATATCTATATTAATTATTCTATTGTAGAATAAAAAAGCGGTGGTATTGATTATTTCAAAACCACCGCACAAGACTATTTAAACTAGTTTCCACCCACTTGCTTCTTTTATCATACTAATAAACTCTGCATAAAGTCCTTTTTGTTGAAGTAATGTTTCATGAGTACCTTGTTGCATAATGCTCCCCTCGTTCAACACGATAATTTGATCTGCTTGGCGAACCGTTTTTAAGCGGTGAGCTATCATAACAATTGTTTTATTATGCATAAGTGCATTTATAGCTACCTGAAGTTCAGCTTCATTTTCTGGATCCACACTTGCCGTTGCTTCATCTAGAATAATAATAGGAGCATTTTTTAGCATAGCACGTGCAATAGAGATACGTTGTTTTTCTCCACCAGAAAGCGTTCCGCCTCCTTCACCTAAAATGGTATTATATCCTTGCGGCAATGCAGAAATAAAATCATGGCAACGTGCTGCCTGAGCTACATCTACTACTTGTTCATGTGTAGCTTCTGGACGGCCAAATTTAATATTATTTTCAATTGTATCTTGAAATAAATAGACATTTTGAAAAACCATAGAAATATTATTCATCAAGCTATCCAGTTTATAATCTTTTACATTATATCCTCCAACAAAAATAGCCCCGCCTTGTACATCCCAAAATCTTGCAATTAAATTGCATAGCGTAGTCTTTCCACTCCCTGAAGGACCTACAATAGCAGTTGTAGTTCCAGCAGGAATAGTTAAATTCACATGATCAAGAATCATCTGACTCCCATAAGCAAAGCTAACATCTTTAAAAGAAATGGAGGAATCTATAGGGATCAGTTCCTCTCTATCTATATCCATAGTTGGTGTATTATCAATAGCATTGGCTTGCTCCATAGATGCACCCAAGAGTTGCAGATTGTTTGACATATTCCCAGCACTTTCTAAGTCCTGATAGATCATAAAAGATGCTATAAGAAGTAATAGGCAACGAGAAAGAGGTAATGTTCCCGCAGAATAAAGAAATAGTATTCTTAAAACAATACTTATACTAAAAATCCGAATAATAAGCTGTCGAATTGCCATCCATGGAACTAAACTATATTCCAACGAAAGGGCTTTTTTGCTGCTATCATCTACTGCTCTGCTTACAGTTTGACCATTATCCTTTTCTAATCCATATGACTTAACCACACTCATTCCTTGAATATACTCTAAAACTGCCTCTACTAAGTTTTCCTGAGCATGCTGACGTGCATAAGCCGTTTTATAAGCTGCTCTTTGAGATAATTCTGTAGCTAAAAGATAGGCAAAAATCCCAATAACGGAAAGTAGAGAAATTCTCCATTCTACAAATACTAACATAAGGCATAATGCTAATGTATTTAAAAATCCTCCCAAAACCAAAACGAGGCAACGAGCTGCCGTATTTTCAACATCAGCCAGTGTTGTGGTAACCACTGCCGTAATATTCCCTAGACTATTATCATTAAAATATCCCATAGGAATATAACGAAGCCGATTACCAATATGGATACGTTTTTCTGCTACCATACAGTATCCTGTTTCCGTCTCTAAGTTGATAGAATGGTACGAGCAAAATGCATGACCTGCGATAGATATAAGCATAATCAATAGAATAAGCCAAATTGAATCCACTTTTCCTAACAGAATGCAATCTAGTGTAAGTACTATGGCAACGACTTGCAAAGCTGAAAACAGAGCGCCTAAAAAAGCGATGATTATTGCTTTTATCAATAACTTTTTACGGCTTCCTGCAAATGAAAATATCTTCTTCAATACTCCAAACATCGACTTTCCTCCTTTCACCGACTATCCTGTGTTCCCAAATGAGCTTTCCACATTTGAGCATAAAGTGGACAATTTTCTATCAACTCTTCTTGTTTTCCCTGATCCACAATTTTTCCTCGCTCAATCACAACAATATTATCTGCATCCACAATCGTAGATAACCGATGAGCAATCACAATAAGTGTTTTCCCTTTTGTCAGGGCGGAAATAGCTCGTTGAATCACAGCTTCATTTTCAGGATCAATACTCGCTGTTGCCTCATCTAAAATTACAATAGGGGCATTTTTCAACATGGCCCTCGCAATAGAAATTCTTTGTTTTTCACCACCAGATAAATGACCTCCACCACCTCCACAGACAGTATCATATCCTTGCGACAAAACTTGAATAAAACTATCGCAACCTGTTACCTTTGCAACAAATTCCACTTCCTCATCCGTAGCATCTAGTCGCCCCATTCGAATATTTTCTCTTACCGTACGATCAAAGAGGTAGTTATCTTGTGATACATAAGCAATCTGTTGATTTAACTGATCTAGAGGAATTTTTTTTAAGTCCACTCCTCCTAGTGTAATTTTCCCACCTGTTATATCCCAAAAACCCGCTATCAACTTAGCTATTGTCGATTTCCCAGAACCTGAAGGTCCTACAAGGGCTGTAACTGTGCCCGGTGTTATTCTCAAATTAATATCATGTAGCACCTCTTCATCCTTACTATTATAAAAGAAAGTTACATGTTCTAGAATAATCTCTTGATTTTGAAAGGAAACTGGCTGATCTGGTCGAATTAGTTCTGGAGCATCCATGATACTAGAAATTTCTCTAACATTTATACCTATAACTGCCAAATCATCTACAAAAGACATGGCGGATACAACAGGACCCGTCAGTCCTAAAGATAGTACTACGATGGTCAGAAAGTCAACAGATAAAAGGCTTCCATTTGACCAAAGAATAAGTCCGATTGGGAGGACGACCACTAACACAGAGGGGATAATTGATTGCCACATACACATATACTTCTGACTATCTCTCATCCAATCTACATAGTAATTAGCATTATCCTCTACAGCATCTGCATATCTTTTATAGGATCCTGCTGATTGACTAAATGCCTTAACCACTTGAATTCCTCCGATATATTCCACAATAGCATTTGCCATACTATGACCTATTTTCACCGCACCTTCCCATCGTATAGCATAGGTTTTGGTACTCTTAGATATAATGGCAAGCCCTATGACAGTAGTCACAAATGAAGCTATACCCATGCGCCAGTCTAATACAAAAATATAGATTGCAACAATGATAGGCACTAATAAGTTAGATGTCATTTCAGGAATCAGATGCGCTAAAGTAGGCTCCATTCCCTCCACTCGGTCAATAATAGTAGTTTTGTATTGTCCTGAGGGCGTATCTAATATGGTTCCCATTGGAACCCGTGATAATTTTCTCAAAAGTGCTTTTCGTATATCTCGTAATGTATGGAATGTTGCAGTATGTGAAACAGCCGTAGAAAGAGTAGAAAAAATTATTTTTCCAATATATCCTGCAAAGGCTAAAGTACACCATGTCAAGCAATATTGTATGCCTTCACCATTTAATAACAACCGAATTATAGATCCAATGCAAAAGTAAGGTACCATACCACAGGCAACTCCTAATATCGCAAAAATTACCGCACTCAGAAAACCACTGTGATATGCTTCGGCCCACCTCCACAATATAGCAAAAGAAGATAAAGTCTTTTTCCCCTTCATAATTGCCACCTCCTTAGAAAACATCTATCTATATAACAGAACAAAATCCGGTTCTTACATCCCTTATTCTATAGGTCGAATCTTACGCACATCAAAAAACGTTGGAGTACTGGTAAAATCATAGCCATCAATTTTCTCTGAATTATAGACAATCATATCTTTTGCAAACAGAATAGGTAAATCCAAAACATTGTCATTATCAAAATTAAGTAGTTGATTGAATATCCCTTGAATTTGTATAGGATCATCATTCACCTGAAACGCATTAATTAACGCTATAAATTCATCACTATCTTCAATATTCTTCAGACTTGGAACATGAGGGGAACGAGATAGCATTGGGATAAAGTAATTGTGAGGAGCCGTATAGGGCTGTTCCGTATTCCACATAATCAGGTCATAGTTACCTGCCACACCTTCTTGCCACCAGGTCATCATCTCTTGTCCTTCTGTCTGCACACCAATACCAATAATTGCTAGTTGACTTTTTATTGCGGTTGCCAGCGGTTTGTTCAGCGCATCTGCGGAATGATATGTATATTTCAGTATTAAAGGCTGCCCATCTTTTTCACGTATACCAGTAGATTCATTCATAATCCATCCTTCTTGCTCTAAAAGCGCGTTGGCTTTATCTAAATTGTATGTACGCACAACATTCAACTCAACATCTGTATAAGGAACGTCATCTGGGAACAAGTGATCCGCTGGAGTTTCTTTGCCATAAGTCAAACCGTTAGATAACGTCTTTTTATCAATCCCATAAGCAACAGCTGATCTCATATTCACATTGGAGAGTACTCCAGAAGCGTTAACAACCAGATTGCGAGCTTTGGAGTCACTTTTAGCTACTGCTCCTTCAATATTAGATAGAGTGATTGCCTGATCATAATCATCCCAAGATAGTAGTGCGCTTCCATATATCAAGTCAATTTCTCCATTCTGTAGAGCCTGTAGACGAGCAGAAGCTTCAGGAATATATTTAACAATTACTTCATCATAGTATGGCTGTTCACCCCAGTAATTTTCATTACGTATAAAACGAACATATTCTCCATCCACAATCTCATCATAAATATATGGACCAGTACCTACAACGTCTTTCATCAACTGATAATTTCCTTCCTCTAGAACTTTTGGAGAAACAAGGACCATTGTTTCAGGGTAGCAAAAATCCATTAAATACGCAAAATAGGCATTAGGATAATGGAATGTAAGGGTATATTCATCTACGATTTCAACACTTTCCAAATTAGCGACAGCAGAAATATTACTGAAATTAGGGTTAGAATGTGCAAACTCAAAATCTGCTTTTACAGCTTCTCCATTAAAGGGCGTGCCATCATGGAAGGTAACTCCTTCCTTCAGATGAAAGGTCAATGCCTTCCCTTCATTAGAGAATTCCCAGCTTTCTGCTAATCCTGGAACAACCTTGCCATCTTCATAATTAACAAGACCTTCATAGCAAAGTTTAGTACCTATATTATTTTGAACATCCATGTTCAATGGATAGAGCGTATTTAATTCAGCTCCTACTGCAGTAGTCAATATTTTAGGTTCAGTAATTGTAGCCTCCGATTTCTTAGAAGCAGATGTAGTATTTGTACTTGACTCCCCATTACCATTGCTGCAACCAGCAAAAGTGCCACAAAGTAATGCCCCACACAGAGCAAGAGAGATTAACTTTCTTTTTTTCATATATTAACTTCCTTTCTTTGTATTTTTTATACCAACACGAATAATTTGCCCACATTGTATTGTGAGAATTGTATCAGATAGCCGGTAAGCACTATCTATATCATGAGTAATTAATAAAAATGCACACTCAAACTCTTTATGATATTGCTCCAAGACAGTCATTACAGCCTCTGCAGATATAAAATCAAGGCCACTTAATACCTCATCTAGCACTAAATAACGAGGATAGATTGACATGGCACGAATCAGAGAAAGACGTCTTTGTTCACCTCCCGAAAGCTGTCTTGCCGGAACATTTAGTAGCCGAGAATCCATATGTGTTAATTCCATTAATTCACCGATTCGTTCACGTCGTTGTTTTCTTGTCATATCTGTTAAATTAATCATGGCTTCTTCAACATTTCGTCGGACAGATAACATAGGATTTAATGTGCCACCCGTGTCTTGAAATACTGCTTGGATTTTTCTTCTATGTTTTCGCCAGTCTTCGGCATTCCAGTTAGTTGTATCTTCTCCATCTAAGAATATTTTTCCAGTATCTGGATGTTCTAACCCAACTAAAAGGCGAGCAAGAGTACTTTTCCCTGATCCAGACTCTCCTACAAGGCAAGTAAATGAACCAGGCTCTAACTTAATAGATATGTTTTTTAATGCCTCAAAGGATAATCCATGAGATTCCAAATAAGTTTTACTAATATGTTCAGCAATTAGTCCTTCCATGTCCACCCCTCCTTACTGACTGACCTATTGGCAGTCACATACTCCTTTGTCCATTCACACGTTGGATTAGAGAGAAGTTCTTCCATAGTACCTGTTTCTGTCAGCTGACCCCATTCCATTACATAAACCCTATCACACTGCTGACTTAATGCAGCTATATCATGAGAGATAAATAAAATACCTGCCCTTTCTTTTTGTTGGGCTAATAGTTTCAACAATAACGTCCTGTTTTCTGAATCTAATGCAGAGGTCGGTTCATCAGCCAAAATGTATTTGGGGCTCATTGCCAGCAAGAGCGCAGCGGCTGAGCGTTGAAGCATCCCTCCTGAAAGCTGCCCAGGAAAGCTGTTAAGTACTCGTTTGGGTTGAGAAAAACCTAAATCAACCAGTAATTCTTTTGCTTGGTCTATAGCTTGTTGTCGAGACATGCCCATTTTTAAGTGAAGTGTTTCAACAATCTGTTTTTCCATCTTAATTTGTGGATCAAATGCAGTCATGGGATTCTGGGGAATAAAACCTAACGTCGTTCCACATAAACACCGATGTTTTTTTAAAGATAATGTACCAAGGGCAATATCATCTACAAATATTTCTCCGCTACTTATACTGCATCCCCTACTTAAAGTCCCCAATAAAGCCTTTAATAAAGTGGATTTACCTGCCCCACTTTGCCCAGTCAATCCAACAACTTCTCCTACTTCTAAGTGCAAAGAAATTTGATGTAAAAGTTTATAACCATCTTGAGTTATTACAGATAAATTTTGGACATCAACCATTAGTTCCCCCCTCTTTTTTCAATTTCTCTACCTAACATGTGAAATGCCATCGTGCAAAGAACAATCATAGTAATGGGATATAGTGTCAGCCTTGAATGGGCAAGGAGATAATGATGTGCTTCAGATACCATACTTCCCCAATCGATTACATTGTCACCCATTCCAAGTCCAATAAATGAAAATCCCACAATTGACAAAATCATATCCGCACAAGATAAGCAAATAAAATGTAGGACGTCCCATATAAGATTCGGAAGAATATGCCCAAATAGCACTCGCATTTTTTTCGCTCCAGAAGCCATAGCACACATGATATATGCCTTGTTTTGTTCTATAGTGGTGCGCGTTTGTACCAACTTAACCAACCGTAACAAAAGAGAAACTGTAACTGCAACTAACATAGTAATGACACTATTTCCCCAAGCCGCAATAAAAATAATTAAATAAGCAATAGGTGGCATTGCGGTTACTGCATTTAAAATGCCTTCTAATACTACATTTTTTCCTCCTTCGCTCCCACCTATAAAGAGCCCTACCAAAGTTCCAAAAACACTTACTATCAATGCCCCTACTAAAACAATCATCAAAGTAGTACGCCCTCCATACAATAAGCGAGATAATACGCACCGCCCCATATTATCAGTCCCCAATGGATACTCTATACAAGGAGACTGAAAACGAATTTCCATATTCACCAGGCCAGGATTATGTGGAGCAAATAAAAAACCAAAGGTACATATTAGAATAATTATTAGAGGAAAAATTAATTCTAATTTTCTTTTTAATTGAGATTGTTTCATCCTCCGCCTCCCTTTGCTCTCATATCACTACGCAATATGTACTGTAATAATTCCGTGAAACTGTCTAGAACAACTAACACAAGTGCAAGAATCAATACAGCCCCATGGATTATTGGTGAGTCCCTTTTAACTACAGCATCAACAATAAGATACCCAAAGCCGGGCAGTGAAAACACTCGCTCTACAATAGCTGCATTTGCTAAGCACAAACTCAGCATTTGTGCAAAACTGGGTAGTAAATCTACTATTGCATGAGGTAATCCATGAAAAATCAAGATATATCCTTCACTCAATCCTCTACACCTAGCATACATGGCATAATCTTGCTCCATCTCTCTTTCTAAAGAGGACGCAAGCATTTGTCCATAAAAGCATATTCCACATACCGATAGACAAAGTGCCACCGGAAAATATTTTGCTATCCCAGTATTACCCAATACACTCAACCAACCAAGTTTTAACGCAAAAATATCGATAAAAGCTGTTCCTAAGTAGAATCCCGGTACAGAAATACCTACCATGGTTAATAGAGAGAGTAATGTTCCCCAAATCCTATTTCTCCCTAAGTATCCAAGTGTCCCCACTGCTAGTGCACCTATAGACATCATTATGCCGGAGAGTGCCACAACCTTTAATGTGACTGAAACTGTTTTTGCCAATTCGTTCGCGACAGGGTTACCAGTACCTAACGAAATACCAAAATCCATGCAAACGGCATTTCTAACCCAATCAAAATATTGTAGCAGTAGAGGCTTATCTAACCCCAACATTACTCTGGCTTTGTCAATTTGTTCTTGAGTCACAATAGCTGAATTCCGCTTTACATAGGCAGTAGCTGGATCAATGGGAGACAAACGCATAAGCAGGAAGGATAACAGTGTTACTACAAATACTGTTAAGATGACGATGGCTATTTTACGGATGATATATCGCTTGGTTTCACGCCTCATAATATCCCCTCCTTTAAGTTGGTTGCTAATCATCGTGTTTCAAAAAAAACGCATCGGAATCGATGCGTTTTCTCGGCTTATGATCCCTCTTGCTTACAGAAACCATAATACTGAATATTCTATTTCGTTGCCACTCCTATAAGACACTACGCCCTCCTTTTAGACAAAAACTTTTTCGATACTCTGTGGGAGTCTGCCCTATGAACTGTTTAAAAACTTCTGAGAACTTACTAGCATTTTGATAACCAACTTGATAAGAAATATTTGTTATTCCATCATTTGATTCGCGTAAAAGTTGAGCGGCAAACTGTACACGATAAGCCTGCATATAAGTATTGATTGAAGAACCATACACTTCTTTGAAGCAGAGCTTCATTGAAGTTAATGGATAATTGAATGTATGAGAAAGTTCTTTCAAGGTAACATGACGATGAAGGTTTTGAATAAGGTATTGTCTAATTGCTTTAATCGACTCTATCTGTATTTTATTAAAATATTGACGTTCTTCTCGTTTTGCAGTAATTTCTGGTGAGTTTAAAAATAAGAATAATTCCATTACTTTTATTTTGAAATATCCACTTTTCAAATCTTCAGGTGTTTTATATAGTTCTGAAAAAATGTGTTGAATAGAATCAGTTGCTCTCATGATAAAGCAAGAGTTACCCTGGCACAAACTTTCCTTCATAGAGAACAAATCAAAAGATAGCCCCCTTCCTAAAGCATTTGATACCTGTTTTAATACCTGTGTTGCTAGAGATATATCTACTGCAATAGTTATACCATGATAATGAGATAAGGGAAACCAGCTCTCACGTGCAACATTCGTCATCACATTAACTGCTAAATCACCTTCTCCTAAATAAGCTGTTTCTCCATTAGAAAACTCACATTCAAATCGTCCTATACGACAATGATTAATCTCTATAATATCTGCTCGTGGAGTTGCATTATGCCTAACACCATTTGTCATATGGATATCATTATAGAGAATTTCTATTCCCGGGAACACTGAATACCTAATAATAATACCTTCTCCAGTATTATTTTCCATTTTATAAATAGAACATTCTTCTCCATGAATAATCGTTTGCGTATCAGATTCATTTAAAACATGCGTTTTTATTAGTTCTTCCGTTTCAGTAAATAGTTTTTTCATTATACACCTCAACTTTGGATAAGGTAGTTAGTTCCAACTAACTCTATACTTACATTTTATCAGTATTTGATAACCTTAGTCAATTTTCAATGTATTTATAAATACCTTACACCCAAATAAAAATAGACATTATTATAATTTACACCGATTATTGACCCACTGCTCACTATTTTCTTCTATAAAGAGTCTGATAGCAACGTAAGTCTATTAAAACGCAATCCAAAAAAGAAGGTCTATCTTTATAGATAGACCTTCTTTTTACACATTTATCATGAAAACTAAAATTTTCTTAAAACTAATATTAAATTAATGATTTCCGCATTCACCTGCATGTTGATGTTCATGACAAATAGAACCTGTTGATACTAAGTTTCCTTCAAGATAAGCTAGAACATTTGCTTTTGCTTCTCCTGCTGCACCAACGATAACTTCAATACCTCTTTCATTAAAGATATCGATAGCACCGCCTCCCATACCACCTGATATAATCACATTCACGCCTAATTGATGTAAGTAATTTGGTAAAAAGCCTGGTTTATGTCCTGGATTTGGTACAGAGTCTTCTTTTACAATTGTTTTACCTTCTACATCATAAATATTGAAGTTCTCACAATGTCCAAAATGTCCTGCTGTCATTTTTCCTTCACTTGCAACTGCTATTTTCATCATTCATTCCTCCTAGATTGTTTTATTTAATATATTTAAGGTGTGTTCTAAAATGTGCCGAAGGGCTCTACCTGCACAACTATCCATCTCAACAATATTTTTCCCTTCATTAATTGCTTTAGAAGCCATTTTATCAAAGGGGATCATACCTACAACCTCTATTTTGTGTTGATTGCAGTAATGCTTAATTGCCTCTGTATTGTCTCGATTAATATCATATTTATTAATGCACACAGCACATTTTACTTTAAAATAATTAGCCGTTTCTAAAATTCTTTGTAGATCACTTATACCTGAAACGGTAGGTTCTGTAACAACTAAAACCATATCTACACCTGTCATAGAAGCAATCACCGGACATCCTATACCTGGCGAACCATCTATGATTGCAATATTATCCTTAGCATACTTATCCATATTTTTCTTTACTTCTGATACCAATTTACCTGACGCACCTGCGCCCATTTTCAACTTAGCCGTTGAAAACACAATCTCATCATGATAGATATAAGTTTGACCACTTACACTTTCCTCCATAGTTATAGATTGGGTAGGACAAACAAATTTACATGTTCCACATCCTTCGCAAGCATATGGATCAATCGTTATCCTATCTTGATAAGATATTGCATCAAATTTACAATGCTCTAGACATTTTTTACATTCTATACATTTACTTAAGTCTATTTTAGGTTTAGGAAGTCCATAAAAGTTTTGTATTTCTGGCTTACCATGAGGCGTTGCTGTAATATGCAAATTAGGTGCATCAACATCACAATCTGCATAAGTTTTTGTTTTAAGTAAATGTATAAAACTAGAGGCAACAGTTGTTTTACCTGTGCCACCTTTTCCACTTAAAATTAATAACTTTTTCAACATCTCACCTTCTTCTCAAGCCTCTTCCTTATAGCATCAAAGGCTGCAATTGCTGTTTCATTCGAATAAACAGCAATCTCACCTTCAGAATTTTTCTTTCCTATTTCTCTATCAAAAGGAATTCTTCCTATGATCTCAATATGTTCTTCATGACAAAATCGCTCCGATGGATTGTCACTCTCTGTACATTTATTAAGTACAACACCAAATTTCTTATGAAATACTTTGACTAATTCATAGACCATTTCTAGGTTGTGTCGCCCAAACTCAGTAGGTTCCGCAACAAGAATACAGTAGTCCACATCTTTTATCGATTCCATAACCATACATCCACTTCCTGGCGGACAATCTATAATGACATTTTTTTCATTTTTAATCTGACTAAGAATGGCTTTGATGATGGGTACACCAGATACTTGTCCTACATCCATCTTCCCAGATACAAACGCTGTTGTACCAGAAATACCTTTCATGACACTTCCTACTCTTTTTTCTTCTTCATCTATGGCATTATATGGACAAACGACTTTGCACCCACCACATGAATGGCATACTTCTGGGAAAAGTAAAGGTTGTTGCTTTACAAAGGCTAATGCATGGAATGCACAAAATGCAACACACTGTTTACATCCTGTACATTGTTCTAGTTGAAAAGTTGGAATTGCAACAGTTACTTCCTTACTCTCTAGCATCTTAGGTTTAAAAAACAATGTGCCATTGGGTGCCTCCACATCACAATCTACATAGATACAATGTTTGATACTTGCTGCTAGATTGACTGACACAAATGTCTTTCCCGTTCCTCCTTTTCCACTCAAAACAGCTATTTTCATTTGAATGCATCCTTTCTCAACATCTAAAAACTATTTGTCAAATCCATGATTATGAAATCCTGCATGAATCTTACTTAAGGGTTCTAATTTGCCTTCGGTAAATTTATCTATTTCTTCATCAACTTGCTCTGTCGTTGTCTGATACATTTTTACATTGGCTGCTTGTAATACCTTTGCTGCATTTTCCCCACATCTAGGAGTTAATAAGATATCTGCACCTGTATCAACGATAAACTGAGCAGCCTGTATGCCTGCTCCCCCTGGCGCATTTACGGCTTCATTCTCCACATATTCTTTGTGATTGGTTGCTGTATCAATAAATAAAAAGCTTGGTGTTCTACCAAATGATACACAAATTGTTTTTTTGTCTTCGTTAACTGGTACAACTATTTTCATCCTTTTATCTCCTTTTCATTTAAGTTTTTACACGTGAAGTTATGAGCATATGCTAACTACATTTTCATTATATTCCTTTTTGAGCATATGTCAATAATGTTTTTTACTAAATCTGAATAAATAAAAAAAGATGATTTTGATTGTTATCAAAATCATCTTTTCATATCTAGCACTGTTTCCAGCAATTTTTAGTACAGAATTTACCCTTGCACTTTTTAACACAATTTATTTTAGTAGACCCACATGTTGGGCACATATATGTTCCTTCTTTAATTTGCTGCAAATTCTCAAAGCTTTCTTTCCAATTTTCATTACATTCTTCACACATTACACTGCAAATATTTCTCGTGTAATTGCCTCCAGCAATATGTATTGCTTTGCCGTTAATCATTCCATCTGCTATTTTTTCTCTAGCAGATAGTAATATTCTTTGAAAAGTTGGACGAGACACTTCCATTCGCTCTGCACACTCTGCCTGCTCAAGCCCTTCTAAATCTTTTAATCGAATCGCTTCTACTTCTTCAAGCAAAAGTACATTTACTTCAACACCTTCGATTTCGTGATCTGCAGGTATAAAGTAAGGTACCATAGGTATATGTTCAATTTTACGCCATTTGATTGGTCTTGCCATAAAAGTACCTCCTCATACTCATTCTTATAAGAAGTATAGCTTAAAATATTTGACTTAGCAAGGAAGTTGTCTTTTTCTATAATTATCTATAGCATTTTTTAACGCACCTTCACCTAGTACAGAACAGTGAAGCTTATATTCTGGCAGTCCACCTAAAGCATCTGAAATATCTTTGTCTGTGATTTGATAAGCTTCATCTAATGACTTTCCTTTTGCAAGTACTGTTGTCATACTACTACTAGCAATTGCTGCAACACATCCAAATGCTAAAAACGTAATATCCTCTATAATATTATCCCTAACCTTTATATATATGGTTAAGGCATCTCCACACTCGGCTTCTCCATATCGCCCCTCTGCATCAGCATCCGGCATAGTCCCTGAATTATAAGGTGCCATAAAATGTTCAAATACTATTTCTGTATAATCACTATATCCCATTACTCTACTCCTTTTTATTTATGGTCATATGCTTATTATATTTTAATAGCATTATGAACATATGTCAATAATCATTCAACTATCTATCATTCCACATAAAAAAAAACACCCAGAGTCACCTTCTATTCAAAGAAGTTGTAAACTCTAGGTGTTTTATACTTTTTAATTAATAAGCTGCTTTAAAGATATTGATAATATCTTCTTTATTACCTTTACGTGGATTACTAAAAGCATTGCCATCTTTCAATGCCATTTCTGCCATATATTCAAAATCTGTTTCTTTAATTCCCATTTCTTTTAATGATGTTGGGATACCGATTTCTCTAGATAATCTAAACATAGCATCGATTGCTTTTTCAGCTGCTTCATGCACTGATAAGCCATCAATTTTTTCACCCATAAACTCTGCAATATCAGCAAATTTTTGTGGATTAGAAATAACATTGTATTTACAAACATGTGGTAATAACATTGCATTGGCTACACCATGTGGCATATCGTATAACCCACCTAATTGATGTGCCATTGCATGTACGTAGCCTAAGTTACCATTATTAAATGCCATACCTGCAAGGAGTGAAGCATAAGCCATATTTGTTCTTGCTTCTAAGTTGTCTCCCATAGCTACTGCTTGTCTTAAATTATTTGCTATTAATTTAATAGATTGTATTGCAGATGCATCTGTTACAGGATTGGCATCTTTTGAAACATAAGCTTCTACGGCATGAGTTAAAGCATCCATTCCTGTTGCAGCTGTAAGTCCTGCTGGTTTGCCAATCATAAGTTCTGGATCATTGAAAGATACGAGTGGTAAGTTTCTCCAGCTTACGATAACATATTTAACTTTTGTTTTTGTATTTGTAATAACACAATGTCTTGTTACTTCACTTGCTGTACCAGCTGTTGTATTGACTGCTAGGATTGGTGGTAGTGGGTTAGTCAAAGTCTCAATACCTGCATACTCATATAAGTCACCTTCATGTGTTGCAGCAATTCCAATCCCTTTACCACAGTCATGAGGAGATCCACCACCTACTGTTACGATCATATCACAATTTTCTTCTTTAAATATTTTTAATCCCTCTGCCACGTTTGTATCTTTAGGATTTGGTTCTGTTCCATCATATATAGCAACTTCAAGCCCGGCTTGGGTTAAATAGTTTATTGTTTGCTCAACTGCGCCATTTGCTTGATTTCTTAAGAATTTATCTGTAACAACAAGTACTTTTTTCCCACCTAACATCTTCGCACGTTCACCAATCACCTTTAAACATCCTGGTCCCATGAAATTCACACTTGGTAGTAAATAGTCATACATTCTACTCATTTGATATCCCTCCAAATTTAAGCATAGTTTATTTTTCAATACTCTTGTTTGAGAGCTTCTCATATTTTAAAAGTGGTCAGCTCTAATTTTATATTTAATATTATAGTATTATTTACATAAATAGGCATGAGACAGATATGTCATAAAATTACACTTATTAATAGTAATTTTATGTTCTTTTTAAATTTAATTGTAATTTTTATACTTTGTTTTAAAATAAAATAGATGCTACAGCAATTCTTTTAATTGCGTAGCATCTATTTTATTTTTTATAATATTTTCTATAGAGATGTGGCGTAACCCCTTCATACTTTTTAAAGATTTTTATAAAGTATCCAGGTTCGTTAAAGCCTAGCTCCTCACTCATTTCACTAATGGGAATATCTGTTTCTTCTAGTATACTTTTCGCCCACTCTATTTTAAGTTTGGATACATAGAGACTGAACTTTTCTCCTGTTTCCTTTACAAATAGTCTACTAAAATAACTTGGACTTACATGGCAAAGTTCTGCCATTTCTTTTACGGATACATGTTCATTCTTGTGAGTATAAATATAGTCTATAGCAGGCTTCAAGACCTTACTTACACTAATTTTTTCTTGTTCACGTTCTATATAAGAACTTATAATCCTATTAGACATCTCTTTTTTTATATTTTCTATACTCTTTGTTTGATAACCTAACAAAATATCCTGGCTTATATGATGTTCTTTCAAGCCAATAGCTTCATTTAGCTCGAGAGCTAAACTTTTATCTAATGCTTCTTCAACAAGATAATTACTCAAGTTAAAAATCATCTCTGAGAGATTAACTACCTCTTCATAACTTAAAACTGGCAAGGCTTCATAGTGTTCTTTAAGATGATTGATTGTTCCTTCAATCCATTTTTTATTAGGTAGTGCTACGATTTGTTCAAGGGTATTATGCATATGATGATCAGATAACTTAACTTGCCCAACCATAATGGCCCCAATGTACTTATCATCTACTATAATGGGCACTGCAATATCTACTATGCCAAAGTGGCATAAATATATGTAAGGTTTATTGGTGCGAACGGCTTCTAAGCCGCCTCTTGAATCACATTTTTGACAATACATTGCCATTTTCTTATCCGCTCTTACTATAGAACAAAACTTCTGACATCCACTATGCTTGGTCATAGGATTCCCTTTATAATCTATAATAATCATAGCTGCTTTTGTAATTAAAACCATTGAATCTTGTAGCTTATCCCACTTTTTAAAATCAATAATCTGGTCTACTTTTAATGTACTTTTCTTCAAAGTAAGCAACTCCTCAATAAGATATCTACTTTTATTATACTATAAATCCTCTTCTAGTCCCAGTTTTGCCCTTAAACAAAAAAACCACAGCCATTCAAGAGGGCGAATGGCTGCGATTTTTGAGTTCTATTTTGTCATATTAACACATTTCAAATTCTACACTTTCTATTTCTGCCTCTGTCTCTATCCCTTCAAATTCCTTTGCACGTTTTGTAGAAATAAAAGCCTCCATCTCACTTTCAGTTTTCTTACTAATTGGATAGAACTTCATTGCGACGATAGAACATATAAAGGCAGCAATTGGAATAAGTGTCTTCATATATAAAATAGCATTAAGTGTTTGTGGTGTTTGTTGTGCAAGCCCAGGTGCATAACCTACAAAATCAAGTACATATCCCATAATAAATGCACCAAAAGCTTGGGAAAGCTTATTAACAAAAGTAAAAGTTGAAGAAACGAGGGCTGAACCATTAATCCCTGTCTTCCATTCTGCATAATTGGCAGAGTCTAATACTGCTGAACGACTCAGCATATTATTAACCGCTCCAATAAGTGGCGTTGCAACAATAAAGATCATCACAAGAAAAGTATTATTTGCTGGTGTAAAGAGTAATCCAAGAGCTGCAATAATGGCAATGGCTTCTATAACAATAATACCATTTTTCTTTCCTAATTTTGCTACATACCACCCTACAATACCAATAAGCATAAATGAAAAGATTGTTGTCGCCCATCCTATGATTCCCATAAGGTGTGTTTTTTCACCCATATTGTATTTAAAGAAATACATATTTAGCCCATTACCTATTTGAATGGCTAAACTATCGGTTCCAAAACTAATAAGTACCATCAAAAGTGCTGTATTTGATGTGATGACTTTCATTCTTTGTTTAAAGGATATTTTCTCGCCTTTTTGAGCTTGCTTTGCTTGTGCTGGATTATAAATATCAAGTTTTCTTACAGACATCGCAGAAATAATAAACATAATGGTGCAAAATACTGCAAAGATTGCAGCAACCATCAACCAAGCTTCCTCACTTGAATCCCCTCCAAACCAATTTAACATAGGGATAGCAAGCGCTGTAACCGCTAACGAACCAATATTCCCAACTGCTTGGAAAATTGCCTGTACTTTGGCACGACGCGCTGTACTATGACTCAAAATAATAGGTAGTGCAAGCTGAGGAATTTGTACACATGTCCATGCTAAACTATATAAAATATAACTTGTATAAGCATAAATAATTTTCCCACCCATGCTTAATTCCGGTGCCATAAACATAACAACAAAAATCACACCAAGTAAAGGGGATCCAAATAAGATATAAGGTCTATACTTACCAAATTTCTTAGAATTTGTCTTATCAATAATCATCCCCATAAGTGGATCTGTAAATGCATCTACAAGCCTTGCAACCATAAAGATTGTTCCTGCAACAGTTGCTGAAATGCCCAAGATATTGGTGTAATAGAACATAATATACGTTCCTACAAACATAAAAATCGCTGTATTTGCAATGTTCCCTATACTGTATAAGTATATATCCTTTTCTGATGCCTCAACTGAATACTTCATTATACCGCCTCCCTGACTTTATCTTTTTAATCACTTACTTTATTTTTTATAAAAAATAATTAGTAATCCTCCCCTCTTCACTTTTTGGCTTTAAAATGTGACTTTTCTGTATATATTTTTATTTAATTAATTATAATTTAAAATTATATATTTATGCAATATGTATTTTTTAAACATATTATACTCATTTTTTATAGTTTTATTATTATTTTCATTATCTATTGTATTTTAAAATACTAAATGATATATTAAAAATTATAATTTATAATTAATATCCTATCACAGAAAGGAATCAACCGTTATGTCTAAAAGAAAAAATATCCTCCTCATCTTATCCGACCAACAACGCTACGATACAGTTAGCGCCTACGGCCTAAATGCAGTATGCAAAACACCTCATATCGATACCCTAGCATCCGAAGGTATGAAATTTACCAATGCCTTTACTTCTTCCGCCATATGTGCACCAGCCAGAGCTAGTGTTATGACAGGGCTCTTCCCTCATAATCATGGCGTTATCGATAATTTTACAGATATCAAAGATGGCATACCTGTTCTTGGCCATTGCATGAAAGAACAAGGCTATTTCTGTGGACTTGCAGGGAAATGGCATGTATCTGCAACTAAGACACCTGAAGATTGTGGTTTTGACGGCAAAGCTTTTATGGGATATGGTTTCCCTGGTAGTGGTGTCTTTTCCAGCTTAAAATTTAATCAGCCACCAGATAACGCACCTAATTATTATGAAGAATATCTTAAAGAAAATGGATTTGATAAACCTGATGTATCTCATGGTTTTTTAGGCAATAATCCTGCCCTTCAAATCCAAGAAATGTATGCTAAGCATGAAGGCCCACTAGAAAGCACCATCGAATACTTTGTTGCACATGAGGCAAACCGTCTTATAGACAAGGCTGTTTCACAAGATCAACCATTTCTTCTCTGGGCTAACTTCTGGGGTCCACATTCTCCAAGTATCGTTCCTGAGCCTTACTTCTCCATGTATGACCCTAAAGATATTAAAGAGCACCCAAGTTACAAAGAAACTTTCGAAAACAAACCTTATGGACATTATCTGTCCGAAAAAATGTGGGGGCTTGGCGACTACGGCTGGGATGGCTTTGCTGATATTGCAGCCAAATACTATGGCCACTGTACTTTAATTGATGATATGGTAGGTATGATTATTCAAAAACTTAAAGATCTTGGTATTTACGAAGATACAATCATTATTTATAGCGCCGACCATGGTGATTGCCTTGGTGCTCATAAATTAATCGAAAAAGGTGCATTTACATATGATGAAATTTATAGAATCCCTATGATTGTTAAGGGACTTGGCACTAAAGATAACGATAGTTTTGTCTATCTTCAAGAGTTAATGCCTACACTTTTAGACATTGCAGGCACCTCTCCAGCTAAGCCTGTAGACGGTGAGAGTCTTCTACCACTCATGGAAGGCAGACAAGAAAGTAATGGACGAACAGAAATCTACGGCGAGTACCATAACCACTTCTATGTATCACGTCAACGTATGGTTCGAGATAATCACTACCAATTTACTTTTAATGAGAATGAAAAAGGTGAACTTTATGACTTTGACAAAGACCCTTACCAACTCAATAATGTTTGCTACGACCCAACCTACTCCCAAATCAAAAAAGCATATATAGAAAAAATGTCTCATTATATGAAAACAACTAACGATCCAGCTGGTGTTTGGTTCCATAGAATCAAAGAATTTTATTAAAGCTACGTCTATTAATTAAAAAAGAGTTATAAAACGCATGCAAGCTGCACGTTTTATAACTCTTTTAATTTATCCTGCTTATTCATTTATAAAATAGGCATCAATGGCACGAGCACTTGCTCCAATCGCTCCGTTAATAGGACTATAAGGCAAAATTTCAATATTAGAACCATAATGATTCCCCATAAAGTTCAAGTCCTTATCTATATACAATTGAAGCTGCCTACCTACTTCTAAATCATCAAATAGTCGCCCATGTAAAAATATTTTGGTAGGATTAATAAGAATAGATAAATTAGATATAGTCATACTTAAGTATTTAAGCCCTTCTAAAAGATAACCTCTAATGATCTCATCCCCCAAATTATAAGCTGTGATAATATGCTCAATGCTTATTTCTTCCGGCGACTCTACTAAACTATTTAAGATGATAGAACCTTTATTCTCTACTAATAATTTAGCCGCTTTAATCAGCCATCTTTCACTTGCATAAGTCTGCAAGCAACCACTTTTACCACATTCACAACACTTACCATCTACCTTTACAATGGTATGCCCAATTTCACCTGCAATATAATTATCTGCTTTAAATAACTCTCCATCAATCATATTCGCACAATACATACCTATTCCCACATGGAAAAATGCAAAGTTCTCAGGTGTTGTCTGTGGTTCAAACAAGTATCTCCCAAAAGCCATGCATCTTACATTATTATCCATAATAATAGGCAAGCAAAATCTTTCTTTTATCTTTTGGGGTTGGAAGGATTTCCACACTTTTGAATCTGTTACAAGCTCTGTCTGATTACTACTTAATTTCCCTGGTAAGGCAATACCTATGCCCACTAACTTAGGCACAATTTCCTTATTTCTCTCTATAAGTGTATCTACATTTTGAACAATAAATTCCGTAATATTTGTAACTGCTTTATAAGTGGTTGAAAACATAATTTCATCTATCACTTTACCACTTAAATTAGTAATACAAAAAGCAATATACTTTTCATTAAACTCTATCCCTATACCATATACATAATCTCTATTTAGATCAATCAACACCCTCTTCCTCCCAAGAGTATTGTCACCCATCTGCTCTGCTTCACCTAAATTAACAATAATCCCTTCATTAATTAATGCTGCTGTGGTAGTTGTCACTGTAGCAGGTGTAATCTCAGTACTTTCTGCAATGGTAGCTCTAGATACAGGTGCATTTCTGAAAATATATTCTAAAATTTTTGTTCGATTGGACTTTTTTACATTATTCATCGTCTCTCACCTTTTATCTCATTCTATTACTTAATTTTTATAATTAATTATATCATATCTACGTCATTCCTCAATTTTTTTCTGCTACACATGCCTCTATATTATTTTAAATAAATATTTTTTTTAATTTTATCTATATCAAATCTAAATTCTTTCATTTTATAATTAATTCATTTTCCTTAGAATCTTTCTTTTATCAACAACTCTTTTACGTATCCCCTCCATCACACTTGTCAAACTTGCATATATATTTCCATTTAATTTATTTATATTTCATAATTTACTATTTTATTATTTTACTTTAAACTCAATTATAGTAGCTATTTTATACTTTTAAATCTAGTCATATTAATTATATTTATTAATTATATTTATTAATTAATATGCCATTAAGAAAGGATGAGCCCTTTGGAAATCAATCTTATTTTTACTTCTGACGATTCTACTTTACGCTTTTGTGCCACAGAACTTAATTATTATCTAAAAAAAATAGACTTCACCACCTCTATTTCTTTTAATGCTAACACACAAAATGCATTTCCTATTTATTTAAGTATACAAGATGCTTGCGTACATACTTTAGATGATTCTTATCAAATTCATTGCACTACCAAATCCATCCACTTACTTGGCAGCAACAAACGCTCTGTTTTACTTGCAACATACAAATTACTTTATCTTCTAGGATGTAGATTTTTACAACCAGGTAAGCAATACGAGTATATCCCTCAAAAAGATTTGAGCTCCTTTTTACCATGCTATATACATAACCAAACCTATACCGCTTCCCTTAGACACCGAGGCGTATGTATCGAAGGGGCAAACGCCTTTGAAAACGTACTAGACTTTATTGATTGGCTTCCTAAGCTGGGTTACAATAGCTTTTTCATGCAATTTAAGCTTCCCTATGCCTTCTTCGAAAGATGGTATAAACACACTTTTAACCCTTTACTATCTCCCCAAGACCTTACCGAAAAACAATTAGAATCCTTTTTAGAAACTATCGAAAGTGAACTTAAAAAAAGAGACTTACTTTATCACAAAGTTGGGCACGGGTGGACATGTGAACCTCTTGGTTTAAAAGATTTTGGATGGCAAAAAGTTGATGTCACCTTAGAAGATAATAAAAAAGATTGGCTGGCCCTTATCAAAGGTAAACGAGCATTCTGGCGTGGTATTCCTACTAATACCAACTTATGTTATTCAAATAGTGATGTACAACAAGCCTTCATCAATAATATTGTCGACTATGCAGCCAAGAATCCTTCCATTGACTATCTCCATGTATGGTTAGCTGATGAATACAATAATGTCTGTGAATGTGCTAAATGCCAAGACACACTCTTAAGTGACCAATATATAGCTATGCTAAATACTTTAGATGAGGCCCTTACAGAAGCCGGCTTATCTACAAAAATAGTTTTCCTGCTTTACCAAGAACTTCTTTGGCCACCTCTTCATGAAGTATTCCATAATCACGATCGTTTCACACTTATGTTTGCCCCTATTAGCAGAACCTTTGAAAAGAGTTACGAAGACTGCAGCATTCCTGATACTATACCAGCTTACAAGCGCAACCAGATTACACTTCCACAGTCGTTAGAAGAAAACTTAGCCTTCCTTCAAAAATGGCAAACTAAATGGGATAGTGACAGCTTTGTCTATGATTATCCTCTCGGACGTGCACACTATGGTGATTTAGGGTATATAAACATTTCAAAAATCATTAGTCAAGATATCAAGGCATTAAAAACGCTTCACTTAAATGGTTATATCAGTTGCCAAGAACTAAGAGTAGCAATGCCTCATAGCCTTCCTAACTACATTATGGGCTTGACACTTTTTGATACACATACCGATTTCAATACTATTGCAGTCGATTACTTCTACCACCTTTATGGCAAAGACGGTGCCTACTACCAAGACTATTTCACAACGATCTCTAATTTATTTAGTTGTGATTATTTCAACGGAAAAGGTCAAAGAATCTCTACCACTATCGCTGCTAATTGCCTTAAAGCTATAGAATATACCAAGGTCTTTACAATACATACAGCAGAAAAAACTCACCCTTATTGCACCAACAAATTACGTTTCCATATTAACTATGTCCATTTACTAGCAACTGCACTTTACCATCTATCTCTTGGAGAGGCTGAAAAAGCACAGACTGCATACACTCACTTTATCACCTATATCCAGACCAATGAACCCTTTTTCCAAGATGCTCTAGATGTCTACCGAGTGATCGAAGTTTCTAGTAAATATACCGGATTCACATTACCAAATAATTATTCTATTTAATATACAAAAAGCTCACTTAAATGCTCCTATAAAAGAACATTTAGGTGAGCTTCTATACTTATACAATTAAATTACCTCTATTGGTAACTTAATACTAATGCTGGTTCCTAGCCCTGGTTCACTTTGAACTTCTACACCATAACCCATGCCATAGATCAGTTTAATTCGTTCATCCACATTGTGAATACCTATGCCACTAAAATGATATTTCTTTTTGTGTTCCCCTTCATCCAAGCTTCTAATTCCAGTTCCATTATCCAATATTTCTATTAAAAGTAGGCCACTATTTTGATTAATAAATACAGTGATATTCCCACTCTTTCTACCTGTGAACGCATGGAAAAAGGCATTTTCTATAAAAGGTTGAATGATGAGCTTAGGAATCTGCAAATCTAAGCATGAAGGATCCACTTGATAGTCTACCTTAATGTAGTCTCCATAACGCATTTGATTGATATACACATAGAAACCTAAGTTTTTAATTTCATCAGCTATGGTGGTCATTTCATCTGTTGTTCCTATCGTGTTTTGTAAAATCGAAATGAGACAATCTATTGTTTCATCTACTTGATCAATCTTTTGATGTTGAGCCAAATATTTAATAGAACTTAAAGTATTATAAAGAAAATGTGGGTTAATCTGCATCTGTAAAGCATTTAACTCAGCCTTACGCCTTTCTTCTTGCTCATTCATCAAGCTCTTTACATGATAGTTAATATCTTTTAGCATCATATTATAAGCCTCTGTCATCATCTGCATTTCTTGACTACCTTTATGTTGTGTCATAGGCTCTTTAAAGTCGTGGGTTGCTGCAAAGGACATGGTTTGTGCCAACTTATAAAGCGGCTTAGTAATATGTCTAGAGATAGCAAAAACAAAGCTAAAGGTAATACCTATAACCGCTAGCATAATCAGTTGCATATTTTTTTCAAGCCTATAGAGGGGTGCAAAAATCACTTTTTGATCAATCTCTCCTACCAAATAACCATCATAAAAAGGTAAATATAAACCAATCATAGTCTTTTCATGATCTATATTAATATAACCTGTTTCACTATCTACAGCCTGCTTGGCTTGTTCTAAAATTTCAAGTTCCTTGGTTCCTATACGTCTTTTATCATCACTAGATAGAACTGTTCCATCACTTTCTATAATGGCAAGTTTCATCCCTTCAGTCTTGTAATCACTATATTTAGAATAGATATAGCTTTCATCGATTATAACAACTACATAGCCATACATCTTGTGTGTTCCATCTAATAGCGGCTTAGTTACAAAGATCCCATTCTTATAAGGTGCTTTACTAAATACACCTTGCTTACCATGATAAATCATCTGATTGACCACTTCACCATCTTTTGCGATATAGTTTTTCACAAAATCTTCAGGCACTTCATCCCATGCCCATGGATTACTGGTATAGTAGCGTCCTGTCTCACCGTTGGTACCTACTACCATAAAGTAAGTATTGACAGGTGTTAAGTATTGTCTATAAGTATCCATATACTTTCCTATGTCCAGTACTAAATTCAGCTGTTCCTGAGGCGTCCCTTCTGGTGCGGTAATATAGTTTTTGAAGGCTTTACTTCCGCTAATTTTACTAATCAAAGTGGCTACTTCTTCATTATAAGCTAAAAGTTCCTTTTGCCCCTTGGCCAAATTGACATAGGCGTTATGGGTTACTTCTTTGAGCAAAAGCGACTTTGCCATCCCTATACAAGTTAGGCAAATAATCAACGAAACGATTAATATTGTAGGCAACGTGAGTCCCATTATTCGAGTAAAAATCGTGTTGTATTTCTTCATTATTTACCCCATCCTACCTGTTTTCTTCTGTAACTAGTGGGTGTCATGGTTGCATACTTTTTAAAGACTTTAGAAAAATAATTATGCTCTGAAAAGCCTACTAATCCACTTACTTCAGCTATTGAGAGTTTTTCATCTTTTAGAAGAAGTTTAGCTTTTTCTACCCGTACTTTATTGATATAGGCCGTTAAATTTTCACTGGTTTGATTTTTGAAATAAGCAGATAAATAATAGTAATTAATATGCAAATCATTTGCTATATCAGATAATGTAAAGTCTTCACTATAGTGCTTTTCTACATATTGAATAACCTTACTTAAAATAACTGAGTTCTTCTGCTCCACTTGTTCATTCATAAGTGTTGTCAATTTTTCAAAGACTTGTTTCATCACTTCTACAAGTTCTTCAAAATAGGTCGCCTTATCAATATCCCTAAATATACGAATCTTATCCTTACTCAAAAGGCTTATATCAAAACCTAGATGACTTGTGGTATTGATTAAATTATAAATGACGTTTTGGCAAAAACGTTTAAGACTATACTCATCATAACCTTGTTCTTTTTTCACTTCTTCATAGTAGTCAAGCAGTTGCTTTTTGCAAGACTCCATATCTAGTCCATTGAGTGTGGAATTAAAAAGGGCAATATCAAATTCCTTCTTCTCGCCCTCTTTCTTCATCTCACTTTGTAATATAAATGTTTTTTCCTTAAAGTAAAAAGCCTTACCAAGCAGTTGACTAAGTTCATTACTTATTTGTATTAAACTTGACGGATTAATAAATATTGAGCTTACTATGAAATTTACTTTATCTAACGTAAGATAAGACACCGCTTCTCGTAAAGTATGTAAAAATATTCTTTCATCATAATGTTTTAGATTGGCAAGTACAATGTACTCCTCTTGTATAATTGTTTCAATAAAATTAATATTTTTTAAAGCATGATGTACCCAGCTTACTAACTCTTCTTTGTAAGAATCACAAATCTTACATTTCATCAAAATAAAGTTAGGTTCGGGCATGACTTCTTCTAGAGGACTACTGATACAGACCTCTTGATGAAAAGGATTGAGCAGTTGCTTTAATAAGGAAGATGTATTATCTTTCTTAACCACTTGCTTACTACTTAAATCCATCTCTCCTTTTACTTTTTCAATTAAAGTAAGAAGATCTTCTACCTTTAGTTTAGGCTTTAATAAATAATCAGACACACCATATTTGAAAGCCTCTCTTACATAGTCAAATTCACTAAAGCTACTCAGTACAATCATCCTCACTTGAGGATGTTTCTCTTGCATGATCTTGGCAAATTCTACGCCATTCATCATAGGCATAACAATATCTACTAGCACAATATGAGGCTGTAGCTCTTCTACAAGCTCTAGCGCTTCCTCTCCATTTGCCGCTTCTCCTACAATTTGAATATCATGCGCCTCCCAGTTACACAAATATCTCAGACCATTACGTAAGATCAATTCATCATCAACAATTAACAACCTACATAATTTATCCATAAAATTTCCCCTTCATCTGATAACTATTGCCTATATGCTCATCCGCTCTAGATAGAACAAATAAACAACCTTGAAATACCTCCTGAGCTAAGCCCCCTCTCTTCTATAGTGCATATTAACATTTTTGCTTATTAACTTATTCCTAATTTTATCATATCTCACAACAAACTAGCAATTATTTAAGTTTGATTTACGTTAATTAACCTAAAAATTATACAATTATCAAATTATTACTATTCCTTTTTGCCAAATTAATATTTACCAATTTTAAATCAAATTTATACTAAATCTTGTTAATTTTTTACTATAGATTCTTTTTTTATTTTGTTAAAATGTCAATATGAAACACAGGTATTCTATTCAATATTCTCTAAGGGGGTTTATTCAGATGAATAAAAAAATAATTATGGTCGCTTTAACTTTACTTGCTACAACAATGACAGGTTGTAGTAGTAGTTCTTCAAACGCTACACCAACACCTGCTACAGACAACACTTCAACACCTGTCACTGCACCAGCAGATTCTACAGATACTAATACAACAAATGCCGAACAAAAAGTTGTTGCTTGGTGTTGGGATCAAGCCTTCAATGGGCAAGCTTTAAAAATTGCTGAAGAACTTTATCAAAAAGAGCACCCTGGATTCACACTAGAAATCATTGATTTATCAAAAACAGACTTAGAGCAAAAGCTTACAACAAACTTAGCTTCTGGTATTACAGATTCTCTCCCAGATATCATCCTTGTTAATGACAGCAATGCTGCAAAATACATTACTTCTTATCCAAATACATTTGCCGATCTTACAAACGCTGTAGACTATTCTAACTTCGCTTCTTATAAGGTAGAAAGTGTTACTGAAGATAGTAAAATTTATGGTATTCCTTTTGATGTAGGTGTGACAGGTATGTTCTACCGTACAGATTATTTAGAAGAAGCTGGTTTCACACCAAGTGATCTAGAAAATATTACCTGGGATCGTTACATCGAAATTGGTCAACAAATTAAAGAAAAAACAGGCAAATATATGTGTACAGTTAACCCTAACGATGAAGCTATCACTTCTATCATGCTTCAGTCAGCTGGTTCTTGGTACATCACACCTGATAACAAGGGTAACTTTATAGATAACCCTGCTATGACAGAAACCATGCGTGTTTATAGAGAACTTGCAAGTTCTGGTATTGCTAAACCTGTTACAGGTTGGAGCGAATTTGTAAATAGCTTCAATAATGGTGACGTGGCAACAGTTGTATCTGGCGTATGGCAAATTGCAACGATTATGGATGGTGAAGGACAAAGTGGTAAATGGGGTGTAGCACCTATTCCTCGCTTAGATATTGAAGGTGGTACAAACGCTTCTAACGAAGGTGGTTCTAGTTGGTTCGTACTTGATCAAGCTGCTAACAAAGATGTTGCTACTGACTTCCTTGCTTCTACATTCGGTAATAGTACAGCATTCTATGAGTCATTCTTAGCACAATGTGGTGGTGTATGTTCTTACCTTCCTGCTTATGAGAGTGATGTCTTTGCAGAAGAAGCTGAGTTCTTTGGTGGTCAACCAATCTATTCACTCTTTGCAAAATGGCTTCCTGAAGTACCAAGTATTTCTTTAGGTATGTATACTCAAGAAGCAAAAGATGCACTTAAAAACGAACTTCCAAACATCTTAAATGGTGCAGATATTGATAAGTCATTAGAAACCGTTCAATCTCTCTTCTCACTACAAGTTCAATAACTCAAAAAATATGGGGTGATTATATGCATAAACAAAAAGTGCATGGGCTAGAACGAAAACAACAAATTATAGGATGGGGCTTTGTCCTCATCCCTTCTTTACTCATTTTTGTTTTTTCTTTTTATCCTATGATTCAATCGTTTTTCCTTTCTCTACAATCCGGTAAAGGGATTGTCTATGAATTCGTAGGCTTCAAAAACTATATCAGACTCTTTTCTGATCCTATGTTTAAGCAAGCTGTTGCAAATACTTTTCTTTACCTTATTATTCAAGTACCTATTATGCTCCTTCTAGGACTTATCATTGCTGCCCTTCTTAATGCGCCTTCTCTAAAATTCCGTGGTTTTTATCGTACAGCGATTTTTCTCCCTTGTGTAACTTCTCTTGTGGCTTACTCTGTACTTTTTAAAAGTATTTTCGCTTATGATGGTATCGTTAACCGCTTTTTGATGGCAATTCACATTTTAGAGGAGCCCATCTCATGGCTTTTAGATCCTTTCTGGGCAAAAGTCGTAATTATTATCGCTATTACTTGGAGATGGACGGGATACAATATGATTTTCTATCTTGCTGGGATGCAAAACATCGATACAAGTATTTATGAAGCTGCTGATATTGATGGCGCAAGTAAGTTCCAACAATTTAAGCTCATTACAATTCCTTTACTTAAACCTATCATCTTACTTACTACTATCATGTCTACTAATGGTACACTCCAACTCTTTGATGAAGCTATGAATATTACAAATGGTGGACCAGGTAACTCAACCATGACCATTTCCCAGTATATCTATAATCAATCCTTTGTATATACACCAAACTTCGGTTATGCCGCAACCATATCCTACGCTATTTTATTCATGGTAGCTGTTCTTGCAATCATTCAATTTAAAGTTTCAAAGGTAGGTGATCAAAATGACTAAACTTAAAACATACTGCACCCATCTATTTCTAGGTCTTGCAGCGTTCCTTTCCATCTTCCCTTTCATTTGGATGATTATAGGAACCACTAATACCTCTTCTGATGTCATTCGTGGGAAGATGAGTTTTGGAAATGCTTTAGGTACAAATATCGAAGGCTTCTTAGCCTCTACAGATGTAGGTGCCATCTTATGGATGTCTTTTAAAGTAGCAATTATAGGTACACTTTGCACCTTGCTTCTGTGTTCTATGGCAGGTTATGGTTTTGAAGTGTATCGCTCTAAAGGCAAAGACCGTTTAATGAGTCTTTTGATGCTATCAATGATGATGCCTTTTGCCAGCATTATGGTACCTCTCTTTAAACTTTTTAGTCAGATGAAACTAATGAATACTGCTACTGCTATTATTCTTCCTTCTATGTCTACAGCTTTTATGATTTTCTTCTTCTTACAAAATACTAAGTCTTATCCTAAAGAAATCTTACAAGCTGCACGTATAGATGGGCTTTCTGAAATTCAAGCATTCTTTTATATGTATGTTCCAACTATGAAATCAACCTATGCTGCTGCAACGATTATTACTTTTATGAGTTACTGGAATAGCTACTTATGGCCACTTATCGTTTTACAAAGTCAAGACAAAAAGACAATGCCTTTAGTTATTTCTTCTCTCGCTTCTGCTTATAGTCCCGATTATGGGATCATCATGGTAGCGATTGTCATTACAACACTTCCTACTGTACTTATTTTCTTCTTAATGCAAAAGCATTTCGTAGCAGGTATGGTGGGTTCCGTTAAATAATGAATGGAAGCCAATCGTACACGCAACCTCTTCCTCCAAAACTTTACAAATACTAAGCAAGAGATTCCTCCCCTTGATGCATCCTATCAAGCACTCTCTTCTTGCAAATCCATTCATGAGGCGTTTCATTTAGAAGCGTATGAGGTGCTTATACTTAAAGTCCCCGTCTAAGTATAAGCATCTTGCTAACCTAAATATCATTTATAAAAGCTCACCTAGACTTCCACTTTATTAAAACTGAAGTCTAGGTGAGCTTTATTTTACTTGCCCTATTTAATTTACACCTACAAAGGATAATAAGTTGTTTTACCTTCTGCATACACACCTGCTTTTCTAAGTTGTCCGCATCCTGTTACGGCTTCCTTTGCAGCGTCTAGCTTGGGATCTGCATACCTTGTAAACCATTTTTGTAGGTCAGCGCGAAGCTGTTCTTCTACTAATTGACATTCTGGCTTTCCTATTAAATTATTTTCTTCATCCGGGTCTTCTACCAAATGATAAAGCTCATGGGGACCATAAGGATAACGATGAATATACTTCCATTCCTTTGTCCGTATCATACGATTTGGACCATACTCATCTAAGATAACAACACTTTGTTCATCTAATGTTTCTCCTAATAGACTCTTCTTAAAACTTCTACCTGGTAAGTTTTCATCTAGCTTTTCATCAAGTTCTAGATAATCAACCAAAGTATGGATGATATCATAATGACTCGCCATATCCAAACTTACCTTTCCCCCTTGAATGCCTGCCGGATAACTTATGATAAAAGGTACTTTTACAGATGTATCATATAAGTTCATTGGGAAGGTTCCATTGCCTTTGCCCCATATCCCATGATGTCCCATATTCATACCATTATCTGCACTAAAGACAATGATTGTATTTTCAAACTCACCTTTTTCTTTAAGTTTATCAATAATCTTACCTACCCCTGCATCCATAGCACTTACTGCTGCATAGTATCCTCTTAGAAGACGTTTGCGCTCTTCTCCCACACCTGATGGTGCACTATTAATTTGATTAGGATGAATAGGTTTATCTGGTGTTGCCTCAAATTTACATGTTCTATACAACTCTACAAATTCTTTTGGATGCTGGTCTTCATCCCATGGATCATGAGGTGCTGTATAATTGATATTGATATAATAAGGTTTTCCCTCTGCTCCTAGTTCATCAATATAACCCAGTGCCTTATCCGTAATAACATCTGTAATATAACGATTTTCATAACCAATTTTTCCATCCTCAATAACGTCAGCCTTATAATAAAGACATCCACCTCTTCCTATTGTAAACCATTTGCTATAACCATGTTGAGGTGTCATACTATCGCCCAAATGCCATTTTCCTGCAAGTGCACATACATACCCATTCTCACTTAAAATATCCGTATAAGTACGCATTCCCTCTAAATATTGAATAGGTTTATCTTCATTTGAGTAATAAGGGTCATTTTTCATCTCCCCTAGTTTATCTTTGTCCAAGCTCCCTGACCTTATCCAGTCATGCACACCATGTTGAGAAGGTATACGTCCTGTCAAAATAGAAGCTCTAGCTGGTGAGCATACAGGCGATGCACAGAAAAAATTATCAAATCTCATCCCTTGTTCTGCTAGATAATCCAAATGAGGTGTCACAATATCCTTATTACCTGCGCAGTTCATCGCCCATGCACCTTGGTCATCTGTCAATATAAATATAATATTAGGCTTTTTTCTCATTATTTTTCTCCTTACATATTTCACCTTATTTAGCTGTATTCCATCCACTTAACTGGGTTTCAATTTCTGCTAATAAGTTATCTACTCCATTTGCCTTTAATGCTTCTAAGAATTTAGGTACATTTTGTTCTGGATCTACTGAACCTGTTTCAAGGGCTGGAGCATATTCAGCGACTACATTTGTAAGGGCGGCTATAGCTGTTTCAGCAGGTGATGTATTGAAGGTAAACCCATTGTGTGGTGATGTAATCACACTATTGTTATACTCTTCAAATAACTGCTCAATGTTATCTGGGTAAGAAATATCCCATTTTTGATTAAATGGTGTTCCAAATTGCCATCCAAATGTGTAATCATAACCATTTTTCTCAGCCAAAAGTGTTCCACCCATTGTTTTATCTACTTGATTGTCACCTACTGTACTATGATGTACACCTTCTATACCATGTCTAATAAGTGTTCCTACATATACATCTGTATTGAGTAAATTAATAAATTCTAATGCTTTTTCTGGGTGTTCTGAACCCGATGAAATAGCAAGTAATCCACCCATTGCATTTCTTGTTTCAAATAATGGGTCCATGAGAGGTATGAACTCTACACCATGTCCCATTGTTGCTGCTGTAGATTCAGCTGCACCTGGTGCATAGGAAATAACGTAAGAGAATAAGTTACCATTTTTAAAGTCATTGTCTCTATTGGCAGTATCTGTATCATAGTTTACTGGGTCTCCTGATGTGTAGCCTGCTTGGTTCCAAGCATACACTAGCTTACAGTAATCCATATATTCTTGACTTGCATATTGATTAAATACCTCTTGTGTCCCTCCAAAGTTATTATAATCACTTACTGCTGATGCTCCCGGAAGTGCTGGTGTCCCTGTTAAGCTCTCATAAGGTGTCGTAAGTGCAAAACTTAAACCACTTATACCAATCATATCTTTGCCTTCAGCACTAGACTTTTCTTTGACTACTTTTAAAACTTCTGTATAATCTTCTAACGTCTTTACTGTAGAAAGGTCAATACCATAGTCTTTAGCAATATCAGAGTTAACAAATAGCCCTCCTTGCCAACCTGTCTCTTTGTAAGATGGTACACCATAGATGCCCCCATCAACACTTACTGCATCCCACATCATTTCTGGAATAAACTCATAAGTCTCCTTTGCATATTCTGGTAGAAGTTCTCTAATATCCATAAAGGCTTCTCTACCAACAAACTGTAAGTAGTTTGTTGTCCAGTTAGATGTAAAACATATATCAAAATACTCTCCTGAATTAATATAAGTTGGCATTTTCTCCTTATAATCTGGATTTGCCATCACTGTATAATCGATTTCTACACCTATTTTTTCTCTTGTATATTTGTTGAGTTCTTCAATAACTTTTGCTGTATCTGTTGCAACAGGATTAATGGACATATACCATTTTAATTTTACAATCTCTTCCTTCTCTTTTGCTGTATCCCCATTTGATGTTTCTGATTGAGACGTTGTGTCCGTACTCGTTTGTGCTGGTTCATTTTTTTGTGCACACCCTCCTAGCATAGTTGCCATTACCGTTGTACATAATGCTGTAACTACTAACTTCTTAATCATAACTACTTCCCCCTTAAATTTATTTTAAATTAATAACTACCTTTAACCTTTTACTCCACCTACTGTTAGACCTTTTACAAAATATTTTTGGAAAAATGGGTACGCAAGTAATATAGGTGCAACAACCAGAACCGTTAAAGCCATTCTTCCACTATCAGTTGGTGCATTTTGAGCCATTTCAGCATACTCTAAGGCATTGACGGAAGACTGTTTCATAAACTCTAAACTATTTTGCATACTCCACAACAAGGTTTGAATAGGATATTTTTCTTGATCCATCATATAGAGCATACCTAGGAACCAATCGTTCCAATAAGCAATCATTGTAAATAGTCCAATAGTTGCAATACCTGGTTTTGAAAGCGGTAAAACAATTTTAACAAAGGTAGAAAATTCTCCTGAACCATCTATTTTTGCAGCTTCTATAATTTCCATTGGTATACTTTTAAAAAAGGTTCTAAGAACAATGACATAAAATGCATTTAAAGACATAGGTAAAATTAATGCCCACACACTGTTACCTAAGTTTAATACTTGAGTATTTACCATATAACTTGGCACAAGTCCTCCATTAAAAAGCATAGTGAAAAGCATTATAAAAGTAAAAACCTTTCCATACTTATAGTCAGACCTAGATAAAACATAAGCAAACATTGTTGTAATAACTAAGCTAAATACCGTTCCTACAATCGTTACAAAAATAGTTATGCCATAAGAACGTATAATCTGATCTCCTAATTTAAAGAAAAATCTATAAGCCTCTAAACTTAATTCCGTCGGGAAAAAGCTATAGCCATTTTGAAAAATACTTTGCTCACTACTAACTGAAACAATAAATACAAGAATAACAGGTAATACACATGCTAGAGCCATACAAAACATAAGAATATTGAGTACCCCATTAAATCTTTTTGAAATATTATTAACTGCTGACTCATACATTGCTTCTTCTTTTTTTCTCATTTTCTCACCTCCTCTAGAATAATGCACTATCTTTATCAACCCGCCTTACTATTAAGTTCGCTCCTATAACAAGAACAAATCCAACAACAGATTGGTATAGACTGGCTGCTGATGCCATTCCGATATTACCCGTTTCCTTTAATGCTCTATATACATAGGTATCAATAACATTTGTTACACTAAAAAGCGGTCCCGAGTTTCGTGGTAATTGATAAAATAATCCAAAATCAGAATAGAAAATTTTACCGATCGCTAAAATAGTTAGAACAATCATCATAGGTTTTAAAAATGGAAGTGTAATATATTTAATTTGTTGCCATTTGCTTGCACCATCCATCAGCGCTGCTTCATAGTATTCATTAGAAATACCTGTTAAACAACCTAGATACATAACAGTAGAATAGCCTACCGTCTTCCATATTTGGAAGAACACTAATATGTACGGCCAATAAGTTTTATCGTTATACCAATTGATTGGTTGTAAACCTAAATTTAAAAGAAGGTGATTAATAAAACCATCATCCATACTAAAAAATGCATAGGCTACAAAAGATACAACAACCCATGACAAGAAATAGGGTGCCATAAAGATAGTTTGAAAAACTTTTGCTCTCCTTTTATTAAGTAATTCATTAAGTGCAATAGCAAGTGCTACTGCTATCATTAAGTCAAGTATAATAAAAATTACATTATAACAAATTGTATTTCTCGTAATAATAAAAGCATCTGAGCTTTTAAATAAGAACTCAAAGTTATCAAGTCCTATCCAATCACTTCCAAAAATCCCCTTCCTTACACTGAACTTTTTAAATGCCAACATAATACCTGCCATCGGTAAATATTTAAAAAGCATCATGATTATCAAGGCAGGCAGTGCCATTAAAGTTAGTGGCAAACTTTGCTTAAAATATTTCCATGTTTTATTGGTATTTTTTCTTCCCTCCACCAAAACTTCTTCACTCCTCTCATTACTTCTGTATTAATCTTAATTTAATTATAAAAGCTCCTTCTTAAGCTCTCAATTATACAATTTTTATCTGATGTGTACTTTTTTAATATTTATCACAATTTTATCTGCAATCATCTATATATTGTTGTATAATAGTTATAATTCTATTAGTTGTAGCGAGGAGGAAATATGTATGAAAGTTCTTTTAGTAGATGATGAAAAGTTTGCTATCGAAGGATTACGTAATATGTTAAATTGGTCAGGATTCGAAGGCGAACTTATAGGAACAGCTTCAAATGGACAAGAGGCACTCCTCATTGCTGAAAACGAAAAGCCTGACGTCATCATTTCAGATATTAAAATGCCTATTATGGATGGCCTAACTTTAGCCAAAAGAATTTATGAACAATCTAGCAATATAGATATTATTCTGCTCAGTGCACATGGAGAATTTGAATATGCGCAGCAAGCTATTCAATATAAAGTTACGAATTATATTTTAAAACCTATTACAAGAGAAAAAATTAATCGTCTTGATCAACTTCTTCTTCAGCTTAAACATAAGCGTCATAGCCATAAACAAGATTTTTTACATATTTGGGACCATCAATTTAAAGATAAAATTCTGAGCGGTTTACGTCATACGGATTTATCTGTTTTTGATGAACTCTTTAGCTCAGTTCTCTTTACAACACCTACCTCTCATGAAACATATAATACCATTGGTATCCAACTGATTAATTTTTTATATGAATATATGTCAGAGATTCATATTAATAAAGAAATCTTAAATGTATCTCGTCAAAAATCTCTGGCTCATTACTTGGATTTACCCAACCAACAAGAAAAAGCTAATTATCTCATTAGTAAGTATTATGATATCTTGTCCAACCTTAAGTCTCAGAAACACTCTAATGCAGATACCATTATTGTGTTTGCAAATTCTTATATTCTCGAACACTTTTCTGAAGCAGATTTTAATATTTCTTTTTTAGCAGATAAAGTAAACGTTTCTTTATCCTATTTAAGTACGCTTTTCAAACAATCAATGGGGATTAATCTGAGTACCTATATCATCAACTTAAGACTTGCAAAAGCTAAAGAACTTCTTCAAAACCTGGAATACTCCATCTGTGATATTGGTGTACAATGCGGTTACGAAGATTCTAGATATTTTGCTAAGCTATTTAAGAAAAAGGTAGGCCTAACACCTAGTGAGTATCGCAATCTCCATATACAAAATAACGCTATACAATAGATAAAAGGAGTATTTATGTCCATTAAAAAAAGATTTTGTATCGTTCTTATTATTCTTATGAGTACTGTACTTATTTGCTCATACTCTATTATCTTTATACTCTTTAAAGATGCCATGATTTCAGAAGTAATCTCTTATCAAGAAAGTATTGTATCTTTGAATAAAAACTTAATGTCTAGCTTCATGGATTCTATTGAACAAACTGCCCTTAGGCTCATTAGTGACCAAACAATAGGAAGCTATTTGAGTAATACTTCATCCGATCCTCTAGCACGTATCCAAACAAGTTCTGCCATTCGTAAGCAATTTTCTCAATACGCCACAACTCAAATCCCAAATCGTTTTAACTATTATTATAAAAATACACTGTTTTTAAATGACACACTTCCTATTACTTCTGCCTTTGAATGCAAAACACTAGATACTAACTCTTACAATCGTTCTTGTAATGTTTTTTCTAATCATGATGTAAAAGAAGAATACTGGTATTTAAAAACCTTACAATCCCCACGCAATCACTATGTTTTTATTAATAAAGCAAGTAGTGAGTTTTGTTTTGCTAAAAAAATTCAAAATACCTTTTACTTAGGTCCTTATGACTCTAATGGTATAGGTGTAATGGTTATTAGTATTAAGCTTGACCAATTGGAGTCTCTTCTTACTTTTTCACCTCTTACCCCTAACAGCGGTTACTGCTTAGTTTCTAAGGAAGGTGATATTCTTTACAAAAGTAATGATACTCTTTCTTCTGATACTTTTTTAGATTTATATACCACTAGTCTTTCTTCAAAAAATCATAGTTCAAAAAGTATTTTAGCAACGAGTAATAACCAAAAATATTTCTTTAATACAAGTAGCCTAGATTGGGGATTATCTATTATCTTCTTAACGCCCTATACCGATATTCTCGCACAAAGTACTTCCTTTATGCATAACTTTATTAAATTTGGCGTATGCGTTATTTTATTGATGCCACCTTTAGCTTATTTAATTGCTAGCAAAATTACCAAACCTATCATCAATCTTTCTTGTACGATTCAGTCCATTGATGATACTAGAAACTTTGATATAGAACGTCTTAATTTCGCCAAAGACCTTGAACTCAATATTTTATGTAATAACTTTAAGCAACTTATTCGTTATGTCAATAATCTTATCCATGATGTCCAAGTTCAAGGAGAAAAGCAAAAAGAGGCAGAACTCCAAGCTCTGCAAGCACAAATTAACCCACATTTCATTTTTAATGCTATGGATGTGGTAAACTGGATTGCACTTTCTAGAAACCAAGATGACCTAGCTAACATTGTAAATTCTATTTCTAATCTTATGCGCTATAGTATTACTAATCCTAATCATCCTACAAAAATATCAAATGAAATTGAAAATATCTATGAATTCATCTCCATCCATCAGCTTCGACATGAGTATCCTATTATCCTAAATGTAGATACAAAATTACCATTACATATACTTTTAATTCCCAAGTTTACTATCCAGCCCCTTGTGGAAAATGCTATTAAGCATGGTATAGATTACGAAAAAGGAATAGATAAGCTGATTATCAAGTTATTTATCTATTCAGATGAACAACATCTCTACATAGAGGTAAGTAGTAACGGAAAGATTTGTGACCCTTTGCTTCTCAATGACTATCTTGAGTATAAATTAACTTCACTTACACCTTCTAATGGCTTTGGGATACGAAATGTCAATGAACGTATTAAGCTATACTTTAAAGATGAAAGCAGGCTCTACTACATGCTGAATGAGAACGGTCAACTTGTAGCTAAAATAATCCTACCTCATCTAAAATAATTCCACCTTCTAGACTCCTTATTCTACCTTTAAAATAGACTTATACTTAATTTTTAGGAGGTTCATTATGTTAAAAAACATTGTTGAACAAGGCATACATAATTATACAAATCCACATGATTATATTGTTCCAAAGGAAGAAGCTGTACGTCAACACATTGATTACTTTATGGGTTTAAAACTGGGTCTTATGATGCACTGGGCTCCTGGTTGTCAACTAGGCACTTATGAATCATGGCCATTATCTGACGGTGACAGTACCTGGTCTCAAGAGGATATTGATTGGACAGATATTAAAACATTTAAGGAGCAATATATTAGCGCTAATAAAACTTTTAATCCTGTTAAATTCCGTCCGGATAAATGGGCCAAACTTGCCAAAGACTGCGGATTTAAGTACCTACTCTTTACAACCAAACATCATGATGGTTTCTGTATGTATGATACACAAACAACTGATTATAAAATTACAGACCCATCTTGTCCTTTCCATACACATCCTTATGCTGATGTTGTTGGATCACTTTATGAAGCTTTTAGAAAAGAAGGCCTTGCTATTTCTACTTATTTTTCTAAACCCGATTGGCACAGTGACTACTACTGGCACAAAGCATTTGGCACCGCTCCTTCTCGTAACGTCAACTATGATGTAAAAGAGCATCCTGAACTATGGGAAAAATTTGTTGCCTATACTCATGCTCAAATTGAAGAACTTTGTAACAATTATGGTAAAATCGATGTACTTTGGTTAGATGGTGGATGGGTTAATGCCCATACTAATGGGCAGGATATTCATCTTCCCCAACTCGTTCATAAACTAAGATCTACTACTCAGCCCCACCTTATCGTCTGTGACCGTACAGTAGGAGGAGCGTTTGAAAATATTATTACACCAGAAAAAACTGTACCAGAAACAGCTCTTTCTATCCCATGGGAAACCTGCGCAACACTTGGTAATAAGTTTTCATTCCATTATACTGATCAATTTAAATCAGGCCATGAACTCGTCCACTTACTCCTAGATATTGTATGTAAAGGCGGTAATCTTGCACTTAATATTGCTCCTCAACCTGATGGCGAGCTTCCCAAACCAGCTATAGCTTCTATGAAACAATTAGGTGAATGGCTCAATATCTTTGGCGAAGGAATTTATAATACACATATTGTTGCTCCTTACTTCCATGACCACATCAAATACACAGCTAAAGATGATAATATTTATGTTTTTTATCTTTATGATGATGAATGCCCTCATCTCCCTAATACCATCAACCTTATAACTAATTCTCCTATTCAAGAAATAATAAGTTTACGCACCCACACTTCTCTTCCTTTTGTACAAGAGAGCTGTCGTATTACACTAGATACTACAACACTTAATATAGAAAATACCTTCTATGCTGAAGGTTTTATCTTAAAAACCTACTAAATCTCTTGCAAGAGATATGAATAACTTAAAAATTAAATACAAAGATTAATCTATTAAAAAATAGATATAAAACTCATGTAGCACTTTAGTTTTATATCTATTTTTAATGTAATATTACTTAATTTTTTTACAGGTTTTTAGTAATTGATTTAATCGATTGGGATAATTAGTGATGATACCATCCACACCCATTTCAATCATTTCTAACATATCTTTTTCTTCGTTGACAGTCCATACATTTACCCCAAGGCCATAGCTTTTAATCTCATCTACCCTACTTAGTGTCATCATACGGTAATAAGGATGAAGGTATTCCATCCCTAACGATACAGTATAATCACCTATATCATCACTCCAGCGATCTACTAAAAGTGCACCTTTCAAGGCAGGATTCATCTTTTTCATTCTTTCCATACTATAAGGATTAAATGAACATATAATTACCCAGTCTTGAAGTCCATACTCCACAATCAATGTATTTACTTTTTCTTCAATACCTTCATACTCAAGACGGTTTGTCTTTAACTCAATAATACTGATAATCGACTGACCTTTCACCCACTCAAAGTATTCACGTAAATTAGGTACATGCTGATAACGTCCATTATATAGATGAGCTGCATTTAAACCTCTAATCTCTTTATAGTCATAATCTTTTATAAATCCATTTCCATCCGTTGTACGATTTAATCTCTCATCATGCATGATGACAAGCTCGCCATCTTTTGATAAATGGACATCTAGTTCAATCCCATCACATCCAGCCTCTACTGCCTTTCGAAATGCTAGCATTGTATTTTCTGGATACGCTCCACTAAACCCACGATGTGCATAATTTTTGACCATTTCCTCGCCTCCTGATGCTAAGTACATTTTATTACTTATGTATATTCTTCACCCTATAGTTCATTACACATTCAAATAAAAAAGATGCCATTCATCTAGACGGCATCTTTTTGTTGGGTGAGAAATATAGAGATTATCCTCAAGGTATTGTAATGAATTTAATCTACTAACTTATTTGTACTCTGGTAACCATTCTTTCTCTGCTTCAATTAACTCATCTACCATTTTCATAATATCTGGAATAGAGAGTTCACTTGCTGTATGTGGGTCTAGCATAGCTGCATGGTAGATATGCTCTTTTTTCTTAGTTCTGGCTGCTTCTATTGTTAGAAGTTGTACATTGACATTAGTCATATTCATAGCTGCAAGCTGTACTGGAAGTTTACCTACATAACATGGATGAATGCCTGTTCCATCTACAAGGCAAGGCACTTCCACACATGCATCTTGTGGCAAGTTTTCAATAAGATGGCCACTGTTAAGTACATTCCCCCCAATCTTGTAAGGTGTATTAGTTACAATAGCCTCCATAATATAGGAAGCGTATTCTTGACTACGGTTATGTTCTAGGATTGGATGTGCAAGAAGATCATCACGTTGCTTTGCCCAACCTTCAATTTGACTTACACAACGACGTGGGTATTCATCTAAAGGAATATTAAACTGTTCAATAAGTTCTGGGTATTTATTCTTTATGTAGAACATGTTGTATTCTGCATTATGCTCACTTGATTCTGTACAGTAATAACCCAATTTATCGATATAGTCAAAACGTACCATATCATGGTGCTTTTCTGAAGCATTCTTAGCTTTTGCACGCTTTTTAATTTCTGGATAAAGATCATTCCCCTCTTTATCTTTGATTTCTAAAAGCCAGCCCATATGGTTAATCCCCGCAATCAGTTCCTTGCGTCCTTCTACCTTATCTTCCATTCCTAGAGATTTAAGTAATTCACGACTACATGTTTGTACGCTATGACAAAGCCCTACTGTTTTCACCTTAGTATAGCGTTGTAAGTATCCTGTCAACATAGACATAGGATTGGTATAGTTAAGGAACCAAGCATTTGGACATACTTCTTCAATTGCCTCGGCAAACGTTTCTAAGACAGGTATGGTACGCAACGTACGCATAATCCCCCCAATCCCTAATGTATCTGCTATAGTTTGATGAATACCATATTTCTTTGGAATCTCAAAGTCTAAGATGGTACAAGGATCGTATCCTCCTACTTGAATAGCATTCACAACAAATGTGGCATCTTTTAAAGCATCCTTAAGTTCGCCTAAGCCTAAATAGGCTTTGATAGTAGCAAACTCACCCTTTCCTTTATTAATTGCATTTAGTATCATGTGACTTTCTTTTAGTCTTTGTGCATCTATATCATAAAGTGCAATCTCACATTCACGTAGCACAGGGCTACACATACAATCTCCTAAAACATTTCTTGCAAATACAGTACTTCCAGCACCTAAAAAAGTGATTTTTATCATGTTTACACTTCCCTTCTTTAACCTTATTATAAGAAAACAAAGTTAAAGATGTAATTGTATCATGTGAGATAAATTTGTTATAATGTGTGTATTTATATTATGAAGGAGTGCACCCATGCTCAATGAAATTTTACTAAGAGACTATCCCTTTAACGATTTAAAACCTCTCATTTGTGGTGAAGAAACTTGTCAAACAGGGCATGCCTACGGACCTGCTACAAGACCTTATTATCTTATTCACTATGTACTATCTGGCACAGGTACATTCAAAAGCCCTAGAGGTACATATCAAGTTTCTTCTGGAGAACTTTTTATTATTCATCCATTTGAAATTACCTATTACCAAGCAGATTTTAAAAAACCTTGGCACTACTGCTGGATTGGCTTTGAAATGCATTTACCTGCTCACTTCTACCTAGAAGATGATGTTCTAAGTGCGCCTCATTTAGAACATATTTTTAGAGACATCAAAAATTGTGAAACCATTGATGCTGGTAGAGAATTTTATGTATGTAGTAAACTCTATGAGCTTCTTGTACAGCTCACTCTAGTTCATACCCAAAACAAAGATTCTTCTAAATCTTATATTGATAAAGCAAAAAACTATATCATGGCTAATTATATGAAACCTATTACCATAGAAGGCCTTGCCCAAAAGTTGGGACTTGAACGTAGCTATTTTAGTAATCTTTTCAAAAAGCAAGTTGGCCAATCTCCACAGGCTTATCTTGTAGACTTTCGCTTAACCAAAGCTGCCGAACTTATCACTCTACATGGTTATAAACCTAGCGAAGCCGCTCTTTGTGTCGGCTATAATGATCTCTTTAACTTTTCTAAAATGTTTAAAAAGAAATTTGGTATGCCACCTACAGATTATAAGAAATATATTACCAAATGAAATTTAACTAAATATTTACTCAATTATTTACTTATGAGATAATATGGTATCAACATAATCTTTTTACTAAATATGTTGTTCATCAAAAGCATGTCAATATTATTGTAATCAGAGGTGTAAAATGGATAGTAGTATTAGAAAAGTTATATTTATTATGACAGATAGTCAAAGAAAAGACATGGTAGGATGCTATGGGAATCCTCATATGCGTACGCCTAATATTGATAACCTAGCAGCTGGAGGAATCAAATTTGAAAAAGCCTATACAGCTCAACCCGTTTGCCAACCAGCAAGAGCAGGTTTATTTACAGGACAATATCCTCATTCAACAGGTGGCTGGACGAACTCTATGGGAATTGGACAAGATGTACAGCATATTGGCCAAAGATTAAGTGATCATGGTATACATACAGCCTTTATTGGTAAATGGCATCTAGACGGTGGTGATTACTTTGGAATGGGCCGCTGCCCTCAAGGATGGGACAAAGACTACTGGTATGATATGCGCAATTATTTAGAAGAACTTACACCCGAGGAACGTGTTGCCTCTAGAGATCAAAATACCATTGAATCACCAGGTATAGACGCTACCTTTACCTTCGGACATAGATGTACGAATAGAGCCATTGATTTCTTAGAAAAACATCATACTGAAGACTTCTTCTTAGTGGTCTCCTACGATGAGCCCCATGACCCTTACTTAGCTCCAAAACATTATATTGATAGCTACAAAGATTACTGCGCACCTATTACACCAGCTCACTATGATGACTTAGAGCATAAACCAGAACATCACAAAATCTGGGCGGGTCTAGATGAAGGCGAGCTTAAACGTAGTCAAGAACACATTGATAGACAAACACGTAATGGTCAAGGTCACCCTAATAGCCGTTTCTTTGGATGTAATACTTTTGTAGATGAGGAAATAGGACGTGTTTTAAAGACCGCTCAAGAATATGCACCAGATGCTTTAATCATCTACACAAGTGATCATGGGGTATTCTCTGGAGAGCATGGACTTCATGCAAAAGGGCCTGCTATGTATAATGAGATTACAAATATTCCACTCATTATGCAATGTAGCCAATGGAAAAAATATGGGGTTATCGATCAAAATCCTGTTTCACATCTAGATTTAGCACCAACTATTTTTGACTTCATGGGTGTACCTATTCCAAAAATGTTTATGGGGCATAGCCTCAAAGAACAACTTTTAACCAACAAACGTACTAACGATTATGTATTTATTGAATTTGGAAGATATGAAGTAGACCATGATGGATTTGGTGGAATCCAACTTGTACGTAGCGTTTTTGATGGACGCTATAAATTAGTAGTCAATCTACTTACCTCTGACGAATTATATGATTTAGAAAAAGACCCTTACGAAGTACATAACTTAATTCACACTGAAAGCTATCAGACTATTCGTGACACCCTTCACAATGCCCTACTAGATGAAATGAACCGCTCTCGAGATCCATTTAGAGGATACTACTGGGAAAATAGACCTTGGAGAAAAGATGCAACCCGCCCAACTTGGCACTATACAGGGATGACTAGACAAAAGGAAAATGAAGAGTATGAACCACGACAACTAGATTATGCTACAGGACTAGAAATGATTGAATCTTCAAGAAGCAAGTAATAAAAAAGCAACTGTCTTTCTCAAGAGATAGACAGTTGCTTTTTACTATTTATAACTATTTAGCAGATAAAATAGTTACTTCTTCTTCACCAGCTTGTTGCATCCTTACTACAAGACGTTTTGCAAGCTCTTTTCTTACTTCTACATAACGCTCATCTTTAACTAAGTTACAAAGTTCATGTGGATCTTCTTGTAAATCATATAAGAAGGCTTCGTAATATGTATCTGCTCCTGCTTCTTTCCAAGCATCACCTTTTGCCATCACAGAATATTTATAGCGATTTGTACGAATTGCTCTACCTATATGACTTTCACTAATTTGCAGAAATACTTCTTGTTGCCAGTCTTCTTTATTTCCTTGTAGTAACTGACAAATTGAATGACCATGATAGTTTTTGGGTACTTCAATTCCTGCACAGTCTAACATCGTTGCTGGTAAGTCAATCAAGCTTACAAGTTCTTCAACGACGCCACCTTTTTCAAATCCAGGCCCATGTACAATAAGTGGGATATGTGTACATCCATCATGGCAAGAACGTTTATATTCACCATTACGTGTTTTAAAGTGTGAACCATGGTCTGAAGTATAAATAATAATGGTATTCTCATAAATACCTTTTTCTTTTAAAGTTTCCACTAGCCTTCCTACATTGTAGTCTAGGCTATGACAACATCCAAGATAATTTGGATATTGTGCCTCCCAATCTCCTTGCCCTACCGGTAAATCACCTGGATGTTCGAAGTCTTTAAAACGTTCACGACTTCCATCTGGTCCCTCATATCGATCTCTATCATTTTGATGATGTGGTTCGATTTGTGATACAAATAGGAAGAATGGTTTATCACTCTCTTTATTACGAATATAGTCTAAGGCATAGTTATTGATACAATCAGCACGATACCCTATAAACTCTACTTTTTTATCATCTTTATCAAACACATATCCGTTGTAACCATGTGAAGTAAATTCTAGTACATCTGATGCCATCCAATAATCTTTATATCCACCTCTTCTATCTTCTGGAATAGCTGTTGTTTCAAAATGTAAATCTGCCTTATTGTCACTTGCTAAATGCCATTTACCTACATAAGCTGTTTCATACCCTGCCTCATTAAAATAATCTGCAAGCATTTTTTTAGAGAAATCTGGTGCTATGGCATTAGTAAAGCATCCTGTAGATGTTGCATATTGTCCAAGTTGTAAACAAGATCTAGCCGGCCCACATACTGGCTGACATGTAAATGCATTATTAAATCGAGTTCCCTCTGCTGCTAACTTATCTAAGTTAGGGGTTACATCTAACTTCTGTCCGTAACATCCTAAAGTATCCCATCTTTGTTGGTCTGAAAAATAAAAAATAATGTTCGGCTGTTTGTTCATTTCTAACTCCTATTTTTATGTTAAATTTAAAAGTAAACTACTTTATAATTATATAGTAAATTTTAGTATATAAACAAGTAAAAGTTATACTTTTTTATAAAATATAATCAATTTATATCTTATTTCTATCCTTATCTCATCTCATATATTTTTCCTTGTATAATAAAAAACAAGGAATAGCTTGTATTTTCTAAGCTACTCCTCATTCAATTCTAAATACATTATTTGCATAGTCAATTGCTTCTAAATAAAACTTCAATATTAATTCTTTAGGTACTTTGTACTGTTTAGCAAATAGATCAACTTCATCCCACTTTGCCTCTTCGTAATATTTTGTCACATTAATAATATTTTTTAATACTTCTTCTATTTCAACTGCATCAATTCGGTTTTCAATAGTTTGATCAACCTTTTTAATAAAAGTCAAAATCTCTTCTTTATCTTTTTGTTCCATAACAGAAAACATACCTCTTATATAGGCTTCTTCCTTATATTTACCTAAACCTACTTGTACACATATTTGCTCTGCAAGTATGCCTCTTATTAAAGCAACTTGTATATGATGATCTTGATTTTTCATAGTAACATCTTGCATAAGAAGAAGAATAATCCACCTGCTAGTTTCTGTCATCCCTAATCTTACAAGTGCTTCTTTTATAGAATAAATCACTTTGCCCCTATAATAATTTACTGTATTTACCTTTTGCAACAGTCTTAAGATTAAATTCACATCTTTATTAATAATAGATACTAAGTTATCATATGAAGGATTTTCTTTTTTTATTTCCTTCCATAAATTAATATAGCTATTTTCTGCTATATCTAACGTCTTCTTAGACAGCATTAAAGGTTTTGAAAAATAATAACCTTGGAAAAGGCTATAGCCATCTCGCTTAGCTTGTTCATACTCTTCTTCTGTTTCTACCTTTTCTGCCAATAACACTTTATTTTTATATTTAATTGCGATTTCTCTACGTATCTTCTCCGTAGTCATTTTAAAATCAACCTTAATGATATCTACAAGTTTTATTAATGAATCGTATCCTGATTTTCCTATATAATCATCCATTGCTAAAAGATAATTTTTCTCTTTAAGCCTTTTTAATCGCTCTAAAAGTTCTTCATCAATTTCTACATCTTCTAATATTTCTATAATCATCTCATTAGGATTGAGCAAAAAAGGTATGTCACTCATAATTACGTCTCTATCAAAATTAATAAATGCATATTTTCCTTTTGCAATATTACTTATTCCAAATGTAAGCATAGCATTTGATATCAATTCACATGTATAATTTTTATTAGGACTGTTGGGGATAAAATAATTCTGCTCATTCTCTCTATGTAATAATTCATATCCAAATATTCTATTATGTTTATTAAAAATGGATTGTCTTGCCATATATATACATCTCATACATTTCCCTACCTATATATAAATTGCTAAGTTACACAATTTCTACCTTTCTTTCTAGAATTATATTTTATCTACATTTAAATTTCAACATTATATACTATTATTATATATTTTTTATAACATTTCAGTTATTACATCTATTTTAATTAATATTCCATTAAGCTATCATATTCATTTGTCTTATATGATCTTAATGCATTTTTAGCATACAAAAAAGGTAACTTTCAAGTTACCTTTCTATCTATACTATATCATTTAGGGGAGAGCTTAATAAATACACAGGGGAGATTTTTAATATTATTTATCAATTTTCAATTAATTTTATGTTGTAAGGGTTTGAGGTTTTTATAGTGTGTACTTATTAAGCATATTATAATTTTATCATTTATGCTTATATATACTAAATAAAATGTTGTAAATAATAATTTTTATGTTGTAAATAATTTATTACTATCTATTTACTGATGCTCTAATAGATAGGTGGTATACTCCTCTTTTAAGCTTTTAGTATAACTTGCACCTACTGGTATCCTGATATTATTTCTGCATACGATTTCTTTACTTTCTATCTTTTCTATATAGGAAACATTTACTAAAAACGATCTATGAACACGTATAAATTGTCCTTTGCTTAGTTGCTTCTCAATAGTGTCTAAAGTAGAGTAAAATCTATCTTCTTCCCCTTTTAAACTTTGAATACTAATCACACGGTTCATAACCTCAAAATAGACTATATCCTCTATACTAATTACCCTTAATTCTCTACCTACTTTGTAATGAAATTTTTTGACTTTAAAATGTTTAACGATATCTCTTGCCTTAAGTAATATTTCTTCAATTTTTTGATTCTGTACCTCTTCTTTTATAAGATAATGGAGAGGCATAACTTCTAAAGCATCAAATACATGCTCTTTACTTGATGTCAAAAAAACAATGGGTACTTCTGTACCTTGTTTTCGCAAACAATCAGCTATCTCTACTCCCGTCATCTTATCTATAAGTACGTCTAAAAAGAAAAGATCTACATTCATACACAACTCTTCTATGTCAAACATTAACTGTTGACTGGTCATATATGTTTGTATACAAATGTTTATATCATATTTTTGAGCTATTCTATGTAACTTATCACTTAATTCTTGAAAAAAAAACTTACTATCATCACATATACAAATATTAAACATCCTATCACCTATACTTTTACTCTATTATTTATAATTACGATTATTAGCTTAACTATAAAATGATTATACAATTTTATAGTTATGTCAAGATTTTTTCCCAAAATAATGCATTTTCCTTCATAATTTTTCAAAATGAGTAAAATAAAACCGCCAACATATATTTTGCCAGCAGTTTTTAATAGATATTTTCATAATCGTCTTTTTAGCTTACCCTTACAATTTTTAATAAATACATTCTAATATATTAGCATTTTATCTTATATTTTATAATTTTAATATTTTAAATTTGTCATCTATATATTTCATATATTTTAATATTTATAGTTCGTCATTTATATCATTTAGGATTTTTATTACAATGTATTTATTAAATTCATTATTATCATATCAGCTTTTATACTTTTATTTCAGCAAAATGTCATAAACAATCACTTTTATGTTGTGAATTGCATTTTCAGTCATTATCTCTCATTATTGTTGCCGGCTTATAGCACTGCTCTTGTCTAATTCCAAGTACCTCTATCATTTTTTCTACATAGCCTAATTCACATACTTCCTCTAACTTATGCCCATCGCACCCAAAAGATAGTTTCACCCCTTGCCTTAGTGCCTTTTGAACTAACTGCATATTGGGTTCATGCCATAACCCAGATACTTCTAGTGCAACCTGATACTTTTTACATAGTCCAATCATCTCATCTTCCCATTCTACTAAAAATCTCGTTCTCCCCAAATCCTCATAAAATGGGAGTACTGTTGGATGTCCATAAATATCTACACGTTGTGTCTTAAATGTTCCTTCCACCATTTTTAAGATTTGTTCCATATAGTGTTCACATAAACCTTTATTATAGTTTGGGACATAGTTATTATGATGCTTTGCACGATTTCCAAAATAGCTACTTAACCATTCCTTTTCTCTATGTTCATTGAAGTAATAGTGTACACTTGCAATACAATAATCCAACTTATAGGCTAATCTATCTGGTAATCTAAAGTCTTCGCCTATATTAGCTTCTGCTCCTCTTAATACTTCATAACGTCCTAACGTATCTAAATAGCGTTCTACAGCATCTAGTGTATTAATACCTCCACAAAAGATATGATCTGATATTCCTAACTTATAGCCCTTTTCTTTTGCCTTTTGTATAACATACTCAATAGATGCTGAACCATCTGACAATGTAGTATGTGTATGTAAATTATAAATTTGCATTTTCTCATCCCCTAATCTCTATGTTTTTAAGTCATGTTATTAAATAGCTATATTCTACTTCTATAATAATTTATTTCAAAATATCATACAATTCTTCCTGTTAAATAATTTAGAAACAAAATAAAAGGAGTGTTTTCACACTCCTTTTACACACTTACTTAAATGTCCCACACATTCTACAAGTAAGAGATTCTCTTTTGTTTTCGGTTTTACATTTTGGACAAACCCATATCTTACCATTAGCAGTAGTTGTATCGTTTGTAGTATTTACCCCTTGATTTACTTTTTCTTTTTCTGCTTTTTGACGTTTGCCAAACATAAAATTCCCCTTTCAAAATCAGTTGTTCAAGTTTTCCCTACATCTTTATTATATTAGCAGAACTTGTACTTTATTTATCAAATTCCTTTAATCTTTTCTACTTTAAAGAAATAATATATGTTACATCCATTTCATCAAATGGATTTTCTCCTTTTTTAGCTACTTTGCCATGAGCCATAATCTTATCTCCTTCCGGACTCCATGCCATAGGAATATAGTATTCTCCTGAAGAAACTAATGATTTTTTATTTGTTTCTACTTCTATTAAATAAATTCCTTTATCTCCTTCTTCATTAGATATATAGGCAATATTTTTACCATCCTTAGACCACCTTGCACCGTATATACCTCCTTCAGCTAAAACTTGTCTATTTTGTCCCTCTAAATCTATAAGTATGAGTTCATTTAAATATGTCTCTGAATTAAATGTAGTCATCAATATTTGCTGTTGATTGGGAGAAACTTTAAATTCTAATACTTCATCTGTTACTAATGTTTTCTTATCTTTTTTCTCTATATCATATACTCTTAATTTATTATTTTCTTCTGACCCACTCTTAATGGTTGTATAATATATCTTATCTCCCACCTTCATTGGTTGTGGCATACTTAATCCATTTAATAAATCCTGCGTCCCCATTACACCACTTTCTACATCCTTAATCTTTGTAATAGTTCCATTAATATTAATTACAGCAAAACCTCTAATACTACTACAAGGCATGATAATTTCTTCATCATTAATCCATTGTGCCTCACTTAAATCATAGGGATCCATATCAGCATCTAAAATTTCAAATGTTAGATTGCCATTCTCATCTATAATATATCCTGCGCCTTGTTCCTGATATTGATTTCTATAAAATATATGTTTACGATCTGGTGCAAAAATACCTCCATCTTGGAACTTTGATTGATCATGAATGCCTATTGATTCTTTTGTACGTAAATCATATAGAAACATATTTTTGACTTTAAAATTTCCAACAGCCGTTTCAACTTCTTCTAACTTTTCATTTTCCTTGGTCATAAGTATTTTATCTTCATTTAGCCAATCATATCCTGTTATTCCTTCATAAATATCTACTTTAGAAGCTATAATATGAGGTGGCGTAATGGCCTTTGTATCTTTTATCACTTTAATAGGGGTTTGCTGTTTCTTTGCAGATGTATATTGTACACATCCTATTGTAGCAACTGAAGTTGCAGCTAATAAACTTATTACTAAAAATTTTCTTTTTAACATTTTATATTTCCTCCATACTTTTTATAACTCTACTATACCTTAATCATTTTTCAAAAGTATCTCTAGTTGTTTCTAAACTGTAAACTTTTCTACTTTTGGAAAAGTAATTAAAAATGTTGTCTCTAGGTCATCTAATAAAGCAATTGTTCCTTGTTGTTTTCTCACTAACTCCTGTACAAGGGAAAGCCCTAGTCCTGTCCCACCATACTCTTTAGAGCGATCTTTATTCACTGTATAGAATGGCTCAAAGATTTTATCTTTTTCTTCTTTAGCAATACCAATGCCTGTATCTCTTATTTCTATATAAACCCGTTGATCCTTTGTATAAGAAGTAATAAATATTTTACCATTTATTCGATTATACTTAATCGCATTATCTATCAAATTAATAAATATATGTATCAGGTTTTGTTGATCTCCAAGTATCCATCCATGCCCTAAGGATCTTATCAAACTTATATTAAACTTTTTAGCTTTCCCCTCCATCCTACTACACACGTCTTCTAATACCTCTTTTACGTCTATATGCTCAAAATGACATTCAAAATCGTATTGCTGCATTGCAGATAAATACAATATTTTTTCTACCATTTCATATAATCGCTGTGTTTCTTTTCCTATATTAATCTTTGCATCCTCAAGTAGCTTATGATCATCTGTATATATATTTAATAAGTCTATATAGGTTTTTATTACGGTAAGAGGTGTTTTAAATTCATGTGTTATATTTCCAATAAATGTTTTTTGTTGCTGTTCTAATATCTTAAGCTTATCTATAACATGTTTAAGCTGTTCTTTATCTTCTTGTATATTTTTTATATTGCGCTCAATTTCGTTACTCATATAATAGATACCTTCACTTAATTCTCCTATTTCATCATTTCTTTTCAGAGGTATAGCATTATCATATTGACCTCTTTTAATTTTTAAGACCTCTTTTTTAATCTTAATAATATCTTTAGAAAACGTGTTAAAATAGGCATACGCACTTATAAAACTTAATAGAAACACAACTGCTCCTATCTCAATAAACAGAGCTTTTATAGATTCATAGAATTCTATATAGCCTTTAAGTGAATAGTGAAATTGAATAACTCCTATTTGCCCATCCCCGTAGAGAGGTGCCATATAATCTATATAGCCTCCTACCATTTGATAAGCAATTTCATTGTTTAATGCATGAACAAGTAAAGATTCATTTTCCATTTCTACAGGATAAGAAACAGAGTGAGTTATTACATTGCCTTGCATATCATATATTGCCATTTCAATTCCACTTAATGAATGTAGATTTAAGATTATATTTTGTCCATTTTGTTGCAAAAATTCTTGTTGATTTTCTAAGGGATTGAGAAGATTCATTTGTCTAATGTAGCTATTTGCCATTTTAGCTTGACTTGCCAAATAGACTTCATACTCTTTTACTTGATTAGTATGTATACCTTTTAAAATAAGTACATCCAAAATCCCCATAGTAAATATTAAAAGTGTTAATAAAAAAATGCTAAACTTCACTTTTATACTAATCTTCATCAGTTTCACCTACAAATTTATAGCCTATTCTGTATACTGTTTGTATAAGATTCTCATACTCTTCACCTAATTTTTTTCTTATTCTTTGTATATGAATATCTACTGTTCTTGTCCCTCCTATATACTCCATCCCCCAAACTCGGTCTAATAGTTCATCCCTTGTATACACACGTTCTCTATTCGACATCAAAAGAACTAAAAGCTCAAATTCCTTAGGTGTAAATTCTAATTCGTCTTCTTTTAAGATAACCTTCCTTTGATTAAGCCTAACTTGTAAATGCTTAACTCGCATCTCTTCTTGTTTATCCGTTGCCTTATAAAGTCTTCTAATTAATGATTTTGTACGTGCTATAAGTTCTAAAATATCAAAAGGCTTTGTTATATAGTCATCTGCTCCTAGCTCTAAACCTTGTATTTTATCTACTACATCACTCTTTGCAGTTAGCATTATAATTCCTAATTTTTCTTTATGCTCTATTTGCTTGCAGACCTCAAACCCATTCATAATAGGCATCATAATATCTATTATGACTATATGAGGTACAAAGCTTCTGACTTTATCTAATCCATCCTTTCCGTTATAAGCCACTTCCACTTTGTAGCCTTCTCGTTTGAAAGCATACGCTATAAGATCAGCAATATTTTTTTCATCTTCTACAATTAAAATCTTTTCCTCCATTGTAACATCCTCTTTTCTAGTATTTTAAATAATACTTAAAGCCTTATTCGGTACTATCCGAATAAGGCTTTTTATGCTAATTACTATATATTGTCTAAAAATTTAATTTCTACTCTGTGCGAATCGCTGTAAGCGCAGATAAACTCATTGCACGTTTAGCCGGGAAGTAACCTGCTACTAACCCTATAACTGTTGAAAAAGTAAGGGCAGCTAGTGCTAGCCACGGAGGTATAATAGATATGGCACCTCCACCTTCACTTCCCATCATGGACATCATGCCACCTGCTACTTGTGCTCCAAATTTATTGATGAGAAAAGAGGTTATATAAGATACGGTTACACCAACGCCACCTCCAAGTGCTCCAATTAAAAGCGCCTCTACAAGAAATAGTTTCTTTATGTCCGTAAGCTTGGCACCAATAACTTTCATAACACCAATTTCTTTTGTTCTCTCGTAAATAGACATCATCATGGTATTAGTAATTCCAATCGCTGCAACAAGAAGTGAAATGCCGCCTATACCCCCGAGCATTATTTGAATACTACTAGAAACTTTTTTCATTTCATTTAAATATTCCATTGGACTGTAAGCTCTAAATCCTGCATCTTTTATAGCTTGTTGCACTGTTTCAACTTGACTTTCATCAGCTACTTTCACACGTACACTTTGGTACTTATTTTTATCCTTATTATTTTCTTCCTGACCATTGTTAACCTTTTTATTATATCTTTCTTGCTCTTCTTTTAACTTTTCAAATAGATTGAGGGGTACTAGGGCTATATAACTATTTTCCCAATCTTCCTCTTTAAAAAGTCCTAATACGGTTACACGTTCTTGTCTTGGTACTTCAATCTGATTACCATCCTGGTCTGACACGGGCTCGTTGGTATCATAACTATATTGCCCTAAATCAATTTTAACCTGGTCTTCCCCTAACTCAAATTCCTTTGCATCAGGCGGTTTATTCCAATTAATCTGTTGACCTGGTTTTACAAACTGGCGTGTAATTTCTCTTCCTAATACAATAGCCTTAGTATCTGTTTTATCAAAAAGTTTGCCTTCTCCAACTTTATATCCTAGTATTTCCATTTCTTCTGCTGATAAGCCACGTATTTCTATCTGGCTGCTAGTACGGTACTTTCCAAACTTTAAGTAAACATTGATACTTCTTGATGGTACTACCTTTTGTACACCTGGTATTGCTTCCATACTTTTTAGAGCCTTATCATCTAACTTAGGCGCTTTGGGGTCTGACCATGTATTAGGGGAAACCTCAATAACTGTGAGTGACTGCATTTCTTGCATTTGCTTTTTAAAATTTTCATCCATGGCAATACCTAATGATAACATCAAAATAATAGAAGTTGCCCCAATCACTACACCTAAGATGGTGAGAAAAGTACGGAGTTTACGCCGCCATAAACTCCTAATACTCATCATTAATAAATCATTAATCCTCATCTTCTTCACTCTCTAAGCGTTGTTTACGTTTTTTCATAACAATACCTGTTATTCCCGCGGCACTTCCTATCCCTACCACTATTCCAAGTATAATAGGCCATTTAGCTTGTTTTTCTTCTTCTAAAGGTGGTAACATTTCATCCATTCCTCCTTCAGTATCAGTCATACTTGCTGTTACATCCATTTGGAATTCATATTCATAGTTTTGTACTTGTCCTGCTACATCTTCATACTCTATTTGAATCTTACCTGTTAAGTTTCCCTCTTGAAGTGGTGTAATGGTTGGCATGTAAGTTTTAGAGTTACCCTTTTCTAAAGAACCAATAATAAGCGTATTATCTTGTACCTCAAAGCCTTCTCCAACAGTTTTTACTCTTACATTACTAATATCTGTCTTTCCTGTATTATAAATTGTTGCAGAAACTTCTGTTGGTCTCCCTACTTCTGTAGACTCTACTCTCACCTCAGCTACTTCTAGCTTAGTTACTTGTTCTACAGGTATACCAAACCTTTCTGTTGCTGTGATTGCTTCACCTTTATCATCTTCATATTCCATCTCTAGAGTAATTTCATAAGTTTTAGGTTTAGCGCTTGGAAGTGTATATAGTCTAATTTTTTTCGTATCCATTTCTCCTGGAGAAAGCTGACTAATAAAGAATGTATTACTTGCACCTACTGGTGTGAATACACTTCCTGTATCTTTTTCTCCCTGTTCTTTAACTGTTAAATTAGCTTTTAAGTTTTGTACTTTTTTATCACTGCTTGTATTTAAGAAACCAATCTCTAAATCAAACTCCTCACCTGCTCTTACAACAACTGGACTAGAACTATAATTGCCTACAATAACTTTAGGCTTACCTTTCCCTTTATTCCCCTCAGTTGTATCCTTTTCATTTTGAACAGATACTGTAGCATATTGCTTAATACTTACTTCTTTTCCATTAAGCGTATAATCAGCAGAAATTTCAATAGGATAAGTCCCTGTTGTTACACTTTGTGTAGCGACAAAATCTACGAGGTAGCTTTTTGACTGTCCTTTTGTTAATTTGGGTTCAATAAAAATACTTTTAGATTTTGATACGATACCTTCTCCGCTTTTAACTTCGATTTTAACATTCTTTGCCTCATCTGGTGCTGCGACTTTAAAGCCAACATTAAAGGCCTCTCCTACCTTTTTAAGCCCATTTGGCTCTTTAGTTGTTAAAATTTCAATTGCTTTTTGTGATACACTACCTTTAGTACTTAAATAAATATATTGGCTATTGGTTTTTGTCTCTCCTAAATCATCTATGTAGCTTAACTTCATTTCTACAGGCAAATTAAAACTGGTTGTATCGTTAACAATTAAACTCACCGGTATAGATTGTGTTTTATTACTCCCTATGTTTTCGATATATTTAACATTGCTTCCATCTGCTACAAATACCTTTTCATTTGGAACAATCTCTAATTTTACATTTTTAGCTTCTACTTGCCCAACATTTTTAATATTTACTTGCACTGTTTTGGCTACATTAGCTTCAAATGCTGTACCATTATTCACAGAAACTTCTAGAGAAGGGGGTATAAAGTTACTATCTACTTTTAACTTAACTGTATGTACAGCCTCTCCTATTTTGACTTCCATCTCATGTATGCCTCTTGTAACCTTTTCATCAATATCTAATGTGATATAGTAATCTTTCTTGCTGCCTGGGTCCATAGCTGATAAATCAATTTTTTTCTTTTTTAAGGTAATTCCCTTGGCACTATTAGAATCCTTAATTTTAAGGTCCATAGACCCTGCTTCTACGTAAGACTTAGAATCATTCTTTATCGTTAATGTAATCTGTTGTGTTTGCCCTGCTACTACATTGAGCGTACTAGTAGAAAGACTTATGCCTTCCGATGCTTGTAGTGCTGCCTCTGCATTTTCAAGTACAATACTTGTTGTAGCCGTATCTGCTTTACCTTCAGTACTTGTATAGCCTACTTCTACCTCAACACTTTTGCCTTTTCCGTTATAAGTAAGGTCCATGACAACAATCGTCTTGCTACCTCCTTCATTTTCCATAATCTGTACACCTTGTACGTCTACGCTTGATTTAGTGCTTCCTTCTAACTCTATGTAACGTATTGCTTTTCTAAGTTCATCTACATTTTGATCTGTATCCACATTAATAAAAACATTAAAACGGTCACCCTTTTTCAATGACTTACTTACAGGTTTAGCTGACAAACTCATGCCACCTACTGCCCTAGCTCCTACATTTTCTATGGTTGCCGCCATTACTTGATAACTTGGTATACATCCACTTGCACAGACCACTAGACCTGCTAAGAATAAACTTGTAAATTTACGCTTGCTTTTCATAAATGATTTCCCTCTCATTCTCTTTTTTTATCTCTATTTTCCTTATTTCTCCATCAATCAAAGTAATAATACGGTCTGCATAGTCTGCTATTTCTGGGTCATGAGAAACAATGATTAATGTTTGATTATACTTTCTTGCCATATCTTTGATCATTTCCATAACTTCTATGGTTGTATGCGTATCTAAGTTTCCTGTTGGCTCATCCGCAAACAAGATAGTGGGGCGGTTTACAAAGGCGCGTGCAATACTTACACGTTGTTGTTGACCACCACTCATTTCTTTCGGTTTATGATGTAACCTTTTATTTAGTCCTACAGCTTTTAGCATTGCTTCTGCCTGCTTATCCCTTTTTGCTTTTGGCATCCCTTGAAAAATAAGAGGCAAAGATACATTTTCTAGAGCTGTTAAAGAAGGTATTAAGTTATAAGACTGAAATACAAATCCAATGTACTTTTGTCTAAAAGTAGCAAGCTCTACTTCACTGAGTTTTTCTACTCTTGTTTTCTTAACTTTGATGGTACCACTTGTAGGTTTCTCAAGTCCTGCTAGCATATTGAGAAGTGTTGACTTACCAGAACCAGATGTTCCAAACAAGCAGCATATTTCCCCTTCCTCTATTGTTAGATCAACAGACTTAAGGGCCACAATTTTTTCTTTTCCCATACGGTAGACTTTGCGTAAGCCTTCCACTTCTATAATGGCCATCTATCGTTCTCCTTCCTATTTCTTTTCATACCTCTAGCATACAAAAAGAACCTTAAGGCATGCTTTAGGCAACCTTAAGGTTTCTTAAGATAAGTTGTGATTACTTACTTTTATTTAAATTGTACAGGTGTTGTTTCACTTGTTATTGCTTTAAAACTAAATCCTTGCTCCCTCAGCCCTTTAACAATTTCAGGTAATGCTTCTACGGTTGTTCCTTTACCTGCTGCATCATGCATAAGAATATTAGCTTCTTTTTGATACTTTGCTTGAGATAATACGGAATCTACAATAACATTTTTATCTTGTCTTGCCCGACTTGCATCTGTTGAATCCACATTCCAGTCGTAGTAAATATAGCCCTTTTCCTTCACTTGACTGATAATTTTATCCATAAGTCCTACACCTCCATAACGATTGCTCACTGTATTATTTGACCCACCAGGAAAACGAATGATTTTTGCCTCAACACCTGTTAGAGATTTTACATAGTCTGATACAGTCATTAAATCTTCAAAAAATGAATCCACGCTCCTATATACTTGTGCATAATCATGAGTGGTGGTATGTAGCGCTAAAGTATGCCCTTCATCTACTATTCTTTTATATAGTTCTTCATAATCCGTTTTTTTAGTTACAAAAAAAGTTGCTGAAATATTGTTTAACTTTAAGAAATCTAATATTTTTATAGTATTTTGGCTTGGACCATCATCAAAAGTTAAATAAGCATATTTTTTATCACTCTCATCTTCATTCAGTAAACGTTCTACATCAATGCCTTGACTCTTGAGCAATGTAACTTCTGAATTCAGCTCTTGCATCTGTTTTGTAAGCTGATGATTTTTTTCTTTAGCCTCTTTTAGCTGAATACCTAGCATCTCTTTAGATGCTTCTAATATAGATGCTTTTTCTTGTATACTTTTTAATACTTCATTTTGCTCCTTGTTCTTTACATGAACCCATCCTGCTGTACTAAATAGTCCTATGGCACTGATAAAAAAGATTATTGCTATAAAAATTTCTCTTCTCCTTCTTTTTCTACGTTTCATTTTTCACCTCATTTTTTATATTCTTATTTATTTCATACTGTCCGGAATAAGGATCGGTTGATAATTCCATAAGATACCTGTTAGCTCATCTATTTTCTTTTCAAGAATTTTGCCATCTTCTTGTACTAACTTCATTTCCTGTTCTACCGTTATCTTATCCTTTTGTTTTTGATCAATGTGAGATTCTATCTTATCCATCTTTTTTGCTATCAAGTAGCCATTGGTCATACTTACAATCATACAAACAGTGGCGATCATAACTAAAACGCCACTAATTCCTTTATAGTTCAATCTCTTTTTCATTGATGCTTTTTTACGTCTAGTCATAATTAATTCCCTCACTTTCTAGCAACTTAAGCATATAAAAATAACCTTAAGGCATGCTTTACGCAACCTTAAGGTTTCTTAAGATAAGGCATTTGTATTCTAAATTCTGTATGGTAAGGTACTGTAGGTTTTGTAGCCAGTTGAATACTTCCATTATGAGCCTCTATAATACGTTTACTAATAGCAAGTCCCAGTCCTGAACCTTGCTTATTATTTCTTGAATCATCTCCTACTATAAATGGCTCAAATAAAGTACTTACCAAATGAGTCGGTATGCCTATTCCATCATCTGCTAAAATAATTTGAATATCTTTATCTTGCTTTTTAATGGTTACATATAGTGTTGTACCTATAGGATTATGCTTCATTGCATTAACCATTATATTTTCAAATACTCGCCTTAACTGAAGTGGATCAATTTCACACATTAGTGGTTCATCTGGTATATCAATATCTAGCATAAAACCGGAAAGTTCTACTTCATCGTACTTTTCAGCTAAGTAAGCACGCATATATTCACAGACATCCCATTTTTCTAGATTTAACTTAAACTCTGGATGCTCCAATTTACTATATTCATAGAAATTATTAATGAGCTGCGTCAAACCTGTAGCCTTATGATAAATAGTTGTTAAATACTGTTCAAGTTGCTCTTCTTTGACAAGACCATCACAAATAGCTTTAGAATATCCTTGAATCACTGTAATAGGTGTCTTTAAATCATGAGATATATCTGCTAACATTTTCTGCTTTTCTTGTTCTAACTCTTGTCTTCTTGCTTCACTTTCACTAAGCTGTATAGACATTTCATTGAAGTTTTCACAGATTTCAACGAATTCATTAGGCCCTTGATAATCAATAATAACTTCTTTCTGACCATTAGAAAAACTTCCTATTGCTGTATTCAATAAATTAAGTGGTTTTTTTACTTTACGATTGAGCCAATATACAAACAAAATCACCATCAAAATATAAAATATAATAAAAATATAATTAACGCCTCTTATAATCGTATAATAGCGATCAATATCTTCATCTCTTATACTTGGAGAAAAAATAAGTAGGGTATGTCCATCTTGATACGGATGCTTCCATACATCATACTCACTTGAAAAAGTACCTGTTAAATACTCTAACTCTCGCTCAGTATACTTTGTTTTACTCTGAGGTTTACTACTTGTTATTACATTTAAATCTTCATCTAATAATACATAGCCTTTACTATCTTCATCATAAGCACTCTCATATGTCATTAGCAGTTTTTGTTTTCCTGATGTTGTTACATATTCATCTATCAGTACATAATCATTCCCCATATAAGTTGGGATACAATCTATTTCCCCCTGTGTATATACGCCCATTGGCTTACTCTTATCACTTTGATAAACTGTTTTAAGATTTTGGTTTAAAATTTCAATATATCCACCTTTACCTAGAAACTTTTCAACTGTAACCTGACTGTAATCACCTTCTAAAACAGCTTGTTTATGAGTAATTAAATCGTCTACTTGTGGATATTTAAAAATCTCATCTGCTTTCATATAGGCAATACTATACAAACTCCCTAGTACAAATGCAACAGTAAGTGAAAAGAATATATAATGCCAAATAAGCATAGTAAATAGACTGGATCGTTTTCTTTTATTTGCTTTCAAATTTATAACCTAACCCCCTAACTGTTTTTATATACTTAGGGTTTTTAGAGTCTTGTTCTATTTTTTCTCTCAGCCTTGAAATATGTACCATCATTGTGTTGTCATCGTTTTCAAAGTATTCCCCATTAATTTTTTCATAAAGTTGTACCTTTGTATAAATACGCCCTGGTGATTTCATCAACAACTGAAGAATCTTATATTCTGTCGGTGTCAGAATGACTTCTTCACCTGATTTATAAAGTGTAAAGGTCTCTAAGTCTAAAGTTAATTCTCCTTGAACTAATGTATTTTCTTCTTGTTTAACTGCTTTTTCTGTATTTAAATCATAGAAACGACGTAAATTAGAACGCACCCTTGCAATGATTTCTAATGGATTGAAAGGTTTAGTTAGATAATCATCCGCCCCAATATTAAGCCCTAAGATTTTATCACTATCTTGATTTTTGGCCGTTAAAATGATAATAGGAATATTACTCATTTCTCGTATTTTTTTAGTTAATTCATAACCATTCATTCTAGGCATCATCAGATCTAAAAGAGCTAAATCTACAGCCTCTTTCTCTAATATCTCCATAGCCTCTACACCATCTTTGGCTGTAAGCACGCTAAAACCTTCATTTTCTAAATAAAGCTTTAAAAGCTGTATAATGTCCTCATCATCTTCTGCCACTAAAATTTTATAATGCATAGGCTTCTCCTTCTTTCTTTTTGTATATCTATTATACCCATTGTACCTAAATAAAGCCTATATGTAACCTTAAAATTTCTTAAGGTTGCATATAGGTTTATAATCTATCAGTTTATATCTAATGCATTTCGCCAAGAGGATATTGTGCTTCTAGGCCATCTTGATTAAAGGTTCCTAGATAGCATGTACCTGCTTTAATATATATGAGTTGTTCTTCTCCTATATAGTCAAATCGGTCTACATTCTCTGCTAAGACATGAAGGTGCCTTAACGTTGTATAGTACACAAGCCTTCCTATCTGATCTAAGCCTACAACTCCTTCAGGTACTACTATAAAACTTGTAAGGTTAGGCATAGAAAGCCATTCTCCATGTAATGTACAAATTCTCCCTGTTTTCACAAAGCAATGGACTTCTTCTTTATAAATAAAAAGTTGTTCGATTATATCCTCTACACCATAAAAGCAACAAGCCTGTTTACTTCTAAGATTATACGCTTTTACTTCTTTCCTATCCTCACTTACCACAAACAATTGTCCATGATGGACAAGAGCATTTGTTGATGCAAGAGGGGGCATTGCCTTTGCGCTCACTTGTAGCTTCTCCATCTGAGTAAGCATACTTGTCATCTTTCCATCATAATCACTTACTTTATCTACAAGCACTTCAGCCTGTTTACCGGTTTGTCCTAGCTTCTCTATGTTTAAAGTTGTTTGTAAACTATCTATTAATCTTTCAAATTGGTCTGTAAAAGCTTCTAGGGCTTCACCTAAATCATTACTTTCTTTTTTATTTTGGCTTATTTGCAATAATATCTTTTCTATTTGTGAAGATTCCATCTAGCATCTCCTTTCTTTTTCACTCACTAATCCCTGCGTTAATACCTCTAAAGCTTCACTTATTTCCCATATAGCAAGAGTCTGATCCACTTGTTGCTCTCTTTGCTCCATAAGCTCTTGCTCACAGTAGCCAAGACATAATCTTTCTACCTTCTCTTTTAATGCACCATGCAAGTAAGGTTTTAAATCTCTATGGTAGCTAAAACTTGGCTGCTTTAAAACTTGACTTACAAAATATTCATTTCCTTGTTCTAAGAGACAATGATAATACGCTTGTTTATTTCCTGCTAGCTTATAGCACCTTGTGGCTTCTTCAAAATACTCTTCACCTCTAAAAATTGCTCCTGCTTCTTCATAGCATCCTGCTTCTTCATGTTGCTTAGCCTTACAAATTTTAATACGATGTGCTACACCTGGTACTTTCAAATGCTCATAGGCAATTATTGCACGATCATACTTACCTGCTTGTTCTAACTTTAATGCTGCTTCAAAGAACTCCATCAACGTAGATTCTTCTAACAAATTAAAGATATTTGCATCAAAGCGTGTAGCATTTTGTGGAATGACACCCAATACAGTTTGGTATTGTCCCTGGCTCATCCCTTGATCAAGAAAACATATGTTTTCTTGAGAACGTGTAAGCGCTACATACAACATATTAAATAAGTAGCGATATAACTGGCTTTCTCCTAATGATTTTCTATCCTTAAGGTGTTCACCTATAACCTCCCACTTCTCTTTATAAATACTTAAGAGATTTACACAAATAATATAACGATTTTCCAACCCCTTAATCTCACTGATAGTAAAGATATGCGTATAATTATTAAGTCGTCGCTGTAAATACTGTTTTTGCACCTCATTAGGAACAACAATATACGTATAAGCTTTTTTAATAGCCTCTTGTAAAAGCTTGATTTGTTCTTCCTCATCGCCTATTAATGTATAGACATTGCCTTTCTCTTCTATCATGGCTTCTTCTTGTTCGCCATCATTACGCTTATCATAACCTAATAACTGCTGACGCACTAACCCAATATGGTTGCCCATCTTCACAATTTCCTGCGGATTACGATAATTACGTCTTAAGCATACTTGGTTCTCATCTTCTTTATAACGTAAGTTATGTCTTTCTAAAAAATTTACTACTCTCCTTGTATCAAAATAAGTAGGGGTAATGGTTTGATGGTAATCTCCACTCATCAAGAAATTCTGAGTATAGCGTACTAAGTTTAAGAGCATATAGAATTCTAGCTCTGTTAAGTCTTGGACCTCATCAATAACAAGCCAATCAAAAGAAGCAAATTGTTTTCCATTTTTAATTACCTCACGGGCTAAGTCATTTTCATCACATAAATTGTTTGCCTTAAGCCACTTTGTATAATCGCCCGCTAATTTATAAAGGAATTTTTTCTCCTCTATAGAATAGGGGGAATACTTTTCATCTAATTTTAAATAACTTGCTTCCTTGATAAGACCATCAGAAGTTTTTAACACTTCTAAGTCCCAAGTTATTCCTCCAAATCCTTTTAAAAGACCTCTGATTTCTTTCCATACATCATAAGCTTCTTTACCTCTACATACATTTTTATAACGAGGATTTTGCATATAATTGGCATAAGCATTACGGTAAAAGTCTTGGGTGAATTTTTCAAAGTCTACAAGTTCTCTCTCTCCTATGTATTGTCTTAAAAAGACTTTAATAGGATAAAATGCTATAGCATCTTCTTGAAGTTCTTGCTCAATTGCATCTAATTCATTACGTTTAACATTATTATAAATTCTCTTAGCTGTATCTAAGAGCTGAGAAGAATAAGTGAAATAGCCTACCTTCAAATCTGAATCTCCCTTTAAAAGTTGAATCAATTTATAGATACCAATGGTTGTTTTGCCACTTCCTGCACTTCCAAAAAGTAAAAAAGGTGCAAAAGGTTGATTGACACAGTGTCTTTGTTCTTCATTTAAGTAGAAAATTCCCTGTAGATTGTCTACATCAATTAATTCTTCCACATTCATATATTTAAAAGGTCTTGTTATACTTTTCTCTAGTTGATAATCCAATCGTTTTACTTGCCTTTTTACCACTTGTTCAACATTTTCTTCTAATTTAGCTTCAAGCTTACTACGTAATGTTTCTTCACTTTCCATCACTTCTTCTTCGTCAAGAGTAACTGTACTCTTAGCTCTGGCACTTAAAATCTGCTTGTCATGGGTACAAAATTCAAGAAGGACAAGGGCATCTTGCTCATCTTCTGGCAATCCTACTACATCCTTACCTTTCATAAAAAGTACACGATTCCCTGCTGACACCTTAAACTTCCACACCTCAGCAAGTTTAGTAGGTGCTTTTACCTTTTTTACACTATATTTATTTCCTACTAAATTTTTATCTTTGGTTGTATGCCATTCCCATACAAACTGCCCAATCTTATTCAGTATAGCTGCCTTATTCGTTTCTGGCAGGCTACGTTCAAATCGAACATCCATCAATAACTTTTGTTTATCCACCCTCTTCCCCCTTTCTATCTCATTTTATCATTAGCTTTATTATACTACATCTCTTTTAAAGACATACTACCAAAATGTAAAGAAGCTGTTACACTTTGGTGTAACAGCTTCTTTATATCTATACTATTCAATTCTGACCCTATAAGAGCCTTGCCCAATACCAATCTTATCATGGTTTTCTAACTTCATTTGACCTCGTACACGTTGATCATTTACGTAAGTCCCATTTGTCGAATTTAAATCTAGTATGTAAACTTGCCCATCCTTTTGATAAATCTTACAATGATTTCCTGATACTGTTAGATCATCTACAATAGTCCAGTGATGATACCCAGGATTACGCCCTATAGTTAAACTGTCTTCTAACCTAAAAGAATAATTTTCAAAAAGTTGACTGGTTTGCATCTTATAGAATTTAATAGTAAATACTCTATCATTTTCTATATGAGCCGTCTCAAACCTTGGAATTTGTACGCCTACTGCTGCCACTGTAGCTCCTACCACCTGTGCTTTTGCTGCTGCTTCTGCTCTGGCTACTTCCTCGGCTCTGGCTGCCGCTTCCGCTCTGGCTGCTTCCTCGGCTCTTACTGCCTCTTCCGCTCTGGCTGCTTCCTCGGCTCTTACTGCCGCTTCCGCTCTGGCTACTTCCTCGGCTCTTACTGCCGCTTCCGCTCTGGCTACTTCCTCGGCTCTTACTGCCGCTTCCGCTCTGGCTATTTCCTCGGCTCTGGCTGCCGCTTCCGCTCTGGCTACTTCCTCGGCTCTTACTGCCGCTTCCGCTCTGGCTGCTTCCTCGGCTCTTACTGCCGCTTCCGCTCTGGCTATTTCCTCGGCTCTTGCCTCCTCCTCCTGTACTGTTGGTTTTAGCTGTTGACCGGATTTTTGAGCTTTTGCTTGCTGCTTGGCTTCTAGTTTTTGTTGTTTTTTCTCGGCTTTTTTTTTATTTTTTAGTTCCTTTTTTGCATCACGTTTAGCTAACCCTTTCCACCAGATGGCTAAAAAACCAACGGCTACTAGGATAAATAAACTTGCACCTACAAGTGCATACTGCATTAAATCAACTGAAATATCTTTCACTTCTGTCACCTTCTTTTATGTTGTGTTGTTCATTATATCATAATTTACTTCAACTGTGTATAATTCTCCATTTTTACCTCATACTAAATTTGTTATATGAGTTTACTGTTTATGAAAGGGGGCTAGGCGTATGAAAAGTGGCTTTACAAGTATCCATCCCCTACTTTCTTTTTGCTATTTTTTCATATTTCTTGTTCTAAGTATGGTTGTCAAAAAACCATTATTTCTTTTTCTTTTGCTTATTCTCTGTACTATTCTTCTCTATTTTTTAGATGGTTTAGTAACTCTAGAGCAAAATCTAAAATTTTATCTATTTATGGCAGGCGTTATTCTAATTTTAAATCCTCTTTTCTCTACAGAAGGAACAACTGTCTTATTTTATCTTAAAAATCGTAGTATTACTTTAGAAGGTGTTCTTGGTGGTATTACTTTTGCACTATCTTTGCTCAACATCTTATTTATGTTTCTTGCTTATAACTTAATCATTACACCAAAAAAATTCTTATATTTATTTGGCAATATCATTCCTAAAATAGCCTTTATACTTACTATTATCATGGGATTCATCCCACTTTTTACAAGACGTCTTCAGGAAATTATAGATGTTAGACAGATTCAAAAAACTACATTTCCTAATCGCTCAAAGCTTTCTTTAAAAGAACGTCTTATAGAAGCTATGACCACACTTAACACTCTTGTAAGTTGGACACTGGAAGAATCTTTGGATAATGCTGTTTCTATGCGTGCAAGAGGTTATGGCACGACTAAGCGTACCTCATCTACTATCTATCACTTGGATTCTCGTGATAGATACCTTATAGCTATAAGCCTCTTCATAGGATGTTTAAGCTTGATTTATTTTTCAAGTTGGCTTATATTTGCTAGCTTACCAATTTTAATAGAAATGAGGGAACGACTCAGATGGCACTTTATGAAATCCAACACTTAAACTTCACCTATCCTAATCATAATGCTCCCACTCTAAAGGATGTAAATTTCTCTATTAATCATGGGGACTTTGTTCTTCTCTTTGGCCCCTCAGGATCAGGCAAAAGTACTTTACTCAGACACCTTAAGCAAGAAGTCAAACCTGTTGGTACTGAAGAGGGACACATCTTATTTGAAGGCCATCCTCTTTCTTCACTTTCTCCTCATGATGCAGCTAGTCGTATTGGCATGGTCTTTCAAAATCCTGACCAACAAATCGTCCTTTCTAGTGTCTATGAAGAACTTGCTTTTGGTATGGAGAATTTAGGTCTCTCCCCAAGCGAAATGCAACGTCGTATTGGTGAAATTAGTACCTTTTTAGGGATTAACCATTGGCTCTATAAAAATACTCATGAACTTTCTGGTGGGCAAAAACAACTTTTAAACTTAGCAAGTATTATGACCCTCTATCCAGATGTACTCCTTCTAGATGAGCCTACTTCACAACTTGACCCCATTACGACACAAAATTTTCTTCATATTTTAAAGCGCCTTAATGAAGAATTTTCTATTACCATTATTATGACTGAACACCACTTAGAGGACGTATTCCCTCTCGTTAATAAGGTTTTTCTTTTAAAACAAGGTACGATTACCTATACAGGTACCCCAAAAGCTTCTCTGATGCGCCTCTATGAAGAAAAATCACCTGAACTGTTAGAATATATTCCAGCTATAAGTAAACTTTATCTGGACTTGGTACAAGACCCTTTAGAAACAAGTATCCCTCTAACACCTAAAGATGCTAGAGCATGGTTTAACCATTTTGACTATCTTATAATGCCACCCTCTCTACAATCTAATGGGGTGCATTATAAGGAATATCCTTCTAGCCAAGAAGTTATTCTTAGCTGCAAAGACTTGTATTTTCAATATACCAAGACAAGTCCTTTAGTTTTAGAACGTATCGATTTAGCTGTTCCTCGTGGGTGTTTCTTAGCGCTACTAGGAGGAAATGGCTCTGGTAAATCTACATTTTTGAAAGTATTAGCAGGAATTTATAAGCCCCTAAAAGGTAAGATTAAAACTTCTGCTCGGATAGGTTATTTACCGCAAAATCCTATGACTTTATTCCATGAGCCAACTGTCAAGCAGCAGCTCTTATCCACCTTGCAGTCCTCTTCCTCTAAGGAGGAAGAAGCTAAACTTGATAATCTTATTCACTTTCTTCAGCTAGAAACACTTCTAGAGCATCATCCTTATGATCTGAGTGGAGGACAGATGCAAAAGCTTGCACTAGCAACCGTACTGCTTACAAAGCCTAATCTTTTACTACTAGATGAGCCTACTAAAGGATTGGACCCTGCAACTAAAGCTCAATTTGCTCAGTTACTTCAAACACTCCTAGCTCAAAATACTACACTGATTATGGTGAGTCATGATTTAGAATTTGTTGCAAAATATGCTACCCTTACAACTTTAATGTTCAGTGGACACCTACTTTCTTTAACTACTACTCATGACTTCTTTACAGACAATGTATTTTACACGACAGCTATTCATCGTTCTGTAAAGGGTAGGCTACCTGATGCTATTACTTTAGAGGAGGTACAAACACTTGTCCATTCGTAAAATATTTATTTTCTTAGGTATCGTACTTGGTGATGCGCTCTTACTCACCTTATCTATACGCTATCCTAAGTACTTTTTCTTGCTTAGTACGGCTATGATTTTGCTAACTATGTATCCTATTTTTCATAGTTTTGAAAAACGTTCTCTACAAGCCGAAGAAGTCATCCTTATTGCAGTCTTAAGTGCCCTAGGCGCAGTTGCTAGAATTCCTTTTTCAGCCTTACCCAGCATTCAACCTACATCCTTTATTATTATTTTAACTGGGGTCATCTTTGGTGGTGAAACTGGCTTTTTAGTAGGTGCTCTAAGTGCCCTTGCCTCTAACTTAGTACTTGGACAAGGTCCTTGGACTTTGTGGCAAATGTTTGCTTGGAGTATGATGGGGTTAAGCAGTGGACTCTTTCATACCAGGCACTATACAAAAGCTTCTGTTAATTTATATATTTTTGGCTTTATATGGGGATTCTTATTTGGTTGGATTATGAATATTTGGTCTGTTGTTTCCTTCTTTGATCGTCTAACCTTACCACTTCTTCTAACCTCCATGGCAACTTCCCTTTATTTTGACTTCGCGCATGCATTAAGTAATGTTATCTTCTTGCTACTGTTTTCAAAATCTTGGTTTCAAATTCTTGGGCGTGTTCAAGTCAAATATGGACTACTCAAGTTGTAACCTCCTGTCATTTTTTGCATAAAATGTAAGTGTAATCTTATATGATATTTTATAGCAAAGGATGATATTTGATGGATACAAAATCTTTAGCTCCTCTTGCAGTGGCTGCTGCTTATCTATTTATGAATCAAAATCCTTCTAGCTTAGTTAGAAGTTCTGATGATACATCACGTGCTGCTGACCCAAGTCAGTCTATCACCTTTGAAGTACTTGGTCCTGGTGGTAAGACAGTCATGGCACCCCCTACTAAAGTTACTGTTACCAATACATCTACAGCTCTAACCGCTTCTGTGGATGGACTAAAAGCTAATAAGCTTGCTTTCCAAACAAGTGGAAGTGGCGCCGGCACATATGTTACTTCTATCGGTGGCCTTGCTCAACAAGCTAATGGTCCTTTAAGCGGTTGGCTCTACAAGGTAAATAATGTTTTTCCAAATGAAGGTCCTGCTACTTATAAAGTTAAACCTGGTGATACTATTACTTGGGTTTATACAAACGATTTAGGTAAAGATGTAGGTGCACCTTCTGTTATGTTTGAAAATCGTGCTCACAAAATGCCAATGAATAACATCAACTTTTAAATAAAAGAGAGGCAACCCATTTTATCATTTTAAAAATGAGTTGCCTCTCTTTATTCTATCCTCTTAATATTTTACTATTGAACATCTTTATGATTCTCTTGTGTCTGCTTAATAACATCATCCATACTTTCTCTTGTCATCATCCCCTGTACATAGCCCTCTACTGATCCATCTGGATTAATTAAGAACGTAGTTGGGAAAGCCGAGATACTATAATAATAAGCAAGTGCACCTTCTTCATCCATTACTACTGGGAATGTATACCCATCTTTTTCTAAAAACTCAATGACTTCCTCTTTAGATTTTTCATTACCCATATTAGGAAAAGCTACTCCCAGTACAATAACCTCTTCTTCGTTTAAACCATAATCTTTATAAATCTGCTCAATATCTGGCATTTCTGCTCTACATGGTGGACACCATGTTGCCCAGAAGTTCATAAAGACTGTTTTGCCTTTATAGTCACTTAAAGTATGCGTATTTCCATATTGGTCTACTAATGTAAAGTCTGGTGCTTGAGGACGTTCCTCTTCTTGAGCAGGCTCCTCTGTTTGTACTTCATCTTTACTATTAGCTTGGTTTTGTTGCACTTCATTTTGCTCTGATACGGTACTATTTGCATTTGGTGCAACAAACTTAGGTGTTCTAATACCATTTACAAACAGTATAAATCCTACTATTAAAAGTAAGTAACCTCCTATTTTTTGAATCATACTCATTTTTAGCTTTACTCGATCTAATAATTTCAACATCTTTTCTGAAAAAATTGCTAAAAGCATAAATGGAATAATAAACCCTAGAGTATACACACCTATTAGCATAAATCCTGTTCCTTGACTACTACTTGTTGAAGCCATTACCAGCACTGATGCTAAAAGTGGCCCTATACAAGGCGTCCAACCAAAACTAAAAGTAAATCCTAGTAAATAAGCTGCTAGTGGATTCATTTCTTTAACTTGCATACGGAATTTACGTTCTTTTTGAAGAAATGGAATGTTTAGATCTCCTATATAAAAGAATCCCATTACAATGATGAATAAGCCACCACCAATTAAAAAGTAACGTTTATATTCATTTAAGAAACTTTTAAAAGCTCCAATCCCTACTCCAAGTATAAAGAAAGTCGTTGCAATACCTAGGACAAATAAGAGTGTATTACGTAAAAGTACTCTTTTTTGCGCTTTATGTGGCTCCTCATCTTCCAATATATTTATTTCACCATTTCCTGCACTTCTGGCAAGTACAGCTAAGTAGACAGGTAAAATGGGTAATACACATGGTGATAAGAAGGATAATATACCTTCTAAAAATACAACAACTACATTTAAGTTTTCCATGAATCCCTTCCTTTCTCTTCATTAATCTTTGATTTATTCTAAAATGAGTATAAGATATTTACATTAGACAAGCAATTAGGTACTTTTTTGTAACCGCCTTCTTACTACAAATAAATAAGCCTAAAACTTACTAA
>NZ_JAQIFT010000070.1:0-373 GCF_027857615.1 Holtiella tumoricola
TGCCAGGGATAACCTGGAGGAAGGTGGGGATGACGTCAAATCATCATGCCCCTTATGTTTAGGGCTACACACGTGCTACAATGGGTGCTACAAAGGGAAGCAAAACCGCGAGGTCAAGCAAATCCCAAAAAGGCACTCCCAGTTCGGATTGTAGTCTGCAACTCGACTACATGAAGTTGGAATCGCTAGTAATCGCGAATCAGAATGTCGCGGTGAATACGTTCCCGGGTCTTGTACACACCGCCCGTCACACCACGGGAGTTGGGGGGGCCCAACGCCAGTGACCTAACCCTTCGGGGAGGGAGCTGTCTAAGGCAAAACCAATGACTGGGGTGAAGTCGTAACAAGGTAGCCGTATCGGAAGGTGCGGCTG
>NZ_JAQIFT010000071.1:0-2664 GCF_027857615.1 Holtiella tumoricola
TGTAGTACACATCGTCAGGCAATGCATCCTTAACCCAAATGACTTGTCCTACTTTCCTATTTTGACAAATCACAGGCTGCACTACCTCATTTGCTGTTCCCAACACCCATCCATAAAGCTTTTTATATCCAAAGTTAGTTAAAACATCCTCATATGACATCTTGATTCGGTGCTGCTCTCGTGTTCGCTCAAATGTTTCTTTATCAAGTTCTACACACTCAATAATATATACATCTCCTAGAATGTGGTTCATTCCACTCTCAATGATCGCTATATTCTCTCTTTTCTTTTTGGTCTTTGACCCTCTTACTTCCATCGTTTTCTTTCCTTGGACAATCAAACTTGCCCAAGGTTGTTTTACTATTAGTCCATCCATACCCTTTACCCTTTCCAAAGAATTATTTTATTTGCTCTTTATAAATACTTTCTGCTATATCTATAACTTTAATATTCTCAACCTCTTGTAGAAATTTCTCTACTTCTTCTTCATCTCTTACCCATTTTGCACTAGGTGCAGTAAAAGAATTTGTACGTCTATAAATTATCCAATAGCCTTCCATTACAGTTTCCTTCCAAAAAATTATTTTATTTATTAAAATACGGTGCATCTATCCACTCACGCCAATCATCTTCATAATTGTTATTTCCATTTTCATTCCATTCAGTATCTTCGATTGCATTAAAGATAAATGATGCTAGTTCTTCATTTGTCATCTTCCGTATTCTGTCTCCATTTGTCATTTCATTTCCCTCCAAGAATGATTTTATCGTGTCAAAGTACAATATTTTTGTATAACTCGTTCTGCTTGCTGCCATACTAGCCAATTTACATCTTTATACGTTTCAGCGTTGGCTATCTTCTCCCATACACTTCTATCAATTTCTGACATGCTTTCATATGATCTATCTATATTATTCTGCCTAACGGCAGTTAGTTGATGTTTCTGCCACCTTTTCAACTGTTGATTAAATTCTTTTTCTTCTTGCTCTGTATATGCCATTACCTCACTCCTCACTGAAGAGAAAAATTATTTGTTTGGTTTTCTTTTACCTAATCTATACTTCAAACCACATTCGCATTTTGCAACAAAAGAACCTTTTCTTGATTGCTTTAATGCCCCTCCACATTCACATTTAACGGCATTGCATCGTTCAGCCATATACATATCAATTCCATCATTACTTTTTGGTTTTTGCTTTATTATGCCTAGTTGTTCAGCAACTTTTCTATATTCTTTCTCTATCCATTTACCATCTGGTTCATGATGTAGTCCGTCTCCCATCATATCGCCAAGCTTAACAAGCTGATTCAGTAAAAAATCATTGTCAGTAGACACAATATTCCACACTCCCTCATTTGAACAAACTTAGATTTGACCTGCTCACTACTCTATTTTTCATTTATTAATTGCTCACTATATGATTTAATTAATCTATAGAGAGGAGGAACTATAATGTCATTTTCACTTATAATGATACCTATTGTTTTATTAATTTACGGTACCATCGGTTATATAGCCTTTCTACTAATAAAATCCTTACGTAGATTAATAAAAGCTCTCGATATCTACATATCCAAAAATAGTTAGATGTGTGGTAATAATTTGTTGGTACTGGCTTAAAATCGATACCAGCAAATTATTTTCTACTTATTAATTAATGTCCCCACATTTTTAATCCTTACTTCAATAGTCCCATCTGGATTATTAATAAATTCTACTTTGCTAGGATCACTAAGCATTTCTGTAGGTAACTTAATTTCTATCCCTGTATTTGTCTTAATCTTATGCCTAGTGTATTTCTTGACCACTTTACTTGCTTGTGGTACTTCGATAGCTTCTTCTGCAATGCCTTGCTCTTCAAATACAGACAGGCATTGTTCTTTAATGTGCTCATGTTCTCCAAAGATTTCCTCTAATACATCACTAACACGAATACTACTTGTATGATCTATGCTCTTAGCAATATTGGCTTTAGCAAAAGCCAGTCCCTCTAACTTATTATCAAAGTTTTCTTCAATTGCCTCTGTAATGACTTGTTCCACTAACTTAATTTTTTGCTTAGTAGAAAGAGAAGTTGTTGTTCCAAGTAAGTTATGTAAATAATGCTCTTTGTGCCCATCTAATAGAAGAATTTCGCACGTCTCTAAATTAATAATGGCAGCTTCTTGAATCTTACTTGAAGTCTCTGGGAAAATAGTTTTATGCTTAATAATTTGATTAACAGGACCTTCCCCATTTTGATCTATAACATGTGTATATGCTTCTTTATAGTTCAGCTTAAAGAATGCTATATATGGTATCTGGTCACGTTTGAACTTTGTAACGATTAAATCCCCATTAGGAATATTTTCTAACGTTTGCATATAAGCAAAGAATTGACTTGCTAATTCACAAGAAAAACTATAGAAATCGGGTACATTTGCTCTAATTGTTTCTGCCCAAGATGAAGTTTCTTCAAAAATAGCATGTGAAACACTATGACTATTAAATAAATCTACTATGTACGTTGTGATATATGCCTCTACCTCATCATTTAGTGCTAAACACTCTTTTGAAAGTATAGGCTGACCATACCCCATATCTAGGGTATGCATAATGACTTTATCAAAAAGAATACTCATTCTAGTTCCTCCTTATGGTACCGGCATTAATGTCGGTACCA
>NZ_JAQIFT010000072.1:0-16189 GCF_027857615.1 Holtiella tumoricola
TGTATTAAAGGTGTAGCCGATACAACTACTCCAAGTTGTGGCTGCGGCTGTGGCTGTAATAGACCACAACCAAGAAATACAAATTGTGGCTGGAATAACTAGTAATAAATAATTAGATAAAAATTAGGAGGGATTTTAGTTATGGCATGTTGTAATTGCGGATGTGGATGTAATGGTGGGAATAGTTGTGGATGTAACTGTGGTCAGAGGAAGGGTTGTAAATGTTTAGCTAACGATGTTTATAATCTTATTCAAGAAATTCAAGATTTAGCTGAAGATTTACAAGATGCTTGGGATGCATTAGAAGATGAAGGTTGTATTAAAGGTGTAGCCGATACAACTACTCCAGGTTGTGGCTGTGGATGTGGATGTGGATGTGGATGTAATAGACCACAACCAAGAAATACAGGCTGGGGATGTAATAACTAATTATTATTTGAATAGTAAATAACTATAGAAGGGTCCTTTTCATAGAGGTTAGTAGACTATGAAAAGGGCCTAAATTTATTTAATTGGATAAAATAAGCTATTAGGTAGCGTTTATGATGACGATATAGTAAATAGGATATAGGATAAAGCAGGAGGAAAAATTATGTTCTTTAATTTTAAGAAGAAAATGCCAAATCAAAAGGCTCACGATATAGAGATAAATGTTTCACGCCAAGTGATTAATGAAAGAGAAAAAATAGTAAAAAGTATAATGGAGCAAAAGAAATTACCTATACTTGTTATAGATAAGAGTTGGTATAATGTCAAAGAACTTATTATAAATGAAGTGATTGAACAAAAAGAAAAGGAACTTGTTGATTGTTTAAAAGAACAAGGTAGCCTAAATAATGCTCTAAAAGAAAACCATGCAGTAAAACAAAATTTATTAAAAAAAGTATTAGAAGTAAGTGAAGCTATTAATAGTAAGGGAGATAGTAAAAGGGAAGCAGAGCTAGATACTTTACATCAAGCTATTACTAAAATAAATAATGATGTAGAGAGTCAAGAAACGAGGCTTGAAGAGGTTCAAGGTTTGATAGAGTCAACGAATAGAGACTTGACAGAAGAAGCAGTAGCGTTAAGCTATACTTATATGGAAAGTTATAAAGAAACAAGTAGCCAGCTACAAGAGGAAATAGATATTCTGCGAGCAAAGTTATTAGAAAAGGCAACTGAAAAGAAACAATACGATCAAAAGATAACAACCCTTTACCATTACTTACATAATATAGTAGGCTATAAGCATATTGATAAATTGGATAAGAAATTAGGTGATTCATAAAAGTGATTATAGGAATAGGGAATGACATAGTAGAGGTTAAACGTATTAAGCGAGCGACTGAACGTACAGAGTCATTTGTAGATAAGCTTTTAACGGCAGAGGAAAAAGAGCGTGTCATAAAAGTTGATAAGATAAAGTTTGAATCTATTGCAGGTATTTTTGCAGCTAAAGAAGCTGTAAGTAAAGCACTTGGAACAGGATTTGTAGCTTTTGAGTTGAGAGATATTGAAGTGAGAAAAGATGAAAATGGTAAACCTTGGGTGAAGTTATATGGAGGAGCATTAGAACTATGTAATCAACTTGGAGCCACACATATACACCTTACTATTTCTCATACTAAGGAGTACGCTACGGCGGTTGCTATTTTAGAAAAGGGGAACTAAGATGAAGCTTGGAACAAAAAGAGAAATGAATCAGTTAGATGAGATGGCCATTTCAAATTATTTAATACCAAGTGTATTGTTAATGGAGCAAGCTGCAAGTAGATTATATGAGTATATAAGCCAAGAACATAGTGGAAAGGAAATACTTATCCTTTGTGGTCCGGGGAATAATGGAGGAGATGGTTTAGCACTTGCAAGGCAACTTGTTTGCTTGGGTAAAGAAAATGTAACGATTGGGTTTGTTGCAGATTCAGAGAAGCTCTCAAGAGATGGTAAGTGTTATCAGGCAATTTGTGAAAAGTTGTGTATTCCATCTATAAGTTTACTAGATGAACAAGATAAATTATATACAGTTATTGAAAGTTCAGATGTTATTGTAGATGGCATATTTGGAACGGGTCTAACAAGAGTTGTAGAGGGTGCAACCAAAGCGTTATTTGTGAGAGTCAATCAATCAAAAGCCTTTAAAGTGAGTATAGATATACCTTCAGGTATCCAATGTGATACAGGAGTAATATTAGGAGAAGCTATTAAAGCTGATTGTACGATTACTTTTCAACTAGGTAAGGTAGGACAATTTGTCTATCCGGGCTTAGAATATTGTGGTGAACTTAGAGTTGTAGATATTGGTATTCCACAAGCACTAGTAGAAGGAATGGCATGTAGTCATTATGTTATTGAAGAACAGTTAGCTTCTAAGCTACTTCCAAGGAGACCTATCAGAAGTAATAAAGGGACCTATGGTAAGGTTCTTGTAATTGGTGGGCAAATAGGAATGAGTGGTGCCATCTGTATGACAAGCCTGGGTGCTATGAGGGTAGGGGCAGGACTAGTTACAATGGCTGTACCTAAATCACTTACCCAGATAGTAGAGCAGAAGGTAACAGAGGCTATGACATTACCGCTTCCTGAACAAGATGGACATTTAAGTAGTCAAGCGGCAGATGTACTCAAAGAGATCATAGCTAGGTATAGTGTAATTGCAATAGGGCCTGGACTTGGGCGGGATATAAGCGCACAAAGAATAATGGAAGTCGTACTGGCTAATGATAGGCCTACTCTTGTAGATGCAGATGGGTTATATGCTTTAAAGCCTTATTTAGAACAAATGAAGCTACGTAAGACGCCTCTCATCTTAACACCTCATGTAGGAGAAATGAGTATGCTATGTGAAGTAAGTGTTGAAGAAATTTTGAAAGATCCAATGAAATATGCTAGGAATTTTAGTAAGCGATATGGTGTAATTACTGTATTAAAGTTGGAGAGGATGTTTATAGTAGATCCTGCAAGTGAAACGCTTTATATAACAGCTAAAGGGCATCAGGCGGTTGCTAAAGGTGGAGCTGGGGATGTTTTAACAGGATTTATTACAGGTATATTAGCTTGTAATAATAAACCTCTAGAAGCAGCCCTTCTTGGAGCATATTTACATGGAGATACTAGCTTACATGTAGTAGAACATAAAGGTATATATAGTGTATTACCTACAGATTTACTTGATTATGTAGGAGATAGTTTTAAGAATTTAATGAGTTTGTAAAGTTTATCATATATTAACCTTCAGACGAGTATATTATTTATAGAGGAAATGAATGTGAGTGCACCAAAGAGTACGCTTGGATGTGATTAAACCCTTCCTTTTCATACTTGTTTAGGAGGTTTTTTATGTACAAATTAAAAAGAATTTTGGTAATTGGCTGTATTCTCTTGTTAGCAGGTGCTGTATGGGGATGCCAAAATCCAGCATTAGGTACAAAAAGTGTTCAAAGTATAGAGGATATGCTTAAGAACTTAAAAAATTATGAATCAGACCTATCAATAACGTTTACAAAAAACAAAGATGAGAGTAACATTAAGGTGAAGCAAGTTTATAATGAAGATGGTACTTATCAAACGACTATTTTAGAACCTGAAAGATTAAAAGGTTATTGTACGACCTATGATGGGAATACAATGTCAGAGTATCATCCTTCAACAGGGGAAACCATTCAAACAAAAGTTAGTCCTGTTTTAAATCAGCTTTTATTTGGAACCTTTGTTAAACAGTACAAAGAGAATCCAGCACAAGCTACGGATTCTACAATTACAATTCCAATACCAGGCAGATTTAGATATATGGCAAGCGAAAAAGTATGGTTTGATGAACAGACAAAATACCCAAAGAAAATGGAAATATACGATACAGAAGGCAACCTTACAATATCTATTGTATTTGAAAGTTTTGGGTATAATAGTATAAAGTAAGGTCTTAAAAGGAGGCTCAATATGTTATCTCTAAGACCACGCGTTGTAGCAGAAGTAAGTACAGAAGCTATTAGGCATAATTACCACGAAATCAGAAAAGTTATTCCTCACAATACTCAAATAATGAGTATCGTTAAAGCAGATGGCTATGGTCATGGTGCAATCGAAATTGCTAAGATTTTTCAGGATGAAGGCGCAGATTGTTTTGCAGTTGCCATTGCAAAAGAAGGGGAAGAACTAAGAGAGGCTGGTATAGAAAAACCTATTTTAGTATTAGGATACACACCTGCTGCAGATATTGAAGCATTAATTCAATATGACTTGACTCAAACTGTATTTTCTTATGAAATGGCAGAATTTATTTCAGAAGAAGCAGCTAAGTTTAATAAATCTGTTAATGTGCATATTAAAGTAGATACAGGGATGGGACGTATTGGCTTTTTAGCAGATCCGCAAAGTGTGGAAGAGATTAAACGCATTGCCACATTGCCAAACATTAATATGGAGGGGATTTTTACTCATTTTTCTACTGCAGATGAGAGTGATCCTTCTTATACAAAAGAACAGTGGAGCATTTTTACAGGTTTTCTAAATGAACTCCATGAAGCAGGTATAGAATTCCCTATTGTGCATGCAGCCAATAGTGCAGCAGTAATGGTACATAGCTATGCATATGTCAACATGGTAAGACCAGGGATTATTATGTATGGTTATTACCCGTCTGATTATTTATTTGGAAAGAAAATTAACTTACAACCAGCTATGACCTTAAAGACACAAGTTGTACATGTAAAGACTTTAGGGGAAGGGCATTATATTGGTTATGGTAGAAAGTTCTGTACACCTAGAGAGATGAAGGTTGCAACGATTCCTATTGGGTATGCAGATGGTTATTCTAGAAGACTTTCTAATAAAGGGCGGGTGCTCATAAGAGGTCAGTACGCTAATGTTCTTGGTAATATTTGCATGGATCAATTTATGGTAGATGTAACCCATATCGATGATATTAGTGTAGGGGACGAAGTTGTTGTATTTGGAAGCCAAGGAGATAAGACAGTATCTATCGAAGAATTAGCTAGATTAACAGATACAATTAACTATGAAATCATGTGTATGATAGGTAAAAGAGTCCCACGTATTTATGTATAATTTTAAAAAAGTTGGCAAAAGGTATGCATGAGGGAGTGATTTAAATGATTCATCCAAGTGAACATACAAAGGGAGAAACTTCCTTAAAGCACAATACAGAAAAAGTGGATTTAGATACCATGAGAAGAGGCTATCAAGAGATGGCAGCTTTAAATTTATCGTTATCAAAGTTATACTTTGAAGTAGAAAGAGAGGTCGAATCCTATTACGACCACGCCACGGAGTGTGAGTAGAATGCAGGTGAAACGTGGAGATATATTTTATGCAGATTTAAGTCCAGTTATAGGTTCTGAACAAGGTGGGGTAAGGCCAGTTTTAGTGATTCAAAATGACGTAGGCAATAAGTTTAGCCCAACTGTTATATGTGCAGCCATTACTTCCAATGTTCACAAAACTAAAATGCCAACCCATGTAGAAATTAATGCAACACAATATGAACTTGTACGTAATTCAGTCATATTGCTTGAACAAATTCGAACAATTGATAAAAGACGTCTCAAAGAGAAAATATGTCATTTAGAAGATGACTTTATGAGGCTTGTGGATAAAGCACTTAAGCAAAGTTTAGCACTAGATACATAATGCACAAGCGAGGCTGGTTCACTAGTCTCGCTTTTTGTGATACAATTAAGAAAATGGAGGCGATGTTGAATATGAAAGATATAATTGATAAGCTTAGTTCAAGTCTTAAAAATACTTGTAAAGAAGCATTAGACCAAACTCAAAAAACTGTAGATCAAGCGAAATATCGTAGTGACATTTTAACTCTGAAAAATGAACTAAAGAAACTTTATCAAAAACTAGGTGAAGTTTATTATAAAAACTATATGGAAGGGAAAGTGGAAGAAACACCAGATGCCCTTTGTAATCGTATTTCAAGTCTTACACAAGAGTTAGAAAAACTTGAAAAAGAAGTTGAGCAAACAGTTAATGTACAAAAAGATAGTTTTGATGCTTATAAAAGAGAAGTGCGTCAAACATGGAATGAAGACCAACCTACCTATGCCAGTGTAAAAAGAGATGAGAATGGTATTAAAATTCTTAAATTTTGTCCACATTGTAATATAGGTAATCCACCAGAAGCAGCATTTTGCATCCATTGTGGAGAGAAATTATAACAATTGAAGCAGGAGGAAACCCATGCAAAGTAAGTTTACAGTGCAAGCAAAAGCTGCCATTTCCTATGCACAGGAAATAGTAGAGCAGTTTAGACATAGTTACTTAGGAACAGAGCATTTGTTAGTAGGGCTTTTACATGTTAAAGATTCAATAGCGTGTTTAGCATGTGAGCAAGCCGGCATCGAGGAAGATGATGTTATAGAAAAGATGAGAGAAGTGCTTGGATTTGGTAACAAATCAAATGTTATTTCAAGAGACTATACACCTCGTCTTAAACGTGTGATTGAATCAAGTAGCAATATTGCAGCTCAAATGAATATGACAACTATTGGGACAGAACATCTTCTTATTGCTCTTCTAAAAGAAAAAAATAGTGTAGCGGTTAAATTGATAGAAGTATTAAATGGAGATCCAAGAGATATTACTTCTAAGATTTTAACCATGGTTTCAAATGAACCTTCAGTAAGTCCAGGGCAGTTCCATTCCCCACAAGGAAAAAGTAATATTAAATCAACAACACCAACATTAGATCGTTATAGTCGTGATTTAACAAAACTTGCTAGAGAAGATAAGTTTGATCCAATTATAGGACGTGAAAAGGAAATTGAAAGAATAACACAAATTCTTTCACGACGTACAAAGAATAACCCTTGTCTTGTTGGAGAGCCAGGAGTAGGTAAAACAGCTGTAGTAGAAGGGCTAGCTCAAAAAATTGTAGAGGGTATTGTACCAGATTTATTAAGAGAAAAACGTGTGGTGTCTCTTGATTTATCTTCTATGATTTCTGGAACGAAATATAGAGGTGAATTTGAAGAACGTATCAATAAAGTACTAGAAGAAGTACGTTTAGCAGGTGATATTATTCTTTTTATTGATGAGTTGCATACTATTATTGGAGCAGGTGCCGCAGAAGGGGCAATGGATGCATCTAATATTTTAAAACCATCATTAGCAAGGGGAGAAATTCAACTTGTAGGGGCAACGACCTTAGAAGAATATCGTAAACATATTGAAAAAGATGCAGCGCTTGAACGTAGATTCCAACCTGTAACTGTTGATGAACCTACTGAACTTGAAACACTTCTTATCTTAGAAGGTATTAAAGAAAAATATGAAGTGCATCATCAAGTGCAAATTACAAAAGAAGCGATTCAGGCAGCAGTACGTCTTTCAAGCCGCTATATAGCAGATCGCTTCTTACCAGATAAAGCAATTGATTTAATTGATGAAGCAGCATCTCGTGTACGTCTTAGAAGTTATACTTCACCAGAACACATTAAAGAATTAGAAGCTAAATTAGAGGAGTATGCACTTCAAAAAGAAGAGGCTATTATTAGTGAAGATTACTTAAAAGCTGGTGAAATTAAACGCTTAGAAGCTGAATTAAGAGAAGAAATTGTAAAAGCACAAGCTGAATGGGAAGCAACACATACAATAGAACGTCAAGCTGTGACAGAAGAAGATATTGCAACAGTTGTAAGTACATGGACTCACATACCAGTTATTAAACTGGCTCAAGAAGAAGCTGAAAGGCTTAAGAATCTAGAAAATATTTTACATGAACGCGTGATTGGTCAAGAAGAAGCTACAATAGCAGTAGCTAAGGCTGTAAGACGTGGGCGTGTAGGATTGAAAGATCCAAATCGTCCAATAGGTTCGTTCTTATTCTTAGGACCAACGGGTGTAGGAAAAACAGAACTTACAAAAGCATTGGCAGAAGTCATGTTTGGCGATGAAAATGCTATGGTACGCCTTGATATGAGTGAATATATGGAAAAACACGCTGTATCCAAGCTTATTGGTTCACCACCAGGATATGTAGGTTATGAAGAAGGCGGGCAGCTAACAGAAAAAATAAGACGTAAACCTTATTGTGTTATTCTATTTGATGAGATAGAAAAAGCACATCCAGATGTATTTAACATTTTACTTCAGATACTTGATGATGGACATATAACAGATTCTACAGGAAGACGTATTAACTTTAAAAATGCGATCATTATTATGACTTCTAACTTAGGGGCTCGTAATATTGTTGAACCTAAGCGTGTAGGATTTATTTCTGTCAATGATGAGAAGAAAAACTATGAAGAGATGAAAAAGAACGTAATGGATGAGTTAAAACGTTCATTCAGACCAGAATTCCTAAATCGTATTGATGAGACATTAGTGTTCCATTCTCTTACAACTGAACATATCAAACAAATTGCTGAAATTATGATTAAAGATTTAACTTCTCGTATTACCAAGAATGTAGGTATTCAAATTGAGCTTACAGCTGAAGCGCTTAATTTCTTAGCTGAAAAGGGATATGATAAGGCGTATGGAGCAAGACCTCTTAAACGTACCATTCAAAGTTATATTGAAGATAAGTTAGCTGATGAAATTCTTGCAGGACATTTAAGAGAAGGGGATAGTGTATACGTAAATTTAGAAAATGACACAATTATCCTGAAAAAACAATAATCCTATACTTTTTATAGTAAATCGTGTATAATAGACATATATATAGATAAGTGTTGAATTTATTATTTAGTGGAGGGTTTTATCATGGCTGTTATTACAGAAATTATTCGTCTTAACGAGGATGGCACACTTAGTTTTGGAAATTATGACTTACAAGAAAAGACAAAAGTAAATGATTTTGAGGTAGATGGACGTTTCTATAAAGCAAAATCATTTTATGAAGTAACAAAACTCAAAAGAGATGGTGCACTTGTTTACGAATCGCTACCAGGTACAGCTGTACATCACTTTTCGGTAACAGACGAAGTAGTGAAGTTTGAAGTTGAAGGTAACAAAATGGCTCAAATTACATTAGAGATACAGCCAGATACTGAATATAAATTATTAATTGAAGATGTGCTTGTTGATCATGTTAAAACATCAAGTACAGGTAAAGTTGTTTTTTCAGTAGATCTTAATAAAGAACCTAAAAATGTAGTTCTTAAAAGAGTAGGCTAATTAAAGCAAGGGTCGTTCACGATGTGAACGGCTCTTTTAATTTATAGCAGATAGGATTTAGTTCTATAAAGTATAATAGGAAAAGACTTAGTAGTGCAGATAGTGATAGGTTATAGAATGTGTAGTTTGTAGAAATGTGATATGATAATAAGAAATGAAGTTTTTAAGAATACCTAAATAGGTAATACTATAAAAAGTTAGTTAATAAAAGGAGAAATATAGATTATGGCAAAACTTAAGCAAGTTTATGTATGCCAGCAGTGTGGCTATGAGTCAGGAAAGTGGATGGGAAAATGTCCAAGTTGCAATGAATGGGGCAGTTTGGTTGAAGAAGTAGTTGAGGCTAAAAAGACACCTCTAACTTCAAGTAGTGTAAAGGGGACAAGTAATGCTCCAATAAGACTTAAAGATATTAAGATAGAAAATGAAATTCGTACAACCACAGGTATGAATGAATTAGATAGAGTACTAGGAGGAGGGATTGTAAGAGGGTCTTTAATCCTTGTTGGTGGAGATCCAGGGATAGGGAAATCAACCTTGCTTTTACAAATTTGTGAAGAACTCGGTAGACAAGATAAACAAGTACTATATGTCTCAGGTGAAGAGTCTGTCAGTCAGATAAAAATGCGAGGGGAGAGATTAAATGTTCATACAAATAATCTAAATCTCTTAGCAGAAACAAATATGAACTTTATTGAAAACCAAATAAAAACAACTAAACCAGATCTTGTTATACTAGATTCAATCCAGACAGTCTATTGTGATGATGTTACGTCAGCACCAGGAAGTGTGAGCCAGGTTCGTGAAGCCACTCACAAGTTAATGAATTTAGGTAAGGGATATGGTATTACTATTATGATTGTTGGACATGTAACAAAGGAAGGTGCACTTGCAGGCCCAAGAGTCCTAGAACATATGGTAGATACAGTACTTTACTTTGAAGGGGAAAGACATGCTTCATTTAGAATATTACGTGCAGTAAAAAATCGTTTTGGTTCTACAAATGAAATTGGTGTATTTGAAATGCAAGATATAGGACTTAAAGAAGTTTTAAATCCTTCAGAGATTATGCTAGCGGGAAGACCTATGGATGTTGCAGGATCGTTAGTAAGTTGTTCACTAGAAGGAACAAGACCTATGCTTATAGAAGTGCAGGCGTTAGCAAGTTTTACAAGTTTTGGGATGCCACGTCGTACAGCGACAGGTCTTGATTACAATCGTGTAGTCATCTTAATTGCAGTACTTGAAAAACGTGCAGGACTGGATTTGGGTAATTACGATGTTTATGTCAATTTAGCAGGTGGCCTTAGAATCAATGAGCCATCACTTGATTTAGCAGCTGCACTTGCAATTGCTTCAAGTTTTAGAAATACATCTATAGACCCTCATACAGTTATTTTTGGGGAGATTGGTTTAACCGGAGAAGTAAGAGGTGTGCCAATGGCAGAAAAACGTGTTATTGAAGCTGCTAAATTAGGATTCAAAATATGTATTATGCCAAAAGCTAATGTAGAAAAATTACCACCTATAAAGGGGATTAAAATAATAGGTGTATCAAATATTGGAGAAGCACTAGATGCTATTGCAGTGAGATGAATGTTTGTATTCATCTCTTTTTTTATATTATAAGTTAAAAATATTGATATGATGCATAAAATATAGAGGGTAAAATTGATGATAATATACAAAAATAAAATTTACTTTGTTATTTTATTGACGAATAAATATAACATATGCTATTTTTAAAGTATAAAATAACTGTTATTTTTTTAACAGTGGATATATTTGAAGAAACACAAAATATGGGAGGGAAAGTATGGATAACACAGCAGTAGTAGATCAGGTTGTTGATACTGAACAAGTAGTAGCAAGTAAATTTAAATGGTCGGATCTTTATAAGAATGAAGATTGGTGGGCTATTTGGTTAGGGTTTATTGTTATCACATTAGGATTTATCAGTGTAACAACTGAAGCTTTTACATTTAAAGGTGTAAAAGTAGCCACTTGGGGAACAGCAGAGAATCCATCAGTATTAAGTGTTTTAGCAGATGGTAAATTTATTATGGGTGTTGGGTTTACATTCATTGTTCTAGCGCTATTATTTAGTATTGGTATGAAATGTATGGGGAAAAGTCCTGTTAAATTTATAGCAGGATTTGCAGGTGTATTTTTATTAGCATTACTTGCGTATACATTAGCTGCACAAGTAACAATGAAAAATTATCTTGAGTATGCATTCTGGGCACTTCTTATTGGGATGTTAGTATGTAATACCATAAAGACACCAGAATGGATAAAGCCAGCAATTCAGACAGAGTTTTATATTAAAACAGGTTTAGTAATTATGGGAGCGGAAGTACTTTTCTCAAATATTGCTGAATTTGGAATTTACGGACTTGGAATTGCGTGGTTAGTAACACCAGTTGTTATTATTTTCATGTGGCTTTTCGGTACAAAGTTCTTAAAGATCACAAATAAATCAATGGTTATGATTATTGCTTGTGCAACATCTGTTTGTGGTACATCAGCAGCAATTGCTAGTGCAGCAGCTTGTAAAGGGAAAAAGAATGACTTAACTTTCGCAGTTGGTCTTTCACTTATCTTTACTGTTGTTATGATGGTAGCAATGCCATTTGTTTGTAAGTGGATGAATATTGATCCAATGATTGGTGGGGCTTGGATTGGTGGTACTGTTGACTCAACGGGAGCAGTAGTATTAGCAGGTGAAGCGTTAGGTCCTATAGGTGGTCAAGTAGCAGCACTTGTAAAAATGATTCAAAATATTTTAATTGGATTTATTGCTTTTGCAGTAGCAATTTTCTTTACAACAAAAGTAGATAACACAGCTGGAAATAAAGTAGGGGTTTCAGAAATTTGGCATAGATTCCCTAAATTTATTATTGGATTTGTATTAGCTTCAGTTGTATTTTCATTCTTAGTTGAACCAGCATTTGGTACAGAAACAACTAAAGCAGTTATTAAATCATTAAGTGGTTTTAAAGGATGGTGCTTCTGTCTTGCCTTTATGAGTATTGGTCTTGAAACAAACTTCAAAGAAATGGCAAGTCAAATGCAAGGTGGTAAACCACTTACACTATATGTAGTTGGGCAAGTATTCAACTTAATTTTAACTTTATTTGTAGCATGGCTATTATTAAGTGGTATCTTCTTACCAATTCCTAATATTATCGCTTAAACTAAACAGAGGAGAGGATTATTGTGAAACAGGCACAAATAGTTAAAGTATTAAATTACATAGCTCTAGGAATTTTCATTATTATAATAGGCTGTGCAATCTATATTATGCAAAATGATATAGGATTAATAGAAGGACTAAACTTTGGTCCAGGATCATACTATTATAGTGATATTCCAGGTTGGGAAAAATATTTCTTTAACCATAGATTCGTGCAGAACTTAAATCCTCTTCTTATTATAGGATTATTTTGCGGATGGGGATTTATATGCTGGAAAGCATGGGTATACTTAGATACAAAATTAAAATAATAATTCTCATAATAAAAGGGTTGTTGTGAAACAGCCCTTTTTACTATGAGAAAAGAAACAGTTTTAGTAATGCTATAAAAGTAAGTGGAAAGGGTATATGTGAAAAGATATATATATAGAAGAAACTCCTACAAAAATATGTAGGAGTTATAGAGGAGATTAAAGCGTTTCAAGAACTTGACGAGCAGCTTTTACTTCTTCAGGATTAGTTTCATAGATGATTGATTCATCAATCGATGGCAAGCCCATATAAACATTAGGATTTCTATGTGTACTTAAAGATGGACGAAGTGTTTTGGCAGATAAATGAACGCTGGTAGCACCTGTTGTAGTTAAAATTTCTTTTAAGTTTGAACTTGTAACACCAGCTCCAGGCATAATGTCAATACGGCCATTAGCAGCTTCTATAAGTTGTTTTAATAGTTTACGACCTTCGTAAGCATTAGCAGCTTGACCAGAAGTAAGGATTGTATGGAAGCCAAGTTCTATTGCTTCTTCTAAAGCGCGGAAAGGGTCAGAGCATACATCAAATGCACGATGTAATGTTAGATGCATACCATTTGACAGTTCAACTAGTGGCTTAAGACGTTCTATATCCAAGTGACCGTCTGGTGTAAGGGCACCTAGTACAAGACCATCAACCATTAACTCACGACATGCTACAACATCTCTTTTCATTTGTTCGAATTCGAGGTCAGAATAAACAAAATCTCCAAAACGAGGACGAATAATAGCATAAGCAGGGATATTGGCGACATCTTTTACCATTTTGATAAGGCCTGTACAAGGTGTAACACCACCTATCATGAGATGACCACATAGTTCAAGTCGAGTTGCACCATTTGCAGCAGCTATAATAGCAGATTCAGCAGAATCAATACATATTTCTAAGTTAAAATCTTTCATAAATTAACCTCTTTCTTTTGTAAATACTTGCTGTTATTGTTGCCAGTATAACTTAGGAATGACTGTGTTTCAAGGAGAAAGGGTGATTTTGTAGGTTAAGAATTAGAAAGTATGGTATAATAAATTTAGGAATACAAAGAGAGTGGGGGACAGGATGTATATACGACCAAGGGCAGCGGCTATTATCTTAAATGAGCAGCAAGAGTTACTTTTATTGAGACAGAAGAACCCAGAGACAGGATTTGAATGGTGGACACTTCCAGGTGGTGGTATGGAGCCAGAGGAAAGTGTTATTGATACCATTGTAAGGGAAGTAGAAGAAGAATGTAATGCTAAGTGCAGACCACTTAGATTAATTTATATGAGTGAATACGTTGACTATGAGCTCGATACACATCATTTAGGTATGTTCTTTTTAACTGCAATAGAAGATGAAAGTACAATTAGGGCAGGATACGATCCAGAAGTTGAAGTTCAATTTATTAAAGAATGTCGTTTTGTATCTAAGAAAGAAATTCAAACATCCAAAATTCCGATTTTTCCACCAGTATTTAGAGAACAATTTTGGAATGACCTAGAAAATGATTTTAAAAACTGTGAAGTTTATCAAAGAGGCATGATTTTAGAAGAATAAATGTTAAAAAATTCCAATTTATACACAAAATGTGGATAAATTGGGGATAAGTATAAAAATAAGTCTTTAAAAATCATAATTTATGATTTTTAAAGACTTATTTAAATGCTATTTTAATGAATATTTCCCTAAAATATTTGTACGTGCCTTTTCATTTTCTACGACAGAAGAAAGTGAAATGCCTAATGTATTTGCAAGGGCTCCTAGATAGAATAGGACACGTCCCATTTCTTTTTCTATGGATTCATTACAATCAGGGCATGGATAGCCTTCAAGATGAGTACTTAGAAGGGATTTTAATTCCTCGGAACTGGAAATGCTAGAAAAATCTAATTGTTGCTTAGCAGTTTCGAGTTTTATACACCCGCACATAGTTGCTGATTTTGATATGGCTCGGTTTAAACGAGCAGAAGCATCTTGTAATTTTGTCATTTGATCTAGTATACTTTTATTGCGTAAAATTAAGTCATCTATAAAGTTCTGAAATTGTTCAAGTTCAGTAGACTCTATCATTTTAAACATCACTCCTAAACCATAACGTTGGTGTATCTTTAGATAGTAGTATAGCATAAATGGAAAGATTTTGAAAGTTGTAAAACTAATAGATGGATAAAAAAACCAAAAAAAAATATACAAACTTTTAGTGAATTTATGTTATAATACTACATTGTACAGTAAGAGGACAGAATATATAAGTAAAGAGGTATGATATGAAACTAAGTTTTAATTTTGAAGGAACCAAGATCGATTATGACCTAACATACAAAAAAAGAACTAGCATTGCTATTAATGTAGATGAAGATGGTAGTGTTAAAGTGTTAGCTCCTGTAGGTACACCTCTATTTAGTGTCATGGATAAAGTAAAGGGGAATGCAGATTGGATCTTAGGTGAACTTTTACGTATACAACGTGCAAAAGAATATGCAAATCACTGTATGTATTTAGGTAAAAACTATGGAATTGAATTTGTAGAAGATGAAACAAAGGAAAATCCTGTTGTTAAATTAGTAAGAGGAAAATTTGTTGTTGAAGGACAAAATATTACTAAAGAAACAATGATGTTGCCTTTATGTGAATGGTACATAACAAAAACAATGAGTAAACTTAAAGAACGCGTAAAAGTTTATAATGAGCAATTTGAAAAAATGCCAAAGAAAGTTGATGTGAAAATACTTCAAAATAGACTTTGGTATATAGACGAAGATCAAATCATTTTCGATGTGAATATTGGAGTAGGCCCTGTGAATTTAATTGACAGTGTTTTAGTAGAAGCACTTTGTAGATTTAATGGAATCGAAGATAGTAATAGTGTTTTAGCTAAAATGGTACCTGAATCAGAACAAGCAAGAGAATGGGTAAATATAAATAAAGATCGTTTTATCTTTAGATAATGCTTTCGAGTATTATCTTTTTTCTATAAATTCTATAATGGATATAACTTATAGAAAAAAGATAAATAGATATTAAGAAGAAGTTTCATGTGTATAAATAATATAGCATGTAACTTCTTTTTTTATACTAAGAAAGTTGAGAATTTACAGGAAAAATATAGGAAAGTTTGATTTAAAAAAGACGACAAAAAAATGCAGAAAAACTGTTGACATACATATGCACTTTTAGTATACTTCATAGAGTCAGCGGCGGGCGTAAAGCACTGACACAAATAGAATATCCCATTTTGGGGGCGTAGCTCAGCTGGGAGAGCACCTGCCTTGCACGCAGGGGGTCAAGGGTTCGAACCCCTTCGTCTCCATTGTCCATAATTGGACAACATTGTACTTTGAAAACTAAACATAATCAAATAATAGATTTGAAAGAAATTTTGAATCTACAATTTAACCGATAACGAAGTTCTTAATTTATTGAACGTTAGTGAAAATAAATTTTAGAAATTCGAAATACTATATTACAGATTGTTAGTTTTGTAGAAACGTTACAAGATGTTATATCAGTAAAATTAATACTTATTCTGTTATATTTAACAAGAACAAGGCAAATATTCAATGACACAAT
>NZ_JAQIFT010000073.1:0-19228 GCF_027857615.1 Holtiella tumoricola
TGTGCGCTGCTGACTTGATTTATTATGCCTCATGAACAATCAGAAGTCAACACTATTTCTAGGATTTTTTTAGGTTTTTTTCCTTTTTTTATGTTATCCACCAACTATCTCCTTTATCCTCAACTTGCTCACATAATATCAACAGATTTATCCACATTTTACCTATTCCCCCTCTACTTTATCTACCTTTTCTCTCCTATTTTCTCTAAGACTTATAGCCCTCCCCCTATATACCTACCTAAAAACCTCAAAAAGTCTTCAAGAGTTTGCTCTTGAAGGTCTAATATTAAGCTTATATATCTATAGAAGCTTTTATCTCACTACTCTTTACTATTTTATACCTTCCATTTTATAAATGCCTTAGAACTTTTCTTCTTCGTTTACTACTATACAACATTTATTTTGATTCATATTATAAGTATTTACCACATTCATAATCATATAATTCTTCCCTCTATATTTTATATAGTAACTACTATCTTATCATTGCTAATATATATTTTCTTAATAATAGTAAGAAAGCCGTTCTTCTCTTCATAACTATTATGTAACTATGGTACTTTTATCACATACAAAAAGCCTTATAATAACTTAATGTTTCTAGTTATTATAAGGCTTTACGCTATAAGATCACTTCTTTATTCATTAAGTAGCTTTCTTACTGCTTCATTTAAAGATGGCTTAAACTCTTCTATTGGTAATGGAATGTCAAACAAAATGGCATTATAACAAGTAGATCCTACTAACTCGATTACTAAAAATAATGTGGTCCTCGGGTCTTTCAATTCTAAACCATCTTGTTTCACTCTTTCTTCAAATATCTCATAAATAGAACTAGTTGTATTTTCCCCTTGTTCTTTATCTGTATCTATATGAATATTTTGCAGTCCCATTCCTAATGATAAATTTTTGTAAATAAACCTTAGTAAGTCTTGGTTATTAGAAAACTCATCTATAATATACTCTATGATAATTAAGAGTTGCTCTGTAAAATTATCATACTGAACTGTTCTACTAAAATTGATTGCCTCTTCAAAAAGTTTGGCAGTCTTCTTTTTTCTTAGTTTGTCGATTAAATCATATTTATCTTTGAAGTATAGATAAAACGTCCCCTTTGCTACACCTGCTGCTTTTGCAATATCCTGTATTGTTGTTTCATGTATCCCCTTAGAAGTAAATAAATCAAAGGCCGTTTCAAAAAGTTGTTGTCTTTTCTTTTGCTGATTTTCCTTTATCTTTCCCATCTCTTCTGTTCCCTCTATAAGTTAAGATTTTCTTCATTTACTATCTGCACTGTTTCTTCACGCTTCTCATTCTTGTAAAAGCTTTTTTTAAAGCATTTTATACCTATAGGAAGCATGATTAAACTATATACTAATAATTCTACTACATTCTGACTAACAGTTGCAAATGGTAAACCTTTTATCATAACTTCATCAAAGGCCCTAGCATAATTCATCAGAGGCCATAAGATTTTTACAGGTATTGCAAGTAACAACGGCATTTGATCTACTGGCCATACATACCCACAAGTTAAGAAAGTAGGAAGTGATAGCATATAGGCTATTTGGGTAAATCTTGTTTTCTTCTTAGTAAGACTAAATAATATTAAAGTTGGGCCACTAATAGCAACTGCAAACAAGAAGCTTAATATTAACGCTACTATTACATTACCATTAAATATTAAATGAAACTTCTTGTGTAATAAAAATATTGTAAAACTCCCAGAAGCGATTAGGCAAACAGCTCCTACTGTCATTTTAGCTGCCACTTGTGTAAAAGTATCTTTTGTGGCTACTTCTTCTGGATTTCTTGATAGTAATGTTGCCATACTTGAAAGCATTAATTGTTGTAAGAATACTGCTATGATCCCATAGATTAAGTAATTCATATAGGTAAGTTTAGAATCATAAAGCATCCTTTCCTCAAATCCAAAAGGTACAGCTACGTTCATTGCCATTTTTGCTTCTAAAGACCCTTTGGCTTGTAATACTTGTATAGCTGCTCCTCCTGAAACCATTTGCACAATTTGTGCAGCTCCTGCATAAACGTTATTTCCTATAATAACATTAGTTCCATCTGTTAAGACCAGAACTTGAGATTGATTACCTAGTTTAATATTATTATTTAAATCAGGTGGAATGTAGAGGCCCATATAGACTTTTCTTTCATTAATAAGCTGCTCTAATTCCTCTCTACTTGATGCATAATAATCTACATTATAGCGTTCATTTTGATCAAAGTACTCTATAATCTGTCTACTTAGGCTACTATTATCTTCATCTAACACTGCTATGGGTACATCATTTACATATTCACTATAATATGCTCCTGTAAACCACATTCCCAAGAAAGGCATTCCTATAAAGAATAAAATAAGTAATCCTAGCTTTTTAGAGGTATAGTCTATTTCTTTTAGGAGGTTTTGCAAAAATGTTCTCATCTATTATCCGCCTCCCTTGGTTTTCTAAGTAGTTCAATATAAATACCTATCGTACCTAATATAAGCATCATGAGTACAAATAAGATTAGAAATCTTACATCCTTAGCCACATCCATCATAGTTCCTTTTAAGAATAAGTCTCTAATATTATCTCCATAATGGGTAAATGGAATAAACCAAGACCCCCACTTATAAGACGGGATCATGGAAAGAACAGGCCAGGTGTAACCTGCCATAATAGAATTAGGTATAAGGAGAAGTCCTAATATAGCCATACCTAAAACTCTATTATGAAACCAAGCTGAAACTGCTATAGCCAGTGAAGCTACTGCAAAGAGAAATAACACACTTAGTCCACATGCTACCCATATAGACCCCTTACAAGGGATCTTAAATAGATAGACCTGAGTAAGGATATTGATAATAATTGCTATACTTCCTATTACTCCATAAAAGCATACCTTCCCACAAATATAGCCGAGCTTACTTCGTCTCTTATTACACGCTCTAGGGAAGTTCACACAGACCACTGCCATAAGTCCTATTCCTAATTGGCATATGATTGTGCCATATCCTGGCGTCATAAAGTAATTAAAATTCTTAGTAGGATTATAAAGTGTTCTATTTTCAAAACTAATATGCATTGCCATTGTATAGGCTTCATCATAACTCTTACCCAGTCTTGCTTGTATTTGTTTAATAGATGCACCTACCCGAGTAGTGAGAAGAATTTCGCTTGCTTTTGCCTTCGTAATACTCGTCATACTCATATGACTCCCATCATATAGCATGAGTACATTGGGTGCTCGCAAGCTTGTGACATCACTTGAGAAATCTTTAGGTATAACCATCCCGACTCTTACCTTACTTGTATCTAGCAATTGTTCTAGTTCAACTTGATCATCTAGTTCATAAATAATATCAAAAGCATCATTGGTCCTAAAGTAATCTATAATCTGTCTGCTTAATTGAGATTCATCATAGTCCACAATAGCCATAGGTATATGATCTATAACTCCTTTGTTAAGTTCCCAACCTACAAGAAGATTGACACAGATAGGAATAATCAAACAGGCAATGATTAATAGCTTATCTGTTTTTAGCTTATGTATTTCTTCTTTAATACTCTCTATCATTTAATCACCACCTTCTAGACCTTTAGCATTGTAGACCTTATTCTTCCTCTGTAAATTGAAGATAAGCGCTCATACCAGGTCTTAGAATTTGATCTGGATTATCTAATTGTACTTTTACACCAAATGATACGATATCAAAATCGCCATTTTCGTTTGTTGCACGTTTCACTGCAAAGCTAGGCTGTGCATTAATGGTTGTTACTGTACCATTAAATGCTTGGTTCTGATAAGCAAGTACTTTAACAAGTACAGATTGCCCCTCTTTAACTTGAGCAAGCTCTGTCTCTTTAACACTTACTTGAACCCAAGTATCTTTTAAATTACTAACAATTCCTATTTGTGTTCCTGTAGATACAAGCTCACCCTCTTTAGAATTAAGTGTTGTTACTGTACCATCCATAGGTGCTTTAATAACTACTTCATTTAAATAAGCTTGCACCTCTGCCAATGCTCCTTTAGCTTGTTGAACTAAGCCTTCTTTCGCTTCTACACCTGCTGCTGCTTGTAATAAGAGTGCATTTGCAGAGTCGACGCCTGCCATAGCTTGAGTAAGTTGTGCACGTGAGGCAGTAACACCTGCTTCTGCTTGCCCTACTCTTGTTTTACTTGCTTCTACACCTGCTGCTGCTTGCTCACTTGTTGCTGTTGCTGCCAATTTATCCTCTGTTGTTGCACCTTCTTTTGCCATACTTAATGTTTCTTCTGCTACTTTAAGTTGAGCTGCTATCTCATCTAGTTTTTGCTTAGAAACTGCCCCCTTTTCTTCAAGTACAACAATACGGTCATATGAAGCTTTCATTAAATCATAAGCTGTTTGTGCTTTAGCAATTTCTTGTTCACGTGCTCCCTTTTCTGCTTTCTGTTTAACTGCAAGGGCTGCTTGATATTGTTTTTCAGATGCTTTTACACCGGCTTGTGCTTCATTTACTTTCCCTTCAGATGCACTGATGCCTGCTTGTGCTTGTTCTACAAGTCCCTTAGCTGCATCAACACCGGCTTTAGCTTGTTCATGTAACTCTTTAGCTGCTGTAAGTGCTGCCTCTGCCTGTGCTACCGCTGCCTCGGCTTGTTGTTTCTTCGCTTGTAGCTCATCACTTGATATCTCAATAAGCGGGTCTCCTTGCTTTACTTCTTGCCCTTCTTCAACATAGACTTTCTTGACTCTACCAGGTACTTTACTATTGATATTAATCTCTTTCGTTTCAATAACGCCTTGTGCCACAAGCCCATCTCGCTCATTAAACAATTTATCTACATTAATATTACTTGCACTTGTCGTACCATTAAATCCAAAATACATAACTACTAATACAAGTACTAATAAACCAGCTGTAATACTTATACTTCGTACCCTTTTTTGCTTAAATAACTCCTTTATACTCATGCTCATAACCTCCCCTATTTATATGGTAATACACCTATGTCATTTAAATATTTGAGTTTTGCTAAGTTATAACCATTAATGGCTTCTATTTGCTTCTCTTGTATGTTTGTAAGATTTTCTTCTGCTGCAATTACTTCAACTAATGTTCCTGATAAGTCTTCTAAGTTCATTTGTTTAAGTAATGCATTATCATATCCATATCCTACCTCATATTTCACTTTAGCAATTTCTACAGTTTCACTTGCACTTTGTACAAGCTCATTTGCCTTCTCAACTATCTTTTGCATAGACACCATTGTAGAATAGGAAGTTCTAATATCACTTTCTACCTGAAGCTTTGCTCCATCTAACTCTATCTTCGCCTTATCTTGTAAAAGCTTCACCTCTTTATATTGAGCATCTGTTGAACTATAGTTTGAAGCTGTTACAGCTTTCATTAAGTCTTCATAAAGCTTTGTTTGTGTTTCTCCCATTTTAATCTCAACTCTAGCCTTTAGACCACTTTCAATCCCTTGTTGTAAGTTATAAGTTTCTTTAAGATTTGGTTCAACCTCTGCTAGTTTAATTTCCTCGTCTAAATCCATATTAATATTTTTCTTTAAGTCGATTAAAGCTGCATTATAGTCCTTCAATTGAAGCTCTCTACTCATTAAAGTAGAGTCATAATAGGTTTTAGCAATAACTAAATCATCCTTTGATTTAGCACCTACATCATAGGCTGCTTGTGCCAGTTCATATTGCAAAGCACCTCTTTCTACAGCTTTATCCTTTACTTCAAGAAGTTTCTGTTGCTTTAATGCTTCAAAATAACTATTTGTAATAAGTAAAGCTGCTTGATTTTTAAAGATATTTTGAGCGTAGCTGGTTACTTCGTCTTGGGCTGTTGCCATTTTCACAATAAGTTCCCCTAAAGGTTTTGGATTAAGAGAAGATATTGTACTGGTTGAAAGCTTACTCGCTACATTAGCCATTGCAAACTGCAAGGCTGCTTCATACTGTGCCTTGCTTGATAAGTATTCTTGTGTGCTACTTTCTAGCTTTTTCTTACTGGCATCAAGCTTATTCATATTACTATCAATAACTGACTGTGCCCCTTGTATAACAACAGGTGTAATTTGATTCGCATAACCTTCGGCTACATTACTTGGTAATCCTAATCCTTCATAATAAGCTTGAATATGAGCATAAATATGTGTTCCGGCTGGGATAGTCGTATTTAAATTTAACTCTGGCTTTGAAATTGGAATATCTGTAGGGGCTATACCATTGTCTAATGCAGCTTGAGCTGAACGTAGTTGTGATTCTGAGCTATAGACCTGATCTCTTCCATCATCAATTAAATAGGTTGCACTCTTTAATGCATTTTCACTATCTTCTAACGTATCTCTAACAGTAGGTGCATTAGATGCAACAAGCTTAGCTAAATCTCCCTGATTCTTAACTTGTTGCAAGATCAAACTGTTGGTTAATCCTTTTTCGATTGCTTCATCTAACATCAGTACCCTTTTTTCTTTTTCTTTAGTAGTTTGTGAGGTTTCTTCTTTGGGAGAACTTACTGTTTCTAAGGCATCTACCTTAGAAGTCGTCGCATAGACTGTTGTACTGGTCATACTCATTGCTACCAGTAACCAAGCAATCATTCTCTTATTCATATTCGTTCCCTCTTTCAACACAAAATAAAAATGACCAACATTCACTTTTGTTATACATCAAAAATGAACATCGGTCAATATTTTAATTTGTACTATTTTAAATATTTTTATTTAATAAAATTATTGTTCTATTTTTAGTTTAATGCACATAGTAACCTTTCATACCATAATTCAAACTCATTTGTATTACTTAAATACTCTTGATTACTCTTGAAAACATGTGAAATAATTTCATTATATGCTACCATGTCCTTCTCTCTTAATAGATTTAGAAGTTCACAATCTTCTGCTCCTCTTCTTTGTGCTTCTAATCTCATAGAAATCCATGGTTCACCCTCTCCTGGATATACAATGAAAGCGTCTCCACAAGGAAAGTTGGTTCCTAGCCCTGTATCATTATGACAACTTGTTGTTTTAAAAGGATCCATGTCATATAAGTACATATTAAATCCCCAATGTAAAAATCCTGATAACTTATAGGCTGAACAACCCCAAAATAGTAATCTGTTTCGAATTAATTCAAAATCTAAAAATCTATTAAGGTATGCACCCCCTGGAGAACAGCATACATAGTTCCATACCTCTTCTCCATTATCAATCAGTTGATCAAATGCTTCTTTTTGGTTTTCATAGCTTGCAGATAATGGTACCCATATATCAATGCCACCTTTAAATCCTGAAGTAGCCACTGCTTCTATCACTTTTACGCCTGAAATATGCTTACGTAATTGACTCGCAATCATATAATATGTTTTCTTACGCTCTTCTATAACATTCGCATCACTTGTATGCACATCTGGTTCATCTGAAATATGGAAGATTACTCGCTCTCCCCATTTATTTTCTTCTAAGAATTTCTTGATTGCTTTTAGATATTTGTTCATTACCAAATAGCCTTCAGTACTCTCTAGAGATAGTGTATTGTCTAAAACAAAATTAAAGTCTTTACCTACATAGTGTGGGCTTCTTGTTGCAATGTATCCAAGCTCCATTGTTTGTAAACCTTCATCAAAAAAGATTTCAATAATAGGTTTAAGATAGGAGAAATCAAACTGCCAACTTTCTTTATCCTGAATACATCTTTCATCTATACTAATGAAGAAGTGTGTTTGTCTCATACGTTTCATAGCACGTGCATATTTTCGAATCATCTCAAGATGCTCAGTACTACCATAATTCACATTATGATATTTTGCCATATTTTCTAAGTGGAACCAATTTGTAATTTGAAGCTTTTCTTCTGGAATACTTACAGGATAGACTTTCATATTTACCTTGGTAGTATGTACCTCATTACCTACTTTTAACTGAATATCTGCTGCACAGGTTGTACCTACTCCCTTATTTGGTTGCAACGTGATATAAAATGCACATTTCCCTTCTTGTGATGGAATATGATGTCCTACTGGCTTTAAACAATCATAAACTTCAAAAGGCGCTTTTCTTGTACTATTTGCAGGTTTAGGTAATGTATAGTCTAACATTACAAATTGCCCACCTTGTGCCTCATCACTAATTGTGTTGTACTCTACAGGTATAGGAATCATCTGAAAAATTTCATACTCCACTGCCCCATTTATCGCTATCTCTAAAGATTGCTCACCACACTCTACGACAAATTGAATACCTCTTCTACTATTTTGCGCCATTGTTAAACTAACTTCTTGTTCTAACTGACATAACTCTACATCTGGATACACCCATTCTTCCTTATGTGTCATATATCCTTTAATTGTACTCATATTTTTTCCCTCTACTCTCTAAAAAATATATTGATTATATACTGATAAGCAAAAAGGGGCTGCACAGCGCCCCCTTTTCTATTTGCTTATTGCCATCCCTTTTCTTTTGCAACAGCATTTACTTCTTCTATCATTTTTGAAAGACCTTGTTGCTCATACTTATCAAGTAAATCTTGATACATTTTCTCTACTGGCTCAGATCCCATCATAATATTTAATAAGTCTTCAGCTGGCTTAATTACAAACTTATCTTTTAATGGTGTAGATAAATAAGTATATCTCATATCAAACTCTGGTAATGTACCCTCTTTAGCTGCTTCCTCATACTTATCTAATGCTAATTGTCTATACCCCTCTGGAGTACGTGCTGGTACACTTTCATCCCATACACTACGTGACCATTGTGCTAATGTATTAAATACTTGAGTAGATGGATATTTTTCAGTTATATCTTCTGTTTTTAATACAACTTTACCATCTACAATATCAAAATCTTCTCCTTCAATACCATAATCAATCAAATGACTGCCTTCGTCAGAGATAAGGTAATCATAAATTTGTAAGATACGATCTAATTTTTCATCATCTACCTTAGATGAAATATAAGATTCTGACCAAGATGTTCTAAATACTGAATAGTATTTGTTACCGTCTTTACTTGGTAATAATTTAAGTACTTTTACATCATCAAAAATATTGTGTCCCGGATAAATTTCTTCCCAGTATTTACCTGCGTAATCATAAAGTGTTTCTGGTCCACCTGCACGAAGAATTGCTGCTGATTGGCCTTGTAAAAATTTATCTTGAGCTTGTTGTAATTTAGTTAATGCAATATCTGGTTCAATAACACCTGAAGTATATAAATCTCTTGCTAATTGGAATGTAGAAACTGCATCCCCTATAAAATATGCTGGAATGTATTTGCCATCTTGCTCTACCCATTTATAGTCACTACCACTTCCATCAGACATAGCAAGTGGTAAACTATATGTGAATAAAAAGCCATCTAATAATGAGGTTGCTGTTGTTGTTAAACCTGCAATCTTCTTCCCTTCTGGATCTGCTTGGATAATTTTAGTCATCATATCACTAAATTCTTCCCAAGTTTCTGGTTCTTTCGTTACACCTGCTTTTTGAGCAAGGTCCCATCTATAAATAACTGTTCTATCGATTGCATTCCAAACATTATCTGGATAAGTCTTTCTTGGAATACAATAAAGTTGACCATCTATTTTCAATGCTTCAATATCATCAGCTTGTACATACTTATTTAAGTTCTCATACTTTGATAAGTCTTCTGGTAATCCTTTTACTACACCTTGTGAAATCCAATCATGATAGAATGATGTACCGATTGCATCGATTGAGAAAATATCTGGTAAACTTCCTGATGCAGCCCATAATTGAATCTTTTGGATATAGTCATCCCAAGTTATATTCATTGCTTCAAACTCTACATTAAATTTTTCTTCTAAGGTTTGTAGTACTTTATCGTTTGCCTTATTTGCAAGCCCTTTTTCTGCATCCCAATGTGCTACCGTAATCTTCATCTTTTTATCTGTAGCACCTTGTGTCGTAGATGTATTGCCCCCTTGAGTTGTACCAGTTGTTGCTTTATCTGCTGTTCCACACCCTGTTAATGCACTTGCTAGTATTAATTGCCCCATGATTACTGCGATCCACTTTTTAGAATTCTTCATACTTTCCCTCCTCAATAAATTTATATTACTCTTTAACAGAACCTACCATAACCCCTTTTACAAAGTGTTTTTGTACAAAAGGATATACACATAAAATAGGTAGGGTTGCTACCACAATTGTTGCCATTTGCACTGATTGCATATAAACTTTATTACCACTTCCAAGTATTGCTTGTGCCTGTGCTGCAAGCTGAGCATTAAAGTTGATCAATACCTCTCTTAAATACATTTGTAATGGCATAAGGCTCTTTTGATTAATATAAAGTAATGCATTCCACCATTCATTCCATCTTTCTACTGAATAGAACAATGCAAATGTAGCCATAAATGGAAGTGAGATTGGTAATATAACCTTTAATAAAATTGTAAATTCATTAGCCCCATCTATTTTAGCTGCTTCTATAAGACTAGGTGGTAAACTCATAAAATAGTTTTTCATAATAATCATATAGTAAGTACTAATCGCACATGGTAAAATCATTGACCAGACACTATTTACTAACCCATAATCTTTTACTACTAAATATGTAGGTACTAAACCACCATTAAATAACATTGTAAAAAGAACCAACCATAAAATAACCTTACGTCCGATTAAATCTTTCTTAGATAATACATAGGCACCACTTACTGATAGCAACATATTGACTGCTGTCCCTACAGCAGTAATAAAAACAGTTACCCCTAGTGCTTTATAAAAATAAATATCATCCATAATTGTTTTATACCCTGTCCAGTCGACTACATAAGGTAATAAATATGGTGTATGTTCTGCAATAGATTTAGTATTTGCAATAGACGTAATAAGCACATTATAAAAAGGGTATATCGTAATGATCGCTAATAATGTCAAGAATACTATTAGAATAACTTCAAATGGACTTATAGATTTCAATTTCTTGATTTTCATATACTCTCCCCCCTTAGAATAAGCCTTGTTCGCCATATTTTGTGACTACTTTATTCGCTGTTGTTAATAATACTACGCCTATAATAGACTTAAATAATCCCAATGCAGTCGTATATCCAAAGTTACCCCCAGTAACAAAAGATTTTCTAAATACATATGTATCTATTGTATCTGCTACCGAATATACAGGAGATGAATATAAGTTAAAGATTTGATCAAAGTTAGCACCATTTGTCATAATCTGTCCTATGGCTAATATGAACATAATCGCTACTGTGCTCCTAATCCCTGGCCAGGAAACATGCAACATTTTTTGCCATCTATTTGCCCCATCTATACTGGCTGCTTCATAAAGACCAGGATCAATACTTGCAAAAGCTGCAAGATAAATAATAGAATCCCACCCTAGTTCTTTCCAGATATTAGATATCCAGATAAAAGGTCTAAAGCTTGTAGTAGATACTAACGGTGCTATTGTATCCATTCCCATGGCACCTAGCATTTGATTTACGATCCCATTAGAAGCAAACATATTTGTTAATACCCCTGCCAATACAACCCATGAAATAAAGTGTGGGAAGGTAAATACTGTTTGATAAAACTTTTTAAGCTTTGGATTTTTAATTTCATTAAGTAAAATAGCTATAATAATAGGCACTGGAAAGTGGAAGAGCATTTTACCACCACTAAAAATAAGGGTATTCTTGAAGGCAATCCAGAAGTCTCTATCTTCAAACATAAGCCTAAAGTTTTCTAAGCCAATCCAAGGGCTATTCCATAATCCCATATCATATCTAAACTGTTTAAAAGCTAATACCAATCCTCCCATTGGTACATAGCAGAACATGATATACCATATAATAACTGGAATAATAATGACATAAAGTAACCTATCATTTTTTATCTTTTGCCATGTATTGTGTTTAATAAATGGCACTTTTTCTTTTTGTTTACTTCCCCCTATTTCTATAGTCCTCATATATTCCCTCCTCTTTACTTGATAATAAAATTTTACTATCAATTTCTCCAAAAAAAAATGTAATGAGTCTATAGCTTTATGCATTTTTTTTATTATGCATTTTCTTATATATAAAATCTTTAGGTCATCTATTAATTTTGCATATATTTTTTTATAAAATTATATTATAATTAGTTAATATAATTGCATTTTTACATATGGAGATAAACTATGTTTAAACTAAAAAAATACTCATTAAAAAAACAATTCATTGTACTGTCTATGTTTTTACTAACGACATGCCTTGTATTAACATCCTTTATTACATTAAGTATAAAGGAATTATTATTAGACAAACAAATTGCATATTCCACTTCTCGTGCTTTACGTTTTAAATCTGATATTGACTATCTTTATAAAAGGGTTTCTACTTTATATGAATTTATACAATTTGATCCAAATCTAGAATATTTACTCGCTGCTCCTTTTAGTGCTGATACGACCATCTATTTAAACAATCTAAATCGACTCTTCCTCTCTTTAAGTATTATGAATGATGATGTGGCTGATATCGCACTAATAGGTAATGACTTTGCATATTCAAACCTATTTGATGATGCTACCCTTAGAAGAGTTACTTCTAGCTATACGAACACTGCACAAATTAATAGCTTAGGAATTATGTCCTCTTCTTTTTTTAATGCAACAAGTATGCCTTATTTAGTATTTGCAAAAAGTATCTTTGGTTTTCATTCTTCTTCTTCTTACGGTAACTATTTAGGCAATTTAATTATATCTATAGATCCTTCTAAATTTGCTACTTCTTTACCTAGAGATACCTATGAAGAAACTACATATTTTATAATAGGAGATAATAATGGTAATATTTATCCATTTAATTGTACAGAAGCATTAGCTACACATATTATTACAACCTCTATCTCCAAAGATGCTTTTATACAAAGTACACTTACTAGTGATTTTATAGAATCTGAAAACAAAGATTTCCTTGTCTATACCTCTTTTATACCTGAGTTAAATTACTATCTTATTAGTGCTATTGATAAACATGCATTATCACTCCAGCTAAAAGATACACTATTTCTTACTTCTCTTATTATTGGATGTATTATTATCTTTATCTGGTTGAGTATAAAACTACTATTATCAAATTTCCTTACTCCAATCAATAATCTCTATAAGTTTGTCAAAAATATCGGAGAAGGAAATATGAAAAACTTAAAACAACCCATTTCTCTTGAAGGTAGCACGGAAATTGTAACACTCTCAAACGAATTTAATTTAATGATTTCAGAGATTACTTCTCTTAATAAACAGCTTTTTACTACAACCACAAGAATGTATGAGCTAGAACTTCAAAAAAATAAAGCTGAGCTTTTACATCTAAGGAGCCAAATTAATCCTCATTTTTTATACAATACTTTAGAATCCATTAGAGGACTAGCCCTAGAAAATAACTGTCCACAAATTGCTCAAATTGCTCTTGGTATGGGAAAAATCTTTCATTATAGTATTAAAGGTGCCAATAAAACCTTACTTTATGAAGAGGTCTCTGTTATAAAATCTTATATTGATATACAACTTATACGTTTTAATTCCAAATTTGATGTAATCTATAATATTATGCTTCCTACTGAAAATCTTACTGTTCCAAAAATGATTCTTCAACCGTTAATAGAAAATGCTATTTTTCATGGCCTAGAACCTAAATTAGAATCCGGTATCTTGTATATAGGAAGTCTTTTCCTAGATAATGGGTTACAAATTATAGTTCAAGATGATGGTATCGGCATTCCCGAAAATACTCTTGAACACCTAAAAGAATCACTCTCTTTACCAAGTAACCTAATTTCTTCTCCAACTTCTCATATTGGATTACTTAATGTTCATAATCGAATTCGCCTAGAGTATGGGGATGACTATGGATTATCTATCGAAAGTACTCAGGGTATCGGTACTAAAATTACCATTTTATTACCCATAATAAATCAAGGAGGTCACTATGCTTAATATAATACTTGTTGATGATGAAACCTTTATTATTAAATCAATGCTTAATTCTATCCCGTGGGAATCTCTTAATGTAAAAGTCGTAGGTACATTTTCAAATAGTATAGATGCATTAGAATTTATCAAAACCCATCCTGTTGACCTTATTATTACAGATATACGTATGCCAGGCCTTAGCGGCTTAGATTTATGTGATTATGTATTTAATCATTTTCCTCACATTCAGCTTATCATTATTAGTGGTTATGCTGATTTTACTTACGCTCAAAAAGCTATTAAATATAATGTATTAGGTTACTGTATTAAACCTTTAGATTATGGAGAAATTACAACTCTTTTGCGTAAAGGAATTATGAATACCTCTAAACTAAATCAGTCTAGCTATGATATTATTGATGCATTAGAAAATCAAGATTTAGATTTTTTAACTTCTTATTTCCAAGAAAAACATCTTAATTCCGAAAAAGTTCATATTATGGTCTCTATAGGAGCACTTCTTCCTTTATATAATATCGCTTCAAACTATGTAACTATTAAATTTGGAGCTAATAAATACATCTATTTATCTAATGAACCTTTCAATGAACTCTATCTGACCAATACTTTACTCAGTGACTCAAAAGTTAAAGGGATTGGATTATATCCAACACCAGTGACCCTTGAAACCTTTAAACAAACACTTCGCCAGACTATTATTATGGCTTATCAATTTTTCTTTTTTGAGGCACCTTATTTATGTACTACTATACCGAGTAACCATCACCACTTTATTACTGACCTTAAGAAAATACTGACAACAAGAAATTTACCTGATATTAAACTGGCACTTTCTAAAATTAACAACCCTAGTCAGTTTTCAAATTATAATATATATTTTGCTTTAAAAGTATGGAATTTATCTATAACCTATATTACTGATTATACACAATTAGATTTGGAGGACTATTATATTCATAACCTAGAAGAGCTTTATCAAAACTTCAATCACTTCTCTACTATGATTACAACACTTTCTGATATGCTCTTAGAAGAATCTATTCCTGTAGAATTACCATCTACTCATAACAATACTTTTATCTATATCTTGCAGTTTATTAATGGTAACTATATGAATAATATTTCTTTATCTGATATTGCCTCAAATTTTAATTTAAATCAAAGTTATATCAGCCAACTCTTCCGTAAAGAAACTGGCTCCACTTATACCGATTACATATGCCAACTTCGTATACAAAAAGCTAAACAACTTCTACTTAATAGCGATCTTTCTTTAAATGATATCAGTGAAAAAGTAGGCTATAACGATTACTTCTATTTCTTAAAAAGCTTCAAAAAGTATTCAGGCATTAGTCCTGGAAAATACCGTGCTATGGGTGGTGTCTGTTCAAATTAATATTCTTTATAAAAAATCATTTTATAGAGTGTTAATTTTATTCATTTTGTTAACCCTAAATACGAGGTGAATACGAATGCATTCAATTTGGAAACAAAATGTACAATTAACAAAACATCCCACGCTAAAGGGTGATCTTACAGTCGATGTAGCAATTATCGGCGGCGGGCTTGCAGGAACATTAATTGCTTATTTTTTACAGAAACAAGGTATTCAAGCTATTATTCTAGAGGCCGATACAGTTGCTAGTGGACAAACTAGTGGTACAACCGCTAAAGTTACTTCACAACATGGACTCATTTATCATCAACTTATTAAAGATTTTGGGAAAAATAAGGCTACTCAATATGCCCAGGCAAATCAACAAGCCATTACAAGCTATCGTGAAATTATCAAAGAACATGCTATCGAATGTGAATTTGAAGATTACCCAGCTCATATTTACTCCACACTTGATAGCAAATCACTTAAAGAAGAGGCGCTTGCAGCTCAAACTGTAGGTTTACCCGCTACTTTTGTAACAGATACTCAGCTTCCTTTCCCAGTTGAAGGAGCTGTCAAACTGGATAGGCAAGCTCAATTTCATCCCCTAAAATTTATTGAAGCTATCTCAAAAAACTTAACGATTTATGAGCATACAAAAGTTAATAATGTAGAGGGTCAACGTATCTTTACAGATAGAGGAACTGTAACTGCCAAAGATATTGTTTTTGCCTGCCACTATCCTTTTATGAATAAACCTGGCTACTATTTTTTACGTATGCATCAAGAACGTAGCTACGTTATTGCTTTAAAAAATGCCTGTAAATTAGATGGTACTTATCTCGGTATTGATCCAAATGGATTATCTTTTAGAAATAGTGGTGACCTCCTATTACTAGGAGGTGGCAATCATCGTACAGGTGAAAACTCCAAAGGTGGTCAATATAACTTCTTAAGGGGAAAAGCAAAGGAATTCTGGCCACAGTCTCAAGAAGTTACTCATTGGTCTGCTCAAGATTGTATGCCTTTAGATGGTGTACCCTATATTGGACAGTTCTCTCATTCTACACCACATTGGTATGTAGCAACCGGTTTTGGCAAGTGGGGAATGACTAGTTCTATGGTGTCTGCTCATATTATTAGCGATGCTATTTTAGGTAAAGTTAATGATTATGCCGAAGTATTTTCTCCTCTTCGTATATCTATCGCCGAATCTGCCAAAGCGTCTCTAGATGAAACAACTCATGCTGTCAAATCCCTTTCAAGACAATTATTCACTAAACCCAATACTGAAATTGAAGCTCTTCCTGTAGGGCATGGTGGTGTTGTTGAATATGAAGGTGATAAAGTCGGAGTCTATAAATCACCATCAGGTGAAACCTTTATAGTTTCTACGCGCTGCCCTCATCTTGGTTGTCAACTGGAATGGAATCCTGATGAACTCAGCTGGGATTGCCCTTGTCATGGTTCTCGCTTTGACTATACAGGTAAGCTCATTAATAATCCTGCTCAAGAAGATCTTCCAAGTAATAAGTAACATACTAAAAACACTAAGCAAAATGCCCTCTGTCAAATAGACAAAGGGCATTTTATACTATAAAAATTATCATTAATCTCTCCAGTGATAATTTTTTGCAATATAGTTGATATAAGAATCATAAATAAATTTTAATACAACTCCTCCTACAATCACGATACCTAATACAAGTCCTCTACTTACTTCTACAACTACACCTGGTAATAAATAGTCCTCTAAAAATAAGCATATGAATAGCGATACACAAAATATAATCATAGGAATATACTTTTTAAAGCCTTCTTCATAACTGTATCTTTCACCAATAAAAATATCTATAATCACACAAAATAATGCCCATAATGGTGCAAATATTAAAAGATAACTATCGAATGTAACCTTTCCATACACATCAAAGAGTAATACAGACGCTATTAAAGCAATGCCATAGTACATTATTCCACGTAATATACTCATTAATAGTACTTCGCTTACTAGTGTTTTTTTGCTATTTTCTATGATATCATCACAAAACTCTTTTTCATCTTTTCCTATTACGGTCTGTAAAGACTCTCCATCTTGCATTGCTCCTAATGCCATACCAATAAGCTCTTTACGTGTTACTTCTACATCAAAAGCACCTATTCTCCTTGAACTCATATATTGAGACATACGCCTAATCATATCTCTGTCTTCTTCTGGTATAAATTCTGTTCTTAATTTATTTTCCTTCTTCAATAATGCTAATTCATTTTTCATATAAATCCCCATCCTTTAATAACTGATTTACAATATATGAAACTTCATTCCAAGCTTCCTGAAATTCTTCTAATAATACTTGCCCTTCTTCAGTTAATTGATAGTACTTACGGCTAGGTCCTAAAGGCGATGCCTTAAACTTCGAGCATACAACACCCTTTTTCTCTAGTCTTACTAATAAAGGATAAATCGTTCCTTCTTTAACTTCCTTAAAACCAGCCTCTTGTAGTTTAGATACAATCTCATATCCATAGGTTTCTTCCTTACAAATAATTTTCAAGATACATCCTTCTAACGTTCCTTTTCTCAGCTGTGTCTGATCGTACATTTTTTCACCCCTTACTACTATGCAATACCTACTAGTTAACTATATTGTATCACCAAGTAGCTATAAGTCAATATCATTTACAGAATATTTCTTAATACCATTTTGATAAATTATTAAAAACATAAAAATAAGCCATAGACTATTACTAGATAGCTATGGCTTATTCTTATCATGATTTTTTATTTAATCTTTAGATATGTAATAGCTTATACTACGCTTCAATAATATCTAAAATCTGTTTAGCAATAAGTGTATGTCCTATTGTATTGGGGTGAATACGATCCCATCCAAAATACATTGGATGTACATGTTCTAATACCCCATCAAAAGTAGCTTGTAAATCTATAAAGAATAATCCATACTCCTCTGCTATTTTTTTGCAGATTGCTCCATATGCATCCATTTCTTGTCTCATAGCATCTTGCTTATTACTTTCAATAAAATAAGGACCCATAAGAATAATATTATTTGTAGTAGATAGTGTTTTTTCTATAACAGTGCGTAGATGACTTTCATACAGTTCTCTCTTACCATGTGTCTCTACCATATTAGCTGAATCAAATATACGCCATACATCATTGATACCAATTAATATACTTACCCATTCTGGCTTGTAAGCAAGTACATCCTCTTCCCACCTTGGTAATAAATCACCTGATTGCTCTCCAGAATTCCCTTTATTGATTACTCTAATTCCGTATTCTGGATAAAATGCACCTAAATGGTTTCTAACTAAATTAACATAACCCTGTCCCCATCCATTACCTCCACTAATATCTTCACCTTCAGGTCTCTTTCTTCCACAATCTGTTACTGAATCTCCAATCATAATAAATGTACTATGTTTTGTTATTAGCATGCTCTGAATCTCCCTTATGTTTAAATTCAATATTCATACCTATAAATTGTACCATAGTATTATATTTTTAAAATAAATCTTTTTATTTTTACGCACAAAAAAAGTCCTAGATAAACTCTAGAACTTTGTGAATTGCGGAGTCAGGACTTGAACCTGAGACCTTCGGGTTATGAGCCCGACGAGCTGCCAACTGCTCCACTCCGCGATATTAAACGACCCAGAAGGGACTCGAACCCTCGACCTCCGCCGTGACAGGGCGGCGTGCTAACCAACTGTACCACTGGGCCATATTAAAAATTTGGCAGCCACCTACTCTCCCGGTCCGTCTCCAGACAAGTACCATCGGCCGACTAGGTCTTAACCTACGTGTTCGGTATGGGAACGGGTGTGTCCCCTAGTCGCATCGCCACCAAAAATATTTGAGTATTTAATTCT
>NZ_JAQIFT010000074.1:0-119754 GCF_027857615.1 Holtiella tumoricola
TGTTGTCACCTCTTAGCGGCGACTTTTACTATTTTATCTGAAGCGTTTCATTTTGTCAAGACTTTTTTTCATCTTTTATCTATTCTTATCAGATTATGTCCGCCTCACAAGTAGATATATTACAAGATGTGTTTACTTTTGTCAAGCCATCTTGTAAAGAAGAAATTTTCTTGTATTTTATATTGTATTATGCCTTTTATTTTGTTTTTAATACCTATTTTATTACTTTTTATTGTTTTAAGTAAACCTTATTTTATATCCTGCATTATACTTGTTTACTCTTTTTAATATCTATCACACTACCCCTTTCCCCTTGATCTATTTTCTTTAAATGCTCTACTAACTTATACTATAAGTTTTCTAAACATCTATTTTTATATCCTTATATTAATAAAATACTACTTAATTAATAAATCTGCTTGTTTCGGTTATTTTTAAGACAACTCTATCATATTTTATAGTAGGGTTTTTATCAAGGAGGTTATTGCCATGATCACAAAAAAGAAGAGCCATGCTATTAATTACGAACGTATTTATCAAGTATGTGCTATTGCAGCCATTTGTTTCTTAAGCTATGTAATTATTGCTTTCTTTTTAAGCATGAGTCATTTTCTATCTGTATTCCTTTTATTTTCAAGTATTATCTTTTTGATTTTACATTTAATCTTTAAAGTCAATCCTTTTCTTGTTACCTCTTTTATATGTTGTATTCTTTGTCTACTTAGTAATATTTATTTTATTTACATACAAAAATAGAAGACAAACCTACCTTTGTCTTCTATTTCCATTTAGTTAATTTTAATTTTTTATGGTTTCACTTTAATTCATTAAAATTAAAATTAAAATACCTAAAAATATGAATTCTACTCTGCTATCATATACTCTTCTAGTTCATACAACATACTTTTCATATCCATATGGCAACTTTCTACGATACTATATTTAGCAATAAGCCACTTTACAAATTCACATCCTATGTAATAACCTATATCAGAATGTCCTTTATAGCTATGCCAATCTCCGAAAAACTCCTGTGTATCCTCATTCTTATCAACCCTTAACTTATATTCTTTTATTAATTGTTTTTTATTTTCTTTGCACCATATAAGCCATCCATTAATATCTTGATGATAAAATGAATGATCGTTATATAGTAATTGCTCACAATACATCGCCATTCCTTCTCTATAAAGTTGCCATAATGAATGTTCCCACTGGGTATCTAGTTGAGGACTATTTTCTACTATGTGATCATGCCATATATGTCCAATTTCATGATAGATTAATGCAATCATACTTTTTGTATTATACCACTTAAGTTCTATTATCTTTTCAATGCCTAATAGAATAACTTTTCTGTTTCCTATATTAGTTGCCCAACCTGCTCCATTACATAGTCCTAAATAAAAGATAATATCTATATCTAACTGGTATTTTAAATTATTTTCTACCTTTTTAGATAAATTTTTAGTTACCTCTAAAAAAATTTCATGAACTTGTCTTAAAATATCCTCCCACTAAAAGCTTGTTCAATAACAGGTATTACTTCTTTTTTTAGATTATAATTATTACTATCTTGAATCCGCTTTTCTACTAATAATGGAGATATATTTGCTATATATCTTTTCCATTCTTCTAAAAATGCCGTAGTATTTAATCGCATGCTTGATTCTAACTTTTTTATTTCTTCATATGTATCAATTATTTTCATTGTTCTACCTCATCTATTAATTTCAACTTTTATCTATATGATAAGCCTCATATGCTTCTTCTATTTCAAACCCTATCCCATAGTATAGTTTTAAAGCATTCTCATTTTCTACTTCTACACATAAACAAACCTTCTCAACTTCTGCATCTTGCATAGACCATTTAATAGCATACTGTAAAAGTGCTCTTCCTATGCCTTTCCCTCTATAAGCTTCTTTTACTGCTAGAAAATGTATATACCCTCTTTTACCTGAAAGCTGCTGCTCAATAAACGTATATCCTACTATTTCTTGACCTTGCTTTACAATAAACACTTGATGACCTTTATCTAACATTGTGACTATTTCTTCTCCACTATAATACACCCCTGGCCACGTTAGATCATGAAGTGCTTTTACCTCTTCATATTCTTCAACCGATGGTACTTCTACTAAGTATTCTTCTAATGCACCTATGTTACTAGGATAAATTCTCAAAGTATATTCATCCCCCATAAAATGCGTATGCATTGAACGAAGTAATGATTTACACCACTCATGCTCTTTATGAATAAAAAACTTATAGGTATAGGCATTCCCTAGTTCTTTTAACACAAAACTTATAAGCTGTTCACTAAGTTCTAGCCACATTTGTTTTTCCTTCCCCTCTACAAAAGGACCTACCATTTCTACTACTTGCTTGGCCTCATCAATCTCTAGACCAATCACTGCTACAAGTTTTGAATCCTGTAAAATACCTACAGTTTTATTCTCAGGATCAGCAAAAGATTCTTTGACATCCGCTCTAATACTCTCCGGTTTTACTGAACAATACCCTATCCTATATTGAAGTAACTTATTGTACTTACTCATAAGTTGTACAATTTCCTCAGTATATTCTTCACCTAAATAACAACATTTCATTTCTTCACTCCCCCTTTTCATTATCAAATCATATCTATAGCTAAATCCATCTACAGTTGACTTATATTTTATAAAACCTACGTTTTCAAATAATCTTATTGAAGCATTATTATAATTATAAATTTCTCTTACACCTAGAGTAGTGTACCCCAACTCTCGTGCCCTTTCTTTTAAAACTTCTATAACTTGCTTACCTATTCCTTTTCCACGATATTTACTTTCCCCTATTACGATAGGCAAATCATCTTTGCATAATGTAACATCACCTATAGGCTTAAATTCATCTTGTTCCTGTATTTCTATAAAATAAAGTTCTCCTTGTTCATTTAAATAGTTATACATTCTTGTAAGCTTTAATGCATCATATACGCTTGCATCTTTTCCATCTACTAGGCGTAACATTTCTTCATCCTGATACCAGCTTAATGCAAAATCATAGTTGCCATCATATCTTCTCAATCTTAATCCCTTTGTAATATCAATCAATTGCATTTTCTTCTCTCCTTTATTCTGTCCTAAAGAAAAAACAGTAGAGCCATTACTTTTATCATAATGACTCTACTGTCTATAATGCAATCTATAAAATGTCTATCATGTATTTTTTATCTACTACCATATACAATCTTTCTAATACTTGCTAAGCTCAGATGATAAGAACTTGCTAAAGCTTCACAACTTTCTCCACTTGCATATGCTTCCTTAATCGCAGCATTGCGCATAGCTAAATAACTTCTTCCCCCTGAGCATTCTCCCCATTTCTTTTTATGTCCCTTTTTATTGGGTATATAAAGTATTTCACCCTGTATATAGTATTGTATTTGTTCTAATAATTCTTGTGGTAATATATCTTCTGCTTTTCTATATTTCATAATATCGCTCTCCCTAGAAAGTATGCTGTCATTCTCCAAGGTGCAGTATCTATGAAATAGAGCAGGCGACTTTAAACTAAGCTCAGTTCAGGCAATCGCCTTTATCTATTAATAGATCCTGCTGAGCAACTACTAACTCTTGTTGTACAAATCATACTTCTTCCTCCTCGCTTTAAAATTTATTAATATGTTCTTATCATATTATATTATCTTCATACTTTTCAATATCTTTTTAAGTCTATTGCATAATCCCATAAACAAATAAAGGTCTATGAAACTAGAAAATTATAACTCGTTCCATAGACCTTTATTGATAATTTAATTATTCATTCTATATAGCATTTCTATATCTTAGCTATTATAGTTTTTCCCAACTTTCATCACTGCCTGGAGTTGATGTTGTCCACCATTTCGCTTTATATGTTTCTCCATTGTAAGTTACAATATCGCCCCCTACATATGTTCCGCCTTGTACATAATTATTATCATTTGATTGATCTTCATCACTGTTACCAGCATTTTCTAGCTCCCAACTACTATCACTACCTGGAGTTGAATTTGTCCACCATTTTGCTTTATATACTTGTCCATTATAGCTTACGCGGTCCCCTTCTACATAAGCTTTACCTGGAATATAAACTTGTGTACCGTCTTCATTAACTTGAGGTGCTTTCTCCCATGCACTACTGTTATCTGGTGCTTCACCTTGTACCCACCATTTTGCAGTATACTCTTCACCTTTGTAGATAACCTTATCTCCAGTATTATAAATTCTTTCTGGATTATATGTATCACCTGGTTCTGGTGTTGTTGGTACTTCTTTAACTGTGATATTTCTTACAACAATCGTTGTTAAACCTTCACTATCTGTTACTGTATACATGACTTCATAGCTACCTGGTACATTTACATCTACAAAACCATCTAGTTTGATTGCATGTGTTAAATCACCATCTTCTTTATCATAGGCACTTACATTAGCCATTACATCAAAAGCATCCCCTACTTCAAGTACAATATCTTCTGCTCCGCGAATAACAGGTGCTGTATTTGGTAATTTAGTTACCACTATACGACGCTCTACTGATGTGAGTGCACCATCTTTATCTTCTACAGTATAGATTAAAGTATACGTTCCTTCTTTACTTGTATCTACTTGACCTGTTACTTGAATTGCTCCTGTTAAGTTACCATCTTCTTTATCATATGCACTAATACCATGCATAACATTAAAGTCTTCACCTACATTAATCTCTACATCTACTACACCACTAATAACAGGTGCTGTATTGGGTAATTTTGTAACGACTACTTGACGCTCTACTTCTGCTACTAAGCCTTTTGAATCTACAACTTTATAAGTTAATACATAAGTACCTTCTTTGTTTGTATCTACATTTCCTGCTACTTGGATTGCTGTTGTTAAGTCACCATCTTCCTCATCATGCGCGCTTACACCAGCCATCACATCAAAATCTTGTCCTAGGTTAATTTCAATATTATCTGCACCTGTAATAACTGGAGCTATATTTTCTTTTACAATGACATTACGTGCAACTGTTGTAATAACCCCCTGGCTATCTGACACTGTATAAGTTAATGTATAGTGACCTACAGTTGTTGTATCCACTATACCTTCTACTGTAATTGTTTCTGTTAAATCTCCATCTTCTTTATCTGTTGCTACTACATTTGCCATAGGATCAAATGTATCCCCTACTGTTAAAGCAACATCTTCTACACCTGTAAATACTGGAGCTTGATTAACATTTGCATCTTTTCCTGCTGGTATCATACCATTAAATGTAATATTTCTTACACCACTAAAGCATAAACCGATCATTCCTTGAAGATTAGTTGTTGCACCTGGTGCTAAGTTTTGCCATCCTGAAGATTGAATAGTTATTCTTGTGAATTCACCATTATCTTGTTTTGTTACTGTTCCACCCCAAGTAGATTTGAATTCAGCTGACTTTGGTAAATCAAAAGCAATTTCCCATCCACCTTTAATTTCTTCATCTGTATGGTTTGTAATAATAAATTCATATGTATAGTTTGGATGATCATAGTTACCTTTTAGCTCTACTTCAACACCAATTTCTGATGTTCCTTTTAAACTCTCATCTGTTTTGTTAGCTGGCCCCATTGCTTCAAGACCATCACTTAATCTCTTAGTAAGTGTATTTCCATAGGTGTACTTACCTTCATTAATATCTGTTGAACCTGGTACATAGTTTGGATTTAAACCATAGTCACCATCCATAACCCAGATTAATGCACCACCTAAGTTTTTCTCTTCAATATATTTTAAGCGTTCATCTATTGACCTTTCATTTTCATAGCTTAAGAATACACGTTCATCTGGTTGCCATAAATGTGGAACTTTCCCAACATTATCCCAATATACTTGTAAATTTGGATCTTCTTCCATTAAGTTAAGTACATGCCATAATGGGTTTGCACCTGCTGGTATCTGATAGCCTGTTGTATCATAATCTCCCCAGATATTGTACTTACCTGTTGCTGGTGTTTTACTGCTACCATGTAAACCTGTACCATCTCCGCCTTGTACATTCTCCCAACCTCTTGTGTAGTAAGGAATCCCCATAAGAATTTTTTCCGGAGGTAGTACACCACGATAGTAATTGTATGACCAATCCATACCTAATACTGGCATAATCATTCCTTTTGTTTCTGTATCTGCTGGATCTGGATAAATATTAGCTTGGTTTTCAACATATTGATTCCATCCACCATGATAGTCATAAGACATAATGCTTAAGAAATCTAAGTAGTTAGCATATTCATTAGACTCAACACCACCTAACACCCATGAAGATGCTGACACAGCAGCTGTTAGCATATAGTATTTGCCATCTTCTCTACCAGCTTTATCAAGTCCTTCTCTTAATTTCTTCATCATCACATTGTAACGTTTATTAATTGTTTGACGACGTGGCTCAGATACATCAAAATCATCTGGATTCCCTGATTGGCTTGTTGATGATGGGAATTCAAAGTCAATATCAATACCATCAAATCCATATGTTCTAATAAAGTCAACACATGATTGTACAAATGTATCAATACCTTGGTCTGTATCCATCATTGTGTAGAATCCACGTGAACCAGCCCATCCACCTACTGACATTAATAATGTTACATCTGGAAACTGCTTTTTCATTTGTTGAAGAATATTAAAATGTCCTTGATAAGGTAAGTTTGGATCAAGTGTTACAGGTTTTCCATTATAACTTAAATCCATGCCTTCAAATGTTTCCTCTATCGCTGCTTCACGATCAGAGAAAGTAATTTGATTTGTTTTTTCATCTACAAATGCAAAAGAATACTGAATATGTGTTAGTTCTTCCCATTGTAAATCTGTTACATTAAAATAATTATGCTCTGCTGACTTATATGCCCATTCTGGAAAATAACCTACAATTTTTCTTTCTAAATCTTCCGGTCTACTTGCTATTCTATCTTGTTCAACTGCCAATACTGTCCCAAAAGTTGGGATAGCACCATATACCATAGTCATACCAAGAACAACTGCCATAAGTTTTCTTATCTTACCTAATTTCATATTAAGCTCCTTCTTATATATTTAAATATTTTTATATTTATCTCCATTTATTACTTATATTGGTCATCTACATTATTTCGCAACTTATGTCCCTAGGTCAACATCCTACTTGTCCCTTATTTGTCCTCTTAATGTCCTTACTTTACTTAAAACTTTCTACTATCCCTTACGTTCTATAAAAAATAGATTTTATATACCAAAAAAGGCCTAGGCATAATTGCCTAGACCTCTTTTTATATTAACTTGAAATATTTTAAATTAGCTTAAATTATTTTAAGTTAGCTTTAGCTGTTTCAACTAATGTTGTGAAAGCTGCTGCATCATTGATAGCCATATCAGCTAACATTTTTCTGTTGATTGTGATGTTAGCGTTTTTAAGACCATTCATGAAACGGCTGTATGATAAACCGTTCATTCTGCTTGCTGCGTTAATACGAGCAATCCATAATGTTCTGAATTCGCGTTTTCTTTGTTTTCTACCAGCATATGAGTAGCTTAATGATTTCATTACAGCTTGTTTAGCTGTTCTGAATTGTTTAGATTTCGCGCCTCTATAGCCTTTAGCTAATTTTAATACTCTGTTACGTCTTTTTTTAGTAGCCATGCCACCTTTTACTCTCGCCATGTTCCTAACCTCCTACTGCTTTTTCTTATAAATGTGGTAATAAACGTTTCATTTGTTTTTCGTTTGTTGAATCAACAAGTCCAGCATGTCTTAAGTTACGTTTTCTCTTAGGAGATTTTTTTGTTAAGATGTGACTTGTGTATGCTTTTGATCTTTTAAGTTTTCCTGATCCTGTTACTTTGAAGCGTTTTGCTGCTGCTCTATTTGTTTTTAATTTAGCCATGAGTAGGATCCTCCTTTTAATAATTTAATTTTTATCTTAAGGTAACTATTTTGGTGCTACCACGATAGCCATGTTTCTACCTTCTAATTTAGGTCTGTTTTCAGCTACGCCATACTCTTCGAGAAGTGACATTGCTTGATCTAATATCTCAACACCTTTTTGTGTATGCATCATCTCACGTCCACGGAACATAACTGATACTTTAACTTTGTCCCCTGCTTTTAAGAATTTTTGAGCATTACGGACTTTAGTTTCGAAGTCATGTTTATCAATACTTGCTGAAAATCTAACTTCTTTAACACTAACTGTTTTTTGATTTTTACGAGCTTCTTTTTCTTTCTTAGCTGCATCAAATTTGTATTTACCGTAATCCATCACCTTACATACTGGTGGTTTTGCTTGTGGAGCAATTTTGACAAGATCAAGATTTTTTTCACTGGCCATTTGTTGAGCGTCTCTAATTGATACAATACCAATTTGCTCTCCATCTGCACCAATAAGTCTTACTTCTTTGTCACGAATTTGTTCGTTAATCATTAATTCGTTAATAATGGGCACCTCCTAAATTTGTTTGCCTGTATGAATTTAAACATCTCTTTTTGCGTTGATGTGAACGCACTAAAATAAAGAAGTGGATAGATGCATTCAACCTACCCACTTCTTTTCTATATCATACTAAATCTGTCGATTTAAAATTCAATTAGTATGACCTTACGAACTTAAGTCGTTGTAAGGTGAGAAGAGATAGCTTCTACTTGCATCTGATAACATATGAAATCTTACCATAGACAATTAGGTTTGTCAACTAGTTGTTCTCGTTTTGATCCTTCATTTCTAGATGGTAATTATATCTAGTTTTAATTTCGTTTGAAACACGGCTTACAAATGTGTCTAGTGCTACAGCACCTTCATCACCATTTTGTCTGCTTCTTACAGATACAGTTCTATTCGCTTCTTCATCCATACCTACAACTAAGATGTATGGTACACGTTCCATACGTGCTTCACGGATTTTGTAACCGATTTTTTCTGTTCTGTAATCTGCTTCAACTTTTATGCCGTTATCTTTAAGTGCTTTAGTAACTTCTGCTGCATAATCAGCATATTTATCTGAAATAGGAAGTACTTTAACTGCTGTTGGTGCAAGCCATGCTGGGAACGCCCCTGCATATTTTTCAATAAGCATAGCAAGTGTTCTTTCATAACATCCAATTGATGAACGATGGATAATGTATGGACGTTTCTTCTCTCCATTTGAATCTACATAAGTCATACCAAAACGTTCTGCTAATGCAAAGTCAATTTGGATTGTGATAATTGTATCTTCTTTACCATGTACATTTTTAAATTGAATATCAAGTTTTGGACCATAGAATGCAGCTTCACCCTCTGCTTCTGTATAGTCAATATCAAGATGATCTAAGATATTTTTCATGATAACTTGAGTTTCTTCCCAAGCTGCTGGGTTATCAATATATTTCTCTGTATTTGATGGATCCCATTTAGAGAATCTGTAAGAAATATCTTTATCAATACCAAGTGTATTCATAATGTATTTGATAAGGTCAAGACATCCTTTAAATTCATCTTCAAGTTGCTCTGGTGTACATACAATATGTCCATCTGCAAGTGTAAATTGTCTTACACGAATAAGTCCATGCATTTCTCCTGAAGATTCATTTCTTGCAAGGGTAGCTGTTTCAGCATAACGGATAGGAAGATCACGATAGCTGTGTTGCTCTGAGTTATAGATACAGAATTGGAATGGGCATGTCATTGGACGAAGTGCAATAATTTCATTATCTGTTTCTTCTTCTCCCATTACAAACATACCATCTTTGTAGTGATCCCAGTGACCTGAAATTTTGTAAAGGTCATTTTTAGCCATACTTGGTGTTTTTGTAAGTACATAGCCACGTCTTTCTTCCTCATCTTCTACCCATCTTTGAAGTGTTTGGATAACACGTGCACCTTTTGGCATCATAAGTGGAAGCCCTTGTCCTACTGCTTCATCTGTTGTGAAGAGTTTAAGTTCACGACCAAGTTTATTATGATCACGTTTTTTAGCTTCTTCAAGTTTTTCTAAATGCTCATTAAGCTCAGCTTTTTTAGGGAATGCTGTTGCATAGATACGAGCAAGCATTTTGTTTTTCTCATTACCTTTCCAGTACGCACCTGCAGCATAAAGAATTTTAAAAGCATCTACTGGTTTTGTACTCATAAGGTGAGGACCTGCACAAAGGTCTACAAATTCGCCTTGTTTATAGAAAGAAATAATTTCACCTTCTGGAAGGTCACGAATAAGTTCTACTTTATATGGTTCACCTGCTTCTTCCATCATTTTAATAGCTTCTTCACGAGGAAGTTCAAATCTTTCAATAGGAAGTTTTGCTTTTACAATTTTTTTCATTTCAGCTTCAATGGCTTTAAATTCTTCCTCTGTAAATGCTGTTTCACGATCAAAATCATAGTAGAAACCATCTTCTATAGCTGGTCCAATAGCAAGTTTTACATCTGGATAGAGATTCTTAACTGCTTGAGCTAAAATATGAGCTGCTGTATGGCGGAATGCCCATTTCCCTTCTTTATCATTGAATGTAAGAATTTCAATACTCGCATCTTCTGTAACTGGTGTTCTAAGGTCTACCATTTCACCGTTTAATTTACCTGCACAAGCAGCACGTGCTAAACCTTCACTAAGGTCTTTAGCAATATCTAAAATAGTGATACCTGCTTCATACTGCTTCTTAGTACCATCTTTTAAAGTAATATTAATCATTTTTCACCTCTATATATTGTATAGTTTCTTTATATTAAGAAGAGCTAAAGTTTATATTACAAATAAACTTCAGCCCTTACTTAGATACTGTTTTAGTCTTCTAAACTTTTAAGTTTATTCTTCTGTAGTTTCTTCTGTTTTATTGCCTGAAACTAAGTAGTTATACTTAGTTTTAATTTCTTCTGTAATTTTGCCAATGAAATCTTGAAGTGGCATCTTGCCTTCTTCACCATTTTCACGACTTCTAACAGCTACCTTACCTTCTGCTTCTTCTTCAGCACCTACAACTAAGATGTATGGTACACGTTCCATACGTGCTTCACGAATCTTGTAACCAATCTTCTCTGCACGTTCATCAATTTCAACTTTTACACCTGCATCTAATAAGCTTGCTTGAACTTTTTCAGCATACTCATGGTATTTTTCTGAGATAGGAAGTACTTTTACTTGTACTGGAGCAAGCCATGTTGGGAATGCACCTGCAAAGTGTTCTGTAATAACCCCAATGAAACGTTCAATACTTCCTAAGATAACACGGTGAATCATAACTGGTCTGTGTTTTTCACCATCTGCTCCAACATATTCAAGTTCGAAGCGTTCTGGAAGTTGGAAGTCTAATTGGATTGTACCACATTGCCATGTTCTACCTAAGCAGTCTTCAAGTTTGAAGTCAATCTTTGGACCATAGAATGCGCCATCACCTTCGTTGATTTTGTAATCATAGCCTAAATCTGTTAAAGCTTCTTTTAAAGCTTCTGTTGCTGTTTCCCAAGCTTCATCACTACCCATACTATCTTCTGGTCTTGTAGAAACTTCTACTTTATATTTGAAACCAAATGCTTTATAGACTTCATCAATAAGTGTTACAACACCTTTGATCTCACTCTTAATTTGTTCTGGAAGCATAAAGATATGTGCATCATCTTGAGTAAAGTTACGTACACGCATAAGACCATGTAACGCACCTGAAAGCTCATGTCTGTGTACAAGTCCTAATTCACCCATACGAAGTGGAAGGTCACGATAAGAACGCATCTTTGTCTTATACACTAACATACCGCCTGGACAGTTCATAGGCTTGATCGCATAATCCATTTCATCAATGACTGTTGTGTACATGTTTTCACGGTAGTGATCCCAGTGTCCACTTGTAAGCCATAAATCTTTATTTAAAATAATTGGAGTAGAGATTTCTTGATAACCCGCTTTTTTGTGAATTTCTCTCCAATAATTAATAAGTGTGTTTCTAAGTTCCATTCCTTTTGGTAAGAAGAATGGGAAACCAGGACCTTCATCAAGGATTGTGAATAATTCAAGTTCACGCCCTAATTTACGATGATCACGTTTTTTAGCTTCTTCGATTTTAGCTAAGTGATCTGCTAACTCTGATTTTTTTGCAAATGCTGTTGCATAAATACGAGAAAGCATTTTATTCTTTTCACTACCTCTCCAGTATGCACCTGCAACAGAAAGAAGTTTAATAGCTTCTACTGGTTTTGTAGTCATAAGGTGAGGGCCTGCACAAAGGTCTACAAATTCACCTTGTTTATAGAAGGAAATCACTTCACCTTCTGGAAGATCTTGAATTAACTCTACCTTATAAGGTTCACCTGCTTCTTCCATCATTTTAATAGCTTCTTCACGAGGAAGCTCAAATCTTTCAATAGCAAGTTTTTCTTTTACGATTTTTTTCATTTCAGCTTCAATGGCTACAAAATCTTCTTCTGTGAAAGGTCTTGCGCTATCAAAGTCATAATAGAAACCATCTTCTATAGCTGGTCCAATTGCAAGTTTTGTATCTGGATAAAGTCTTTTAACTGCTTGAGCTAAAATATGAGCACCTGTATGACGGAATGCCCATCTACCATCTGCATCTTTGAAAGTTACAATTTCTAACTCACAATCTTGATCTAAAGTATCTCTAAGATCTACTCTTTCACCATTTACTAGACCACAACAAGCCATTCTTGCTAAGCCTTCGCTTAAGTCTTTTGCTACATCTAGTACACTAATACCTGCTTCGTATTGTTTTACAACACCATCTTTTAAAGTAATGTTAATCATAACATTCCCTCCCTTTTCAATATAGTGTGTACTATTTCTAGAATTTGGGCATCAAAAAACTCTCGTCCTTTTCTAGCCACAAAAACTAGAAAAGGGACGAGAGTACATTTCCCGCGGTTCCACCCTTATTGTTTCTTTTAGAAACCTCTTGTTTCGACTATAACGTAGTCAACGGATTGGTTCTCAATCACTCAGAGCTGGTCTTCACCTATATTGCTTTAAAAATGCTCCCACCAACGCATCTTCTCTCTGAAAAAGTTCTATAAGCTACTTGTCTCTTCAACGTTTTTAAATATTCTATACTCATTCTATTCAAATTCCCCATCACTGTCAACACCATTCTTAACATAGTAGTTTTTTACAGCTGTTTTTGACAAAACTCACAGCCTTTACAACATATAAGTTGATCTCTAAAAAGAGTCTTGAGTGTTTCTAAAAATGGTTTATTTAATTTTTCATAGAAATCATGTAATACAATCTCTTTTGGAGATAAAGTGATAAGCATATGCAACACGCGATCTTCTATAGTAAGTGCTTCATCTTCCAAGTCTTCACAATACAATTTGGTCCAATAATCCGTTTGATCTTTTTCTTCTTCATCAAACAATAAAATAGTACCATCCTGTCTAGGCACTAAATGAACAAGCTCTATTTGCTCTTCCTGTAATCCCTTCATTTGTAGCAAAAAATTTATAAATTGTATATAGTCTTTTTGCATCTCATAGTCATATATGGTCTGTTCTATTACATCTTCAAGGATTACTTTATATTTTTCACTTCTAAAAGTAATCCAGCCATCTATGTTAATTTCCTTATATTTCTCTAATTCTTTATATATAGGAGTATAAATTACATAATAAGAAATATAAGATACACCATCTTCCTTAGCTATATAGTTATTATGGATAAATAATTTTTCTATTTCTCTTTTCTCCATTTTATCTAAGTCTTTACGAGCCCTTAAATAAGTTTTTGCAAATCCCTTTAAAAGTTCCTCTTGAATAAAATCTCCTATTAAAGTTACCATATTATTCAAGCTTTGCTCTTTATCTTTTTTATTCGGAGTAAATTTAAAACTATCTATATGCGCAAAGTGATCTTCTTCCCATTTCTCTCCTTGAAACTTTTGCTCTATTAAAGCACTCTCTAGTTTCGTCTTAAAAGGTTCTCCATACTTTTGTGTCCAGACTTTATATTGAATCATTGTATGCCTCCTCTGACTCCTCTAATTCAATATATGAGTGACCACTTGTTCACTTTCCCCAATATTAAATGTTCTTTTTGAATATTTTTAATGTGAGGATAAAATAAATATTTGGTTAAGTGTGAGGGCATGTAGGCAAGCTTATTATATTCCAACTTTTAGTCCTCAACTTTTAAGACAGGCTAAGTTCATTTCATCAAACTAACGGTCAAAACTCAGAAAACAAGTTCACTTTTCTTCAAACATTCCCCTAAAACCAGTTTGATTCCATTCACTAAGCCTCTCTAAAAACTCTGCGGAGGAAGTTTCCATACAACAACTTACCTTACAGCCCATCACATAATAGCCCCTTCCGATAGAAAAATAGCTAAACTACATGATGTATTTTCTAAACATCTTTCATGTGAAAGTGCTTAATCATTTAGAAGTTTAAATCAAAAGCACTATCAATTCTACAAAGCGTGTCTTACTTAACCCAGTAGCAAAAGGTATTGATACCTGCAAGATTTTGCCTTCCGAAGAAGAAACATTTACTCCTATCTCTTCACCACGGGGTGTCACTGGAAGTGAAAACTTACCTTCGTGAGTAGAAAAGGGCGGTAATACGTGGGTAACCTCACTGAAGCTTTTTCGAGGATGGACTTAGAATATAAGCTACATACAGTTTAGTAATCTCTTCGCTGGCGCAGTCCACAAAGTGAGGGAGGCATATTCGTAGACTTGATTCAGTGAGCTGGATAGGTGCGTTCTCCGGAATCTGCCTACGTAGCTTTCAGATAAGAAATGTACGAAATAAAAAAATAATGGTTTTAGGTGTGCTGTTTGAGCGTAGCGAGTTCACACCGTTATTATTTTGAATGAGTTACATTTCTCTGAAAGCGGAGTGTAGCAGGTGGAGGAGAATCCACCTAGCTAACTCACGCAAGTAGACTAAATATAAGCACACCCTCACTCTATAAAATATTTATTCTATAATTCAACGTATAAGAAGGGCTACTACGCATTTTGCGTAGTAGCCCTTCTATATAGTCTTTTTTATTTACAAAGTTTTGCTAGTTCATCAGCAACAAATTGTACTTGTGTTCCAATAATAATTTGGATACTTGTTTTGCTTGGTCTCATAACACCACGAGCACCTGATGATTTAATTTTCTTTTCATCAATTAATGTGTAATCTTTGATTTCAAGTCTTAAACGTGTGATACAGTTATCAATAGATGCAACGTTACCTTTTCCACCAAGACCTTCTAAGATTGTTTTAGCTACTGCTGTGTAGTCATTATTTGCAAGAGTTACTTGCATTTCATCTCCATCAATGTCATCATCTTCTCTACCTGGTGTTTTAAGATTGAATGTTGTGATTACAAATCTAAATACTGCATAGTAAACTACACCAAAACCTAAGCCAATTGGAACTAACCATAATGGGTTAAGTGCCATTGGTGCTTTTAAACTAAGTATTAAGTCAACAAGACCTGCACTAAAGTTGAAACCAGCTCTTACTGGTAATAAAGCTACAACAAATGCTGAAATACCTGTTAAGATAGCATGGATTAAGTATAATACTGGAGCTAAGAACATGAATGCAAACTCAAGTGGTTCTGTAACCCCTGTAAAGAATGAACAAACTGCTGCAGCACTTAATAAACCAAATGCTACTTTTTTCTTGTTATCTTTAGCTGTATGATACATAGCCAAAGCTGCTGCTGGTAAACCAAACATCATAACTGGGAAGAACCCTGCCATGTACATACCTGTTTGACCAAGTGTACCTGTACCTGCCCAGAAGTTACCTAAGTCATTGATTCCTGCAACGTCAAACCAGAATACTGAGTTGAGTGCATGGTGAAGGCCAACTGGAATAAGTAAACGGTTAAGGAATGCATAGATACCTGCACCTATTGCACCAGTACTTAAGATACTTTTTCCTAATGTTACAAGGCCTGTATAAAGAATAGGCCATACAAAGAATAAAATAATTGTTGCAACAATTGTAACACCTGCTGTTACAATTGCTACACAACGTTTACCACTAAAGAATGATAAGAAATCTGGCAACTTAGTATTTTTAAATTTGTTATAACAAGTTGCACCAATAATACCTGAAAGAATACCAATGAATTGATTGTTAACTTTTCCGAATGCTGGATTTACTGCTGCTACGTCTACGCCTGTAAACATTGCAACTGCACCTGTTGATAATAATGTTTGAATCATTAACCATGATACTAAGGCTGCAAGTCCTGATGTACCATCTTTATCATCAGACATACCAACACCAACACCTATTGCAAACAAAATAGCCATGTTATCAATTAATGCAGAACCTGCTTTAATTGTAAACGCTGACACTATGTTGTTAGCACCCCAACCTGTTGGATCAAGCCAATACCCGATACCCATAAGGATACCTGCAACTGGTAAACATGCTACTGGGAGCATTAATGATTTACCCAGTTTTTGAAGATACTTCATCATAATTATTTCCCCCTTATTCTGTATTTGTTCATTTTTAAAGGTGATATGTTTTAATAAGTATAATATGTACAGTTTATCCACCTTCACCGCTTAATATCGTACGTTTCCTAGAAAACAAAAAAACCAAATTTTGGGACACACAAAAAATATATATTTTAAATTACTAAAATATGTATTTTTATGTCCGCAAAATTTGGTTTTGCCTGCTTTACCAGTAACACCCCGTTCGATATTTGCTAAAATTAGTTTAGCAAATCCCAACATGGTTGTCAACAATTCAAAACATTTTTTTGTGCATTTAGTCTGTTTTATACTAAAACACCAATTTTCATTTGTGCATTTATTATTGTTTAAATGTTTTATTTAAATTTTTTTAAAGTTCATCTAAAATTTCTTTTAAATCTTTTTTATCAAACTCATATTTTGTACTACAGAAATGGCATACAAGTTCTAGATCTTCTTGATCATCATTTACGATATCTGTAAGTTCTTGTTTTCCTAAGCTAATAAGAGCACGTTCCATTTGTTCTTTTGAGCAATCACATTTGAATCTAGCTTCCATCGTATCCATGATGTCAATATCATCTCCAAGAAGCATTTTAATTATATCCTCAATAGATTTACCTTCATCCATATAACTTGTAAGAGATGTAAAAGTCTTAAGTCTTTCTTCTATTTGTGTGATTGCCTCATCTGTAGCATCTGGAAGTACTTGAATAATAATTCCACCAGCTTGTTTAATACTATAGTCACGGTCAATAAGTACACCAAGAATAACTGCTGTATTCGTTTGTTCTGAGTCTGCAAAGTAAAGGCTAAAGTCTTCTGCAATTTCACCTGAAAGCATAGGTACTTGTCCTGTATATGGTTCTCTCATACCAATATCTTTAATTACTGTCATGACAGCATTTCCTATTGCACCACTTACGTCTAACTTACCATTTTCCTTTTTAGGAATATCTACAATCGCTTGATGAGGGTAACCTTTAACATTACCTTTTGCATCAGCCTCTACTGTAATACCTTGGATAGGGCCATCCCCTTTAATCATAACACATACTCTATCAGAGTCATTTTTAAACATAGCACCCATCATAAGTGTACCTGTCATTGTACGTCCAAGTGCTGCTGATACTACTGGTGATGTACCATGATGTGCCGTTGCAACATTCACAAGTTCTGTTGTATTCGCACCAAAAAATCTAAATTGTCTACTACTATCTGTTCCTCTTACAATATAGTTTTTCATCGTATCCTCCTTAGTCCACGTAAACTTTTCCGTCTACTTGTTTTTCTCTTGCTACAAAAGTAGCACGAAGTGTCTCTTCATTATAAGATTTATGTGTATAATCATCATAAATTGCAACAAGTTCTAAGCCTGCTTTTTCGATGATTTGTTTAATACATTCTATTGAATAAGCTTTTTGATAATGGACTTCTTCAAAACGATCATAACGTCCATCTTCATCTTGTACAAAGAAGCTTACATAGAACTCATTGATTTGTTGTTTTTCATCATAAAAGTTCTCCCAAATATATGCAGCCTCTTCTGTCTGCTCTGCAAATACTTTATCCCCTAGAAGGGTTTTATATTTATGTGGTAAATTCACATCAAAGATAAATAATCCGTCTTTTTCAAGATAATTATTTACCCATTTAAACATAGATAGTACTTTTTCTTCTTCCATAAGATAATTAATACTATCGCAGCTACTATAAATAACATCAACTGTTCCATAAAGCTCAAACTCTGTCATATCTTGCATAAGGTATAAGATGCCACGCCCAGCTTCTAATTCCTTTTCCCTAGCAATCATCAACATTTCTTCTGACCCATCTATCCCAATAACGTCTAAACCACGATCAGCAAAGAGTTCACACATTGTTCCTGTGCCACAACCTAAATCACAAATAAGTTTAGGTTCAATACCGTGTTCTTTAATCACACTTTGTATAAAGTCTACCCATTGTACATAAGGTGTATCTTCCATAAAAGTATCATAAATCATTGCAAAATCATTATAAATGTCCAATTTCTCCACCTCTTTATCTGACGACTAAACTTTATTGTACACTAGCAGTTTTTTCTATGCAAATGTAATTTAAAATTTACATATTAATTCCTTCTAATAAAATATTCTTTTGGTTTCTATCATAAATTATACTTGATTTGGTTATATTAATGATAGACATAAATTTTTCTCCCTTCAATCCACTAAATAGACCATGAGAAACTCGTTCTCATGGTCTATTTTTCATTTCAAACTATCCATATATTCAAATAATGAAATATTTTCATGCTTACGCTCATCTTCAGTCATAAGATGAGATAATGTAATCCCCAATAGCCTTACTTTTTCATCTAAGTTATCCACTTTATGCATCAATTGTTCCACATAATTCATAATTTCTTGCGGCTCAACAATAGAAGAACTGGTCATCATACTTCTTGTAATTTGATTAAATTCACTAAACTTAACTTTTAAGGTTACATTTTTTCCCCATACACCTCGACGTTTTACTCTTAAACTTACTTCTTCCGCCAGTGCTTCTAAAGCCTCTTTAGCTTCTATACTACTTAAACGTATATCTTCATTAAAAGTTGTCTCTGCTCCTATTGACTTGCGTACCCTGCTACATTCCACTTCTCTCTCATCAATTCCTCTTGCAAAGTCATATAAAAGATAACCTCGTTTTTTAAATACGCTTACTAAGTAACTCAGCTCTAAGTTCCTTAAATCTTTTCCGTAATGTACTCCTATTTTCTTCAATTCCTCTGCAGTCACTCTACCTACTAAAAAAAACTTATTAATAGGTAGATTATCTAAAAGTTCTTGTGCCTTATCGGGCGTAATAACTGTCAAACCATTAGGTTTTTCATAATCTGATGCAATCTTAGCTAAAAATTTATTATAAGATACCCCTGCCGAACCCGTTAAATGCAGTTCATTCCATATAGCTGCTTTAATTTCCTTAGCAATCTGTGTAGCAGAGGACATTTGCTTCTTATTTTCTGTTACATCTAAGTAGGCTTCATCTAATGATAAAAACTCTACTTTATCTGTATAACGCCTAAAAATTTCACCTATTTGAGCTGATACAGCTTTATATACTTCAAAACGCGGTCTAACAAAAATAGCATGGGGACAAAGTACCTTTGCTGTTTTTCCTGGCATTGCAGAATGAATCCCATACTTTCTCGCTTCATAAGAACACGTTGCTACAACACCACGTTCATTAGGATCACCACCTACAATAAGTGGCTTACCTTTTAGGCGTGGATTATCACGCATTTCTACTTGTGCAAAAAAAGCATCCATATCAACGTGTATAATCTTGCGCATACTCCACTCCCCTTTGTTCCTAGTTTAACCGTATTAGTGTATCATTTTTTCCTCAAATGTTCTATAAAGATTCTAACTCTCCCTCTATGTAATTAACAAATTGTTTAGCTGTACGTCCTGATTTTCCGTTATTCCACATTTCCCATTTCAATGCTTCTCTTTCTAAAACCTGCTCATCTATTTGAATATTTCTCTGGGCTACAATTCCCTTTACAATATCTAAATACTCCTTTTTATTAGGACTACTAAAACCAATTCGCATACCAAATCTATCAGAAAGAGAAAGCTTTTCTTCTACTGTATCGTTTCCATGTAACTCATTTTCACTCATCTGTTCTTGAATAAGATGTCTACGATTAGACGTTGCATAAATAACCATATGTTTTGGCTTTTCTTCTAATCCACCTTCTAAAATGGTTTTAAGCGCTGTATAAGTTTCTTCTTTATCTTCAAAGGCCAGATCATCTATAAAAATAATAAAATAGTAAGGTTTATTTTGAATTAACCCCATTAACTCTTTTAAATGCATTAACTGGTCTTTTCTTATCTCTATCATTCTTAACTTTGTTGTACTTGCAAAATGATTAAGTATAGCTTTTACCATAGAAGATTTACCTGTTCCCCTAGCTCCATATAAAAGTAGGTTATTGGCTGGATATCCTTTTAAAAAGGCATGCGTATTTTTTAATATATCTTGTTTTTGTAACTCATAGCCAATTAAATCATTAAGTCCTATTGAGTCAGGTTTCTTAATACCTACAATCTCTTTATATCCTTTACTATCATCCCATTTAAATGCATAGTATTTAGCAAAATTACCACAACCTCTCTGATGATAAAACTCAAGTAAAGTTTCTGCTTGATCCCCCCATCCCTCTCTTCCTAATACTTCGACACAACGCTCCTCCTCATTTCCCCAATCTAAAAGTCCTTCTATTGCTCCTTGCATACAAACTGCATCTTTATGTTCTAATAAAATTTGTTTAAATATCTTAGAGTTTATACCACCTATTTGTTCTAAAAGATTTAATTCTATTTCTAAACTTTGCTTAATAGTTTGAGGGATTAATTTTTCTTGCTCCAAATAATATGTTATAAGATTTTCTCCATATAAAAGCTTATTTTCTATATAACCTTTTAAAGATTGATAAGGCTGTATAGTATAAAATTTATAAGTAAAGCTATTATAGGCTTCAATTAATATTTCTAAGTCCTTCTCTTCTAAAAAATGTTCAATGACCTCTTCTAATTGACTTATTAACTCACTTTGTCTTAAATTTCTAAGTACGCACAATCTTACAAACCAGGACTTCATCAATTTTAAATTTGCTTTCATACAATCACATCATTTCTCTTTCAAATTTTCTTATGCCTATCCTATCACAATATTTCTTTCAATTCAAAATTCTTTTTTCGCATAAAAAAATAGACATTGAATCAGTTTCCTGTTTTCAATGTCTATTTCCTTTCAACTATTCTTTACATATTTTCATTTTCTTTATTTTTAAGTTCACGTTTCTTCTTAGTCATAAGTCCACCAATACGTCCTGTTTCTTTAGGTGATAAGCTTTTCCATCCATCTTTTTGTACTTTTTCTAAAAGTCCAAGTTCTTCTGCAATCTCTAATTTCATTTTTTGATCTGGTGAAAGTGCATCAAATAACTTTTCTTTTGAATTTCCATTATTGTTCATAATATACCCTTCCTTTTTTGTATTCATGTTCTAAAGTATGGATAGTTTATCCTTAAAATATACACCCTTACCCTACTTTTTTATTTTTCTTACACCTTTTCTCAAATCATGCATATAATATTGTTTATATGGTTATATATAATTGTTTGTAATTATTTTTAATTTTTATAACCTTGACACATCTTTTAACCCATGCTATCATTAGACACAATTAAATACGCATTTTTCCAATCACGTAGAGGCGCGATGCTTATCAGTACTTTTTATGATCTTTGCAAGAAGAAATGACTAAATAGGAAAGGACGTATCGCCGAAGGAGTAAAACGCTTGCACACTTTGTTCCTGGGGGTATAGTTAATAACTATACAACTGTCACCTTTTGCTATACAATAGGTGGTGTGCTACTGTGTTTAAATGATTTTCGTAAATGATTTTTATAAATGACTTTACATCATTTGGATTCACAGCCAGCTTACCCACTAAGCTGGCTTTTATTATTTTAACAATTTTAGGGAGGATTTAATTATGAAAAAAATTAATTTAGCTGTTGTTGGCGCAACAGGCATGGTAGGGCGTACATTCTTAAAGGTGTTAGAAGAAAAGAACTTACCTATTGAAAACTTCTATGTATTTGCATCTGCTCGTTCAGCAGGTTCAACACTTACTTTCATGGGTAAAGAATACACTGTTCTTGAACTTACTGAAACAAGTTTCAAAGAACACCAAATTGATATTGCTCTTTTCTCTGCCGGTGGTGGCACAAGCTTAAAATTCGCTCCAATTGCTGCCGAAAGCGGTTGTATTGTTATTGATAATAGTTCTGCTTGGCGTATGGATCCAAATGTTCCTCTAGTTGTACCTGAAGTTAATCCAGAAGCAATTAGATCACATAAAGGTATTATTGCAAATCCTAACTGCTCAACTATCCAGGCAGTTGTTGCACTTAAACCACTCAATGAATACTATGGTATTAAGAGAATAGTTTACACTACTTTCCAAGCTGTATCAGGTGCTGGTATGGGGGGATGGAGTGATCTTGAAGAAGGACTTAAAGGTAATGCACCTAAAAAATTCCCTCATCAAATCGCAAATAACTGCTTACCTCACATTGATGTATTCTTAGAAAATGGTTATACAAAAGAAGAAATGAAAATGGTAGAAGAAACACGTAAGATTTTTGATAATCAGTCTCTTCGTATCACTTCTACAACTGTACGTGTACCTGTTTTCAACAGCCACAGCGAAAGTATAAATGTTGAACTTAATAAACCATTTGAGATAAATGAACTTAAAGATGTAATTTCAAAAGGTGAAGGCATTATTATTCAAGATGATGTTGCTAATAATGTTTATCCACTTGCAATAAACGCTACTGGTCATGATGAAGTCTTTGTAGGACGTATTCGTCGTGATGAAAGTGTTGATAACGGTGTGAACTTATGGGTTGTAGCAGACAACATTCGTAAAGGTGCTGCTAGCAATGCGGTTCAGATCGCTGAATGGATTATCCAACATATGATGTAAATCGAAAGGACTGATGATAAATGGCAATTTTTGAAGGTGCAGGTGTAGCTATCGTTACACCTTTCCACGAAGACGGAAGTATTAACTTTGGTAAGTTAGAAGAATTAATTGATTTTCAAATAAATAATCATACAGATGCTATTATAATTTGTGGTACAACTGGTGAAGCTTCTACTATGACAGATGAAGAACAACTAGAATGTATTAAAATAGCTGTAGATCGCACAAATGGTCGCGTTCCTGTTATTGCTGGAACTGGTAGCAATGATACACGCCACGGTATTACTCTTACTAAACGTGCTGCAGCTCTCGGTGTAGATGGAGTACTCCAAGTAACACCTTACTACAACAAAGCAACTCAAAAAGGACTTATTGAACATTTTGATGCTATTGGTAAAGCTTGCGATGTTCCTATGATCCTTTATAGTGTGGCTTCTAGAACAGGTGTTAACATTGCTCCTGAAACAGCTTATGAGCTTTCAAAACGTGATTATGTAGTTGGTATCAAAGAAGCTAGCGGCAATATCTCACAAGTAGCACAAATTGCTCGTTTATGCGGACCTGATTTTGCTATCTACTCTGGTAACGATGATCAGATTATTCCTGTACTTGCACTTGGTGGTAAAGGTGTTATTTCTGTACTTTCAAACGTTGCTCCTAAAGAGACTCATGATATCGTTAATTTATACCTTCAAGGTCAGACTCGTGAGGCTCTTAACCTTCAATTAGATTATCTTCCTCTTGTAGATTCACTTTTCTGTGAAGTTAATCCAATTCCGGTTAAAGCTGCACTTAATTATATGGGATTTGAAGTTGGTCCATGTAGATTACCTCTAACAAACTTAGAGCCAACTAACGAAGAAAAAGTTAAAGCTGCCCTTCGTGCAGTTTCACTTATTGACTAATACTTTATAGAAAGGGTGACACACATGACCAATATATTATTACATGGTTGTAATGGAAGAATCGGGCAAGCCATATCACGTATCGTTAAAGACCATCAAAACTTAAACATCGTAGCTGGTGTAGACCCTAATCTTTCTGTACCAAATGCTTTTCCTGTATTCGATCGTATCGAAAACTGTACTATGCCTGTAGATGTTATTATCGACTTTTCTACTGCTAGTGCTGTTAGACCTCTTCTTGAGCATGCTATTTCAAAGAAAATTCCTGTTGTTGTTTGTACAACTGGACTTTCTCCTGAAGATATAGACTTCTTACATGAGGCTAGTAAAGAGATTCCTATCTTCTTTTCTGCTAACATGTCTCTTGGTGTCAATCTTCTTATTACATTAGCAAAACGTGCAACAGAAGTACTCGCTGATTGCGGATTTGACATTGAAATTATTGAAAAACATCATAATCAAAAAGTTGATGCTCCAAGCGGTACTGCACTTGCTATTGCAAATGCAATTACAGATACTCTTGATCAAAATTATGAATTAAGATATGACCGTTCAGGTGTACGTGAAAAACGTCCTAAAAACGAAATAGGTATTCACGCAGTACGTGGTGGTACTATTGTAGGCGAACATGACATCTTATTTGCTGGAAATGATGAAGTGATTACTTTATCTCATTCTGCAGCATCTAAAGAAGTCTTTGCAGTAGGTTCTCTTAAAGCTGCTGCTTTCTTAGCTCCTAAAACACCTGGACTATATAATATGGAACATCTTTTAAATCAATAAAGACTGTCATATAATTAATAATTATTGTCTTAACAAATAAATGAGCTATAAAACTAAACTTCTAATTAGTTTTATAGCTCATTTTCATATATCAAAACTTTTTATACGCTATTTACGTCTTTTGCAACAGCCTCTTCTATTCTATTATTATTTCTTTTAAAACTTCTACTTCTTCAGTCTTTGTTTTATCTAAAGAAGAGAATTTACCAGCTATAATAAGTAAAGTAGGTGCTAAAATCATAAGACTACTTGCGACTACTCCATATTGACTAATCACTTGAGCCTTGGCTCCAAGTACTACACCAAGTGACCTGCACAATGTACCTATATATGAAGTTGCAACAGGTAACATATAGCGTTCATAGATTCCTATATCCCATATTAAAAATACGCCTAACCCATATAACACAAATAACATAACTGTTATACCACAGCTAGATAAGCATTGTAACACTCTACTTTGTAGTGTACGACAAAGCTTACCTAAGAAGAAACATGTTACAAAAATGACTATTGTCATGATGGCTCCAAAAATCATCTTTTGTTTCGAATCGTTCATTAGTGTCGGGAAGGCCATTACTATAATGTGAGTTATCATAAAGAGATAGAAGTAACCTGTTCCTGTGAGTATCAAATTATAGCATACACCCCAAGCTTGACCTTTGCTCCCTCTAATGATTCTACCTAATTCTAACATTCCTAATGCTACAATTAACAATACAGCAAGCCCAATAGCTACATCTACATCTCTTGAGATTTCTACCCCTATCGCTCCACCTAGTTTACCGATAGAATGATATACTTGAGGTACCATTCTTCTAAATACAGTAATAAGTTCTGTACTTTGGATCCCTCTTCCTACTGCATAAATAATACCTGCTCCTATATAGGTTAAGAAGATAGCTATTCTACTTCCCCATATTCCTTTTTTATCTAATAGACACCCTAATAACAAATAGGTTCCACATGTTCCTAGCACAATAAGGATTGGTGCAAACTTAAATAGTTCAAAGTTAAAATAAGCTAGTAAAATAAGTAATAAATACGTCAAAGCCCCAATACCGAAACTTAATAAATTATTTTTCATCCTAATCCCCTCTTTAACCTTCTCTTTGGTATACATTTAAAATTCAATACCAGCCCTTGCTTGAATCCCTTTTTCCATTGGATGTTTTACTGCATCAATATAACTTACATAATCAGCTTTTTCTTTTAGCTCATCTGGTAATTGACGCCCTGTAAGTACAAGTTCCATAAATTCTGGCTTATCATCTACAAGCTGTAAAACTTCTTTTAAATCTGCAAATCCAAGTTGAAGTACGCCTAAAATTTCATCTAAAATGAGGATATCGCACTCTCCTGTATCCATTACTTTTTTAGCAAATTTAAGTGCCATGTGAATCTCTTGAGCAAGCTCTGCTTTTTCCTCCTCTGATAAGGTCCAAGTAAATCCTCTTTCCTTTTCAAAGTGAAAAACTTTAAATCCAGGTTCTAATGACTTTAATGTCTTGCATTCACCTGTATTGTCATTTTTAAGGAATTGAATCATAATGACTTTTAGGTTATTGCCTAGTGCACGTATTCCTAGCCCAATAGCTGCTGTACTCTTACCTTTACCTGGTCCACAATAAACCTGCGTAAGTCCTTGTTTCATCTTTGTCACCTCTTCAATTTATATGTTTAAAATATTTGCATTTTCTTTTAAATAATTTTGCCTTAACTTATAGTCTGGCATAATTTGTTCTATAGTATGCCAAAAGGCCTTACTATGATCAAAATGAATTAAATGTACAACTTCATGTAAAGCTACATATCGAATAACTTCTATTGGCGCACCTATTAGTCTTACGTTATACGATAATGTTCCTCTTGCAGAACAACTTCCCCATCTTGTCTTTTGTTTTCTGATGGTTATTCTTTCATATTTACACCCTAATAAGTCACAATACTCTTGTGTAAACTGTGTCAGCAACTTTAATGCTTGTTTCTTCATGTACATTTCAACCTGTTTTTTTATAAGAAAGAGGTCATTTTTATTCGGAGTAATAATAATAAAGTGCTTATCACTTGTTGTAATAGTTGATTTTAATGTTAAACTTTCTTCTATCTCAACTGCTAATTTATCCCCTAAATATAAAATTTCTCTTTTTGCAAGCCAGTCCTTTGCTTGTAATCGTTGCTGTTTCTCTTCTACTGTTTTATTAATCCACTCTTGATGTTTAGCTACAAATTCATCTATCATCTTACTGTTTATTGTATATGGAGCTTTTACTAAAACTGTTAAATCATCTTGTATATAAATGGCAAGTGTTTTTCTCTTTTGTCTAACAAGCTTATACATATTTTCTCCCTTTCTTATCCCTAGATTATACTCTAAAATAAAGAATTTTTCCACTAAAAAAGGAATCGTCACTAAGCTTCTGTGCCGATTCCTTCACCTATACTTTCTTTTAGGATTCTCCTCCCTCAATTGGAGTTGTTTCCTCTTCTAATATCTCCATTTTAGAGATAGAAACTTCATAAGCTACCTTACTCATAGCTTCTCCTGTCTCTAATTTCTTTTGGTAAGATCTACTTTGAATTCTACCCCATAATTCAATATGAGCACCTGTTTTAAGATTTTGCGCATACCTTGCATTTCTTCCCCACGTAATACATGGTATGTAGTCAGATTTATGATATGAACGATTTACTGCAAGTAATAAATCTGTAATCTCTCTACCGAAAGGTGTTGTACGATAAACAGGATCTTTACATACAAAGCCACTTAAATAAATAGTATTTTTATTTTTTTTCATTTCTTCTTCTGATACTTCTTTTACTTCTAATGCAAATATAGTTAAAATTAAGCGATTCTTTCCTTCTTCATACTGATTATAAGATCTAAATTGTCCTGTTATATCTAATACTTTACCTTGAATATTTCCAAGTGGAGCTAGAAGCCTTTCAGAAACTGTCACTGGTAAAATATCTGCGGAATCACTTAATCTAGGAACCTCTAAATTAAAACTATAAAATCCTTCTCCATATACTTTATGGCTATACGTGAGTTCACTTACCGCTTTTCCTATTATAAGTACTTCATTATTTTCTAAAATGTGTTCTATCATCTTACACCTCTCCCTTATCCTCTTATTGTTCTGTATTGATTTGATTCTTTTGTCACTATCATTTATATTAACAATGGTACAAGTTTATTACAGTTTTTAACATTTATCCTAATTAATTTCTATTCCATAAATCATCATTGTTGCAATACCCGCTAGAGCTGCCTCTACGTTGTTAAAAGGTACCTCTACTGTAAATTCTCGCAGTACATCTAATGTACCTTCTGGTATTACCTCACTTGGATTAACACAACACTGTAAGCTTAAAGAACCATCAACTTGTAATTCTGCACTAGAAGCAGATATATTCGCTGCTTCACTCCATCCATAGGTAATATATTTTTGATTCTTATGATGATAGGTTTCAGGAATGATATAATAGGTTGCTTGAATAAGCTTAAAAAGTCTCGTATAAATGCCATTTTTACTTAAGATATGCTTGGTAAGAGGTTTATCAAAGAAAAGTGCTACATTAAATTTAATTTTTTCATATATTGCTTTTTCAATTCCCTCTTTAGTAAGTTCAACGACTAATAAGTCTGGTGCTTCTTTATCCTGTAATGTATTAATATAATTCCTTAAAGGAATTCTTTTATTATTAAAATATACAGACGTATCTTGAGGTTTTATATGCAAGAGCTTTAATCCTTTTTGCATACTTTGATCATAAATAAGTTGTAAAGCCTTTTTACTACTTTCCGCGCAACTGTTTACAGCTAATGTAATCATAAGTAACCTCCTCTTATGTAAAAAATGATAATTTCATGTTGTAATTTTAGTGTTTACTAAGCATTCTATTTTATGTTCTATAAACTTTGGCAATCTTGATGCAGTGTATATATATTGATTTTTTTTATTTCTAGATACTATATATGTCACTTTTTTCTCCTTGTTAATTTCTTCTTTTTGTGTTAGATTAGGAGTTAATTAATAATCATTCTTTTAAGATAAAATTATTGGAGGTTTAAAATGATGTTAAAAAATTTATTAAAACCCCACTTCACAGTCCAACTCAAAGATAACCAATCTGTTTATGACTTAGTTAAATGGAAAAAAGTAAATGTCCACCTCACAGATCATATGACTGGTAAAGTGCTCGTACATATGACAGACTTAGATTTTCCTGAACACTTTTCGCAATCTGCTTGTGACATCATTGTAAGCAAATATTTTCGTAAAAGTGGTATTCCAACTGATTTGGGATACGAGACCTCCTTTAAACAACTTGTCCATCGTATGGTTAACTTCTGGGTAAATGCTGCTTTAGATGAAGGCCTTATTGACCATTCAAATAAAAATACTTTTTATAATGAGCTAGCCTATATGATGCTTATGCAAATGTGGGCACCCAACAGTCCACAATGGTTTAATACCGGTTTAGCTCTTTCCTACGGTATTAAAGGTGAAGGCCAAGGCCACTACTTCTTTGACCAAACACAAAAATGTGTCGTTAAAGCATCTGACGCCTATACACGTACACAAGGCTCTGCCTGCTTTATTGTAAGTATCAAGGATTCTCTACTTGGTCCTAAATCCCTTACAGATCAACTTACTACTGAAACACGACTATTCAAATATGGCTCTGGAGTAGGTACCAATTGGTCATCTATTCGTGCTGAAGGCGAACTTCTTTCTGGCGGTGGCAAATCTTCTGGTCTTATGAGTTTCTTAAAAGTCTTTGACCGCAATGCCGGTGCTATCAAATCTGGTGGGACAACAAGACGTGCCGCTAAAATGAATGTTCTAGACTTAGAACATCCTGACTCCCTCGAATTTATCAACTGGAAATCAAAAGAAGAAGATAAAGTGATTGCATTAGGTAAGATGGGATATGATACACACTTCGATGGAGAAGCCTACGCTACTGTATCTGGCCAAAATGCTAACAACTCCATCCGTGTTAGTGATAGTTTTATGAATTCTTTAAATGATCCTGAAGCTACATTCTCACAAATTAATCGTGTAGACCACACTATTCATCAAACACTTCCTGCAAAAGATATATGGCAACAAATCACTCATGCAGCTTGGCGTTGTGGTGACCCCGGTATTCAGTTTGATGATACAATTAATGCTTGGCACACTTGTCCTGCTGGCGAAAATGGCAATGCCGATGATCCTAAGAATCGTATACATGCAAGTAATCCATGTTCTGAGTATATGTTCTTAGATGATACAGCTTGTAATCTAGCAAGTATCAACATCCTAAAATTCTATGATATTGATACAGATACTTTTGATATTGAAAGCTACCTTCACTGCATCATGCTTATTCAGCTAGTATTAGAGGCTACTATCCATCATGGTCAGTTCCCAACTCCTGAAATTGCTGAACGTTCTTATCACTTTAGAACAACTGGTTTAGGGCTAACTAATCTAGGTGCACTCTTTATGCTTATGGGGCTTCCATATGATAGTGAAGCCGCTCGTACTATTGGCGCTAGCCTTATGAGCTTACTTACAGGTCAGGCTTATTATATTTCTAGCTTAATGGCTCAAGAAATAGGCCCCTTTACCTACTTTGAGCAAAACAAGCCTTATATGATGCGTGTACTACGCAATCATGCACGTTGCAGTGGATTACAACTTATACAACCTCAATTTGAAGGATTGGGCTATCTCCCACCTACTATCTCTCATTCAGCTTTAGCGAACTTACATCAAAGTACACTTAGCCATGCCTTAAAAGAGGTATGGAATAAAGCCCTTGAATCTGGAGAGACCAATGGATATAGAAATGCCCAGGTATCTGTTTTAGCACCAACGGGTACAATTGCCTTTGCTATGGACTGTGCTACAACTTCATCAGAACCTTTCTTTAGTCATGTAACTTATAAGAAATTAGTAGGTGGAGGCTTTATGGAAATTGTTAATCCCATTCTTCCTCTTACGCTAAAAAAATTAGGTTATAACCAACAAGAAGCTCAAGCAATTATTGACTATATTATGAGAAAAGAAGAACGTGATGGCTATAGCATATTAGTTGATGGAAAAATTGAAGGCGCCCCACACCTTAAGCAAGAACATTATGCTATCTTTGATACCGCTAATAAATGTGGTTCAGGCGTTCGTTATATCTCACCTGAAGCCCATGTTAAAATGATGGCTGCCCTTACACCACATGTATCAGGTGCCATTTCTAAAACAGTAAACTTACCACATGATGCTACTGAACAAGATGTTTCGAATATTTATAGGCTCTCTTTTGAATTAGGTGTGAAGGCTATCGCTCTATATCGAGATGGCTGTAAAGCCTCTCAACCTCTTAGCACAAGTCTTAATACTACTGGTATCAAAAAGTTAGAAGATTTATCATACAATGAGCTTCTAGACTATGTTAAACATCCTGAAAAGCATTACACACCTATTCGCACCAAGCCTACAGGCATTCGTAATGCACATGTACATGAAGCTGAAATTAATGGATTAAAGCTATATATTACAGTATCCTTCTTTGATAATGGAAAACTTGGTGAAATTTATGTATCCGCAGGTAGACAAGGTTCTCTTGTAAAAGGGCTTTTAGATAGTATTTCTACAACTATTTCAGAAATGCTCCAGTATGGTGTACCCGCTCAAGATATTGCTAAAATGTATCGAGGACAAAAGTTCGAGCCTAGTGGCTTTGTAGGAGGACACCCTTATATTAAACGTGTAGATTCTATTTCTGATCTTATTAGCAAGATTATTGATATTGAATTAGGAGACTTTACTTACTGCCAAGTTAAACCAGACTCAGAATCAATCTCTACACGTTCCTACTTATCTGCTAATATATCTTTCCCTCCTACTGCTGAGACTATCAGAACGTCTACTAGCCATTCTGATTTTTCACTAGAAGGTGAGCTTTGCCCAAACTGTGGTAGTACCAAACTCATTAAAAATGGCACATGTAAAGTATGTGCCGAATGTGGTACAACAACTGGCTGTAGTTAATAGTAACATTCTTACAGTTTTTGCATATTTTATATAGTAGGCAGCTTAAGTGACATCATGTTAACATACTTTGTGAAATGGGGCGAGAATAGCATGCGTAATAGAATGCTAGACCAAGAATCTATCCTTGAAACAAAAAAACAACTTGTGCAAGCTATCATTGACGGACAGTATAATTTACAATCAGAAGAAGTGTTATCACTTAGTAGACATTTAGATGAACTTATGCTTCCAGCATTTCAAACGCAACTTGACTTTTATAATGAATATTTAAATTTCTCTCATCCTTTTACGACATAAACTTATACCCCCTTAGGTATAAAATAAATTTAGCCTGCTACTTTTGTAGCAGGCCTTTTTTATTGTTTATATTGTCTTCCTGTATGATCAATTGTATAACCATCTTTTATAATCAACTCAGAAATAGGTACAATCTCATACCCTTTCGCCTTAAGTCCTTTAATAATTTCAGGTAGCGCATCTTTTGTATACTTTGTAGCATTGTGTAATAGCACAATAGAACCAGGTGCTAAGTTCTTATGTTTCAATACACGATCTATCATCTCTTGCTTGCCGTAGTTCTTCCAATCTAAAGAATCTACATCCCATTGAATCGTATAATAACCACATTCTGTAGCTGCTTCTACTACTGTATCATTATATTCTCCATAAGGTGCACGATATAGTATACAGTCTTGTCCTGTTAATTCCTTAATCATATTATGAGCAAATCGAATATCCTTCTTAATATCCTCTTTAGACATATTGGTCACATGAGGATGTCTATCTGAATGGTTAGCTACATCATGACCTGATTCTGCTATTTTTTTTACTGCTTCAGGATTACTTCTCATCCAATCTCCTACCATAAAAAATGTAGCCTTAACCCCCTCTTGATTTAATGTGGCTAGTATATCATCAATATCATCTGCTCCCCATGCACAATCAAATGTTAGTGATACCTTTTTATCATTTGTCGAAACAGAATAAATAGGAAGTAACCTGGCCTGTACTATCACTTGGCTCAATATCATTACGCTAATAAGTATAAAAGTTATAATATGCTTGCGTTTCACTATTCAACCTCCACTCATTTTATATTTTCTTTTTCTTTCCTAGTTTTTTCTATTCTTATAAAATTATTCACATTCTTAAATGCAAGTACTTTTAATTCTCCACAAATTATCTATTTTACTCCCAAAATCTCAATAACTATATATACAAAAAAGAGACCATATTTCCATGATCTCTTCTACTCTCACTTATTAAATTACTCGTTTAATTCCGATGATTGGTTTTCCATAATTTAATTCACCCATTGTAATACCTGTTTTAGGAGTACTTGCATGGATGATTGATCCATTACCTGCATAAATTGCTACGTGATCAATATTTCCATTATAACCATAGAATATAAGATCTCCTGGTAATAAATCATTTTTGCTTACTTTTGTACCATTACTTGCAAATTGTGATCTTGAGCTACGTTGTAAGCTAATATCAAAGTTTTTATATACTTGTTGTACGAATCCTGAGCAATCTGCTCCTTTAGTAAGACTATTACCACCATATACATATGGATTTCCTAAAAATTGCTTTGCATAAGCAATAACTTCTTCACCTAAATATGTTTCTGCTTGTTCTGGCTCTTCTACTGCTGTCTTTGTATAAGGAATTAAACCAAGAGTATCTTCATTGAGCTGATCCTTATATATGTAACCATCAATACCTTCAATTTGGATATGGTACCAATTATCAATTCTTTTTGTTACAAATACTGGTACATCTTTTGCAATAAAGTTAATAATATCTGAATCTGGACTTGGTTCTCTTCTTACTGTTGCCTCATCAACAACAACACATGATACAAGGCCTTCTTTTTTATCTACATTAGTAATTATATTTTCTTCTATGATTTGAGTTCCTAAAACAGCCGATACATTTGACATACTATTAATTGCTGTATTCTTTGTTAATACGAACCCCTCTTCTGTAATAACTTGCTGAGGTGCTACATTTTCTACCGTATTTGCATAAGTACTACTTCCTAATCCGACAATTGATAACATCGTAATACCCATAAATTGTTTGATAGTCATTTGTTACCCCCTATAATTTATATTTATCTATTTAAGTTGTTATATTTATTAAGTAATTGTTACATAATTATTATATGTGTATTATTTATTTTTGTCAAGCTATTGTGGCTACTTTATCCACACTTTTTTTACTCTTAATTGTAAGTTAGTTACTATTTTACAATGTGTTTATATGTTTTATTGTGCATTTACACAACACTTCCATATCTTTTCAATTATTTCTTTCTATCTCACCTCTAAATATCCACATTAAACGACTTGTCCTCTCTATAAAAATAAATAAAAAAAACAGTAAATTTTCATTTACTGTTTTCTTATTTATTACGATTATTTATTTTTCTTTAAAGTCATTACAGAAGTTTTTCCAGCTTCTACTTTTCCTGTTGTACGGTTTTTAAACTCAACTTCATCAGTATTTGTAATAACAAATGGAGATGTAAGTGGTTTACCAAGTTCTTTAACACGTTCAATATCAACCTCTAAAATAGGATCACCTTGTTTAACTGTATCTCCTTCTTCTACAAGTCGTTTGAAACCTTCACCTTTTAAATCAACTGTGTCTATACCAATATGAATAAGTAAATCTAATCCTGATGTGCTTTCAATACCAATGGCATGATTTGTTGGGAAGATTTGTACTACTTTACCATCACATGGTGCTACTACAACTTTTTCTGTTGGAATAATAGCAATACCGTCTCCTACCATTTTTTCTGAGAAAACTGGATCTGGTACTTGTGATAAATCTATTGCTTCACCTGTCATTGGAGAACATAATTCAATACCTTTAAACTTACTGAAGAAACCAAACATAGTAGCCTCCTTAAATTAATCCATTATTTTTATTTAATCTTACTTAAAGAAATAAGCTTTTGAATATCAACAGCCATATAAGCTATTAACCCTTCCTTAAACTGTACTTTTCTCTCTTTCTCTAGATATACAGTTACCATCTGTGCTGCTTTATATGCACCCTTAAGATGTTTTGCTACTTCTTTCTTAATAAGCATTTCTATATCATTATATTTATTTCCATTATCTATATAAAACTTAAGCATAGTATGAAATTCTTTTTTTACACCTTCATGATTTATATCAACATTACATTGTTGGCCTACAATGTGTAAACATTCTTTATAAATTCGTGTCATTTTCATAATTTCAGTAACAGGTTTATTTCTTGTTGCTGAACGTAAATGGAGTGCAATAAAACCTTGTTCTTCTTCACCTAAGTCTATTCCTATTGTTTCATTTATATAATCTCTTGCAATTCCAGCAATCTCAAATTCTTTCTTATATAAATCAATAATCTCTTCTATAAAAGGATTCTCTATAGTAAGGCCCATCCCTAAACGTTCAATCGCAAATTCTATATGCTCTTTAAGCATCTTTTCACTATTCTCATTTAAGGAACCTAGATTTTCTTCTGCAATTTGAATAATTTTATGTGTAACTTGTTTAATCTTACGTGTTAATGCATTCATCTCTTTCAAATCGAGATGTTCTGCATCTGTTGGAAGTTCATGGAATACTTTTTCAATATTAGCATTTTCTTTTATGGTGTCACCTGTCTTCTTGCCAAAACCAATACCTTTACTGACCAAAATAACTTGATCTTGCTCCTGACTTGCCAACACCACATTATTATTAAACACTTTTATGATCTGGTACTCCATCTCTTTACCTCCTACAGATTTAATGATGCCTTAGCTTTCTGTGTATCAACTTGTTGTATTTTCTTTCTTACTTCAAGTACAGAAGGTGCACTTACAGAAAGTTCATCAATTCCCATAGCTAGATATGTTTCTGTTAATGTAGTATCTGCTGCTGATTCTCCACAAATTCCAACCCAAATACCTGCTTTATGAGCATTATCTGCAACCATTTTAATACTTCTTAAAATTGCTAAGTTATGTGTATCATATAAATGAGCAATTTTTGCATTCATACGGTCTACAGCCATTGTATATTGTGTAAGGTCATTTGTTCCAATACTAAAGAAGTCTACCTCTTTTGCTAGTAAGTCTGATACAAGTGCTGCTGCTGGTGTTTCAATCATCATACCTACTTCGATATCTTCACTTACTGCAATACCTTCTGCAAGAAGTTCTTGTTTTGTTTCTTCAAGTACTTTTCTTGCTGCTTTAATTTCATTAACAGTAGCAATCATTGGGAACATAATACCTAATTTACCATGTACACTTGCTCTTAAAAGGGCACGTAATTGTGTTTTGAAAAGTTCTGGTTGATCTAAACATACACGAATTGCACGATATCCTAAGAATGGATTTTCTTCTTTAGGAATATTTAAGTAAGGAAGTTCTTTATCCCCACCTACGTCTAATGTTCTAATAATAACGCGATCTTCCATTGCTTCTAAAACTTTTTTGTAAGCTTCATATTGCATCTCTTCTGTTGGTAATGCTTTACCATCCATGTAAAGGAATTCACTTCTAAATAACCCAACACCTTTTGCATCATTTGCAAGTACGTTCTCGATGTCATCTGGGCTACCAATATTTGCATTAACTTCAATATGAACACCATCAATTGTTACATTTGGAGTTCCAATAAGTTTTTGTAACTCTTCTTTATAGTTTCTGTATTTTTCTTGTTCTAAAGTCCACTCAGCTACCATCTCCTCAGTTGGTTCTGTGTATACTTTACCGTTTTTACCGTCAAGAATAATTATATCATCATTATTGAATTTTGTTAATGCATTTTCCAAACCTACTACCGCTGGAATTTGCATTGTTCTTGCTAGAATAGCAGAATGAGACATCTTTCCACCATCTTCTGTTATAAATCCTAAAACAAATTTTTTGTTCATTTGAATGGTATCAGATGGGAATAAATCTTTTGCTACTAAGATGACAGGTTCTTGAAGGTCTGCTAAAGATACTTCTTTTTCTCCTGTTAAAATCCCAATAAGTCGTTTTGAGATATCGCGAATATCTGCTGCACGTTCTTGTAGGTAAGGATCATCCATGCTTTCAAACATTGCTGCAATAATTACTGCTGCTTCAGATACTGCATAAGCTGCATTATATTTATCTTCAGTAATAAAGTTTACAACTTGATCATTTAAATCTAAGTCTTGTACAAGCATTTGATGTACATCAAAAATACCTGCGTGTTCTTCACCAACTTCTTCAACTGCTTTTGTATATAATACTTGAAGCTCTTTTAACGCTTCTTCTTTTGCTTCTTCAAAACGCTTGATTTCGGCTTCAACATTCTCAATTTTTGTATTTGGAACTTTTGATGTGCCTTGTTTTTTTATGAATACTTTGCCTATAGCTACACCGCTAGAAGCCCCAATTCCATCTAATATCATCTTGTCCACTCCTATATTCTAGTGATTTATTCGAATTCTAGTGATTTGTTTCGATTGTTTCTTTAACTGCTGCTGCTGCTGCTTCTTCATCTGCACCTTCTGCTGTGATTGTAAGTTCATCACCTTGTTTTGCTCCTAAAGAAAGAACTGCTAATAATCTTTTAGCATCTACTGATTTACCATCTTTTTCGATTGTAATTTTAGATGCAAATTCACCTGCTTTTTTAACTACTGCTCCTGCTGGTCTTGCGTGTAATCCTGCTTCACCTTGAATTGTTACAACTAATTGTTTCATAATATATTCCTCCTTCAAATTTTAGACTTACTATCTATATATTTTGCTATGTTTTACCGAGATTTATTACTGAAATTAAAAAAAGGCATAAACAGTATTTTCCCTTATTTAAAAGGAAAAGATAAAGTTTATGCCTGATCGAGTCAGTAACACACTTGTAAACTATATTAATTATCTATAGAGATTATATCTAACATTTTTTTATCTGTCAACATCTACTATATACCATAATTAAAGTATTGCTTTTTTATTTAATTTCACTTAAAAGTTCTGCTGCTGCTTCCTCATCTAAAACAACTTTAACATCTTTGTGGAATTGTAAAATTGAAGCTGGTACACGTGGGTCAACTTTACCTAAAAGCATTTCTCTAAGAATTGTAGCTTTTCCACTACCACTTGCTAAAAGTAAGATACTTTTAGCTGTCATAATTGTACCAATTCCCATTGTAATAGCTTGTGTTGGAACTTCATCAATTGAGTTAAAGAATCTAGCATTATCTTGAATTGTTCTTTCATCTAATGTTACTTGGTGTGTAATTGGTTCAAATATATCACTTGGTTCATTAAAACCAATATGACCATTTCCGCCAATACCTAATACTTGAATATCTACACCACCTGTAGCACGTACAAGCTCATCATAAGCTTTACCTTCTGCTTCACAGTTAGCTGCCATTCCATTTGGAATATGAGTATTATTGATATTGATATCTACATGATTGAATAAATTATCTTTCATGAAGTAATCATAACTTTGGTCATTTGTTTTTTCAATTGGATAGTACTCATCTAAGTTATAAGCTGAAACTTCTTTGAAACTAATTTCACCTTTTTTGTTCATTTCAATAAGCTCTTTATACATCCCAACTGGTGTACCACCTGTAGCAAGACCTAAGTTAGCTGCTGGTTTTACTTTTAAAAATTCTGCAATAATCTCAGCACCTTTTTTACTCATTTCATCATAGTTTTTAGTAACATAGATTGTCATGTTGTTGATCTTAATTGTTTTCATAGATTGTTTTCCCCCTATTGATTACATGGTAAATGTTAATTTCATCATCAAAAAGAATAATATCTGCATCTTTTCCTGTATCAAGCGTACCTTTAAAAGTATCTACACCTATTGTTTTCGCTGGATTAATTGTTGCAAATTCAATAGCTTTTTCAACACCATATTCTGTATGTTCGATTACATTTTTAAGTGCTACATTAAGACGAAGAATACTACCTGCTAATGTACCATCTTCAAGACGTGCACTGCCATCTTTTACAAATACAGCTTGTCCACCTAAAGCGTACTGTCCTTCTTTGCAACCACCTGCACACATACAATCTGTAACAAGTACAAATTTATCTGGAGCTTTAGCCTTGATTACAAGTGGGTATAACCCTTTGTTGACATGGATTGTGTCACAAATCATCTCACAGCTTACTTTTTCAGATGCTAATGCTGCACCTACTACCCCTGGATTACGATGGTGTAATGGTGTCATTGCGTTGAAAAGATGTGTTGTATGTGTAATACCTGCATCAATTCCTTCCATTGCTTGATCAAAATCTGCCATTGTATGTCCCATAGATAAAGTAATACCTGTATTCTTAGAAATTTCTTCAATAAATGCTTTTGCTCCTTCTACCTCTGGTGCAACTGTAATAAGTCTTACAATATCTTGATAGCTTTTTACAAACTCAATTGCTTCTGTGTTAGGTTGTTGAATATACTTGCCATTTTGGGCTCCTTTAAAAGCTTCATTAATATAAGGACCTTCCATGTGTACACCTAATACTTCAGCACCTTCACTACCTTCTGCTTTTACTACTCTACATGCTTCTAGCGCTGTTGCAATTTCTTCTCTTGACATTGTCATGGTTGTAGGTAAAAAACTGGTTACACCATTTTTAGCAATTCCTTTTGCGATTGTACGTATAGCATCTTCTGTACCATCCATAGTATCTTTTGTATCATAACCATGGATATGAACATCAATAAAACCAGGTGCAATAAATCTACCTTCTGCATCAATTTGTTCTGCATCTGCTGGGATTTCATTTAGATCAACTATACCTACTATTTTTTGTTCAAATAACAGTGCCTTCCCTTCTATTATTTGTCCATCAAATAGAATTTTTCCATTTACTATAGCTTTCATTGTACCCCTCCTTCTACATACTTTTAGGCACTTATTAATAAGTGCCTAAAAGTAACTATAACATTATTGTTACTCTAACTATCAAATTAGTCAAGAACTTCTACAATAATTTCTTTGTTATTTGTAATAAAGTCATTAGATAACCATAATTTATTAAGCTTCATCACATCATCATAAATTCCCTCTTGCACTTCTCCATTAACTTTAAAGACACGTCCAGCTGCCTTATTATCAGTGTTTTGATTATTAGAGTACTTAATTGTTAAGTAACTTTCCCTAACTTTAATAGTGAACTCTGTTGTTTCAAATGGTATATTTTTCGATGGTTGAATCCAAATACCTTTGTACTGTGGCTCTATACCAAAAACAAATCTAATGAATGTTTTAAGAACAACGTTTGAACTGCCTGTTTGCCAATCTTGCATAGATTCACCATCAATTTGCTTCTCTTCATTGAAACCGTATGAATTAGGCATAACGTATGGCGATACAGACACTGTTTCATGTGTAAATGGTAAGCATTTTGAAAGTTCTTCCCAAGCACGATCTGTTTCACCCATTCTAAAGAGTGACATAACCCCAAATGTACTTGCATGGATGTACGCTGCACCATTTTCTGCTGTACCTTTTGGTAAGTTTGGAATACGTCCTACACCTGGTGTACCTTTTTCAAAGTGTGGTTCAAATGTTTTAAGACCATATTTAGAGCCTAAACGATCATATGCAGAAAGTATAGTATCTTTAATACTCATATCTTTATCATACATTCCCGCAAGTACCCAGAATGCATTTGATGTAATACCATCACGTGATTGATGATCAGGGTCATCAAAGCTTCCTACAAAGTAGCTTCTTTCATCTCCCCATCCATGCACTAGACGGGTTTCGCCTGCTTCATTTTGAATAATTGCATATTTAACAAGACCTTCTTCAATCTCTGCCATTGCTTGTTTGTATTCAGCAATTTTATCTGCATACTTATCTGCTCCTAAGATTTCAAGAAGTTCAATCATCTCATGACAGTTTTGGTAAACTTGAAGTGTAGCCATGACAGATACACCTGTACCATATTCACGGTCCTTACGTTTACTTACACCAAGTCCATCAAGAGCATCATTCCAATCACCATAAAGGGCACATACACATTTTGTGTATTCATGATCACGGTTTGTAAGAAGGTAGTGCATAATATCAAATAAATGATCTAAGACTGAACTTGTCTTATCTGATTTTTTAGCTAGATGTGCTTTGTCATTTACAAAGTCATAATACCCACATGTTTCATCTAAGAAGTTGAAATCTTGTGTAAAGCGAAGATAAGTTGCAATCGTTGAAATCACCCATACACCTTGATCAATGAATGGTCTAAGGTCCATATTAGGTGTATCCCCTTCAAATCTTGGAAGAGAATATTGTCTTGGGCAACGTCCATCTGGTTGTACAAAGTTAAGTGCTTCTAACATCTTTGCTCTTGCTACTTCTGGTTCATAGAATACTAGACCTTCAAGGGCTTGGAATACATCACGAATCCCAATAAGTGAGAAGCTAGAAAGTTGGATATAACCTTTAATAACTGAGCAGAACTCAACTTGTTTTTTGAGATGTTCAAAGAATGCGTTAAATACTTCTTCTTTGATTTCACCATGAAGACGTTTACCAAACTCAGCTTTCATCGTTTCTCCGTGTTTTGCCTCGGCATCAATAATTGTAGCTTCAGCATTGTCAATCACTTCTGGTGTTGGTACTTCTTTAATAGCTACTTCCATATCCTCATCTTCAAAACAGTATGTCATAACTATATCTTCACGTATATGCGCTTTTCCCTCTAACTCTAAATGCAGCATATCAGCAGCTACTGATACTTCTGTAAATGTTGCAACTTTCTTAGTGTTCTCACCAAATGTTCCTCTGTAAAGTGATGCTGGTGTATGAAGTGAACTTCTCACACCCCCTACATAATCATTACGTGATGCTGTTTCTTCAGTTTTTACAAGTGCTGCCCCTTCACTTAATGTAAGGTTTCTTGTAAATACACCATAGTTTGGAGCCATTGCCCCTCTATCTCTCTCTTCATAAACTTCAATCAAGAAGTTATCAAGGTTTTGTCCTTCGTTTGCAGGAAGTACTGTACATTGTCTAAACCAACGGTTTTCTGCCCCCTCCATCACTGCATTCTTCAAGAATGGATTAAAGTATGATGATATAAAGAATTCTTTTTTCTCATCTGTATTATTTGTTGCTGATATTGTATAGTACATTTTTTTATCAGCATCTACAAAAGTACGGATAGCAAAAGTAATCCCTTCTGCCTCTGTTACATAATAGGCACTTGCTTTTGTGAAGACAGTATATCTTTCTGTTTGGACTTGTTCATCCATAACTGGTACTGAAAGAATAGGAATAACTTTATACCCTTCCTCTCCTTTAAATCCTGCAAAGAAAGCAATTTTGGGTTCTTGCCCCTCAGATGCTCTTAAATAAGGTGAGAAAAGCCCTTCATTACAATGAAGATAGCCTGATGCATATACCCAATAGTTAAATCCATTTTGTCCAAATGGATATCTACAATCTCCATCCTCTCTTGGAATAGCTAAAATATTGTTATCTTCAATAAAGTAAGCCTTCCCTGGCATCGCTTTTTCCTTCGCCACAATAGGATTATTTTGCAAAGTATGATATTCTGCTACATATTTATTAACATTATTAAAAAAGCTCATTTTATTCACCTCTCGTCTATTTTTTATACATACAAGTAGCCACTTGTAAACCCTGTTTACAAAGTGGCCCCTGTCAGAAGTTTATTCAAATAATTGTTTTGCTGGATTAAATTCAAAGTCTCCATCACCGAAGACTGCTTCTACTAATGCATTAAGTGTAACTTGTGTTAACCCACCGGTAACAATAACATAGTCACAATACTCTGCTAACGGTTTTGCATCTTCTGGACTTCTTGTTGCTACTCCAATAATTTTCTTTGTTGGGCAGAAGTCACGGATATATTTAATTGTTTCAATTTGTTCTTCAAAGCAATAAGCATTTACTGTTGTAAAGATGACAAAGTCAGAAATAATTGCAATATCACCTACAGATACCATTTCCATGTGTGTTGGTCTCCATGGCATAATTACTTCTTTTGTATTATTGTGGTAACCATGTTTCTTAACTGTTTCTTCAATAGAGAGTTTATCATAAAGGTTAATCGCATCACTCATAACAAGACGTGCTGGATTTCCAAAGATAATCCCTAACTTTTGCTTTTCATCTAATTTCACTGGGAAGTCAGCTTTTTCCCCTTTATAAAGAATAAGAGACTTCTTAGCAATCTCATAAGCGATTTCATCACCTTTTGCTTTATCAAATTCTTTTTCTTCTGGGAATGTTCCACAGTTATATGTTGCTTTATATTCTAGTACTTTAAGACATGCTTCATTAATACGTTCTTCTGAGATTGTACCATTTTGTACACATTCTTCCATGAAATCAACATACCATTCACCTGCACATGTAGACATGAGAAGATCACAACCAGCATTCATAGCTTCTACTAATGGCTGTCTTTCTCCATATGCATCAAGTACTGCTTTCATAATAAGGTCATCTGTAACGATAAGCCCTTTAAATCCAAGGTCATTTCTTAAGTAATCCACTACCTTTTTAGACATTGAAGCTGGTTTCTCCCCATCAAGTGGTGGGAAAATACCATGGTGCATCATGACACAACCAAGGCCATTAGCAATTGCTTTTTTGTATGGTGCAAGTTCTACTTCCTCAAGACGTTTCATATCTCCTGGATGTACGTCCATCTTAAAGTGTGTATCTTCTTGTGTTAAACGCATACCTGGGAAGTGTTTACCACATGCAGCAATGCCATTTTCTTCAAGACCTTTAATAAATCCTGTTCCCATATCTGCAACAACATTTGGTTTACTTGAATACATACGATTATCTACTACTGGTACACCATTTACTCTATCATAGCTTACATCTAATACTGGTGCATAACATACATCGATACCCGCATATTGTAACTCTTTCGCAACATGTGCACCTTGTTTATAAGCCATCTCTTCATCATTTGCAAACCCCATTGCCATGTTACCTGGGAACATGGTTGTTCCTTGATGAATAGCTGTAAGTTGTCCACCTTCTTGGTCAATAGTAAGAAGGATTGGTATACCAAAACGATTTTCTTGTGCATGAGCTTGAATACGTTTGTTCATTTCACGGAATTGTTCAAGGCTTCTTACGTTATTTCCGGAGAAAAAGATGATTCCACCTAATTCTGTACGTTTATTCATTTCAATAAGAGACTCTGGAAGATCCTCATACCCTTGATAATATTGAAGAAATGTTTGTCCGATTTTTTCACGGAGTGTCATTTGACTAAAGACTTCTTGTACGTTAAACATGTTTTCCTCCTAAATAGATAAAATATATTCTATTTTACCACTATATCTATCAAAATTACTATATATATTTCTTTTTATTACCTAACATTACTTAACAAGTTTAAGACAATCCCCCTGGGGGTAATAGGGGATTGCCTTAAAACTTATAATCCTAAGAAATCAAGCATTGTTTTACTAATTGCTTCTGCTTCTGCTTTAGTTGACATTTCTGCAAATACACGAATAAGAGGTTCTGTACCTGAGAAACGTGCAATAATCCATCCTCCATTTTCAAAGTAAACCTTACATCCGTCTTCATAGCTTACTTTTGCAACTGGAGTATTGAATGTAGGAAGTTTCTTTTCATGGAATAATAATTCTACTAACTCATCTTTCTTAGCATGTGAGAAACGACAATCTGCTTCTGTCATAACAAAGTCACCAAATTCATGATGAATTTCATCAAGCATCTCTCCAAGACGTTTACCTGTTACACACATCATTTCTACAAGTAAACCAGCCGCAAAGATACCATCCTTACCTTTAATATGACCACGAATTGTAAGACCACCACTACTTTCTCCGCCAATTACTGCATCTGTTTCATCCATTTTAGCTGAAATATGTTTAAACCCTACTGGAACCTCATAACATTTCTCACCAAAGCGCTCAGCAATAGCATCTAAGAGATGTGTTGTAGCAATATTTCTTACTACCCCACCTTGCCATCCTTTGTACTTAAGAAGATAGTAGTATAATAATGCCATAATATCATTTGGATGTATGTAATCACCCTTTTCATCAATAATACCAAGTCTATCAGCATCACCATCTGTACCAATACCAATGTCATATTTCTTTTCAACAACCATATTTGCAAGTCTACTAAGTGTTACTGCACTTGGTGAAGGAAGTCTTCCTCCAAATGTTGTATCATGACGATCATGGATAACATCTACTTCACAGCGACAACTAATAAGAAGTGCCTGAAGAGAATTCTTAGATACTCCAAACATTGGGTCTACAAGTACCTTAAGTTCTTTTTCACGAATTGCTTCTACATTCAGCATGCCTAAAATAGTATCAATATACTCATTGAAAGGATTTACTTCTTTGATAATACCTTTTTCTTTAGCCTCATCATAATCCATATGTTGTACATCTTCTTTTGTAAGAGTCGCAATGATTGCTTCAACTTTTTCTGTTACTTCTTCTGTTGCGTCACGCCCACCAAGTGTAAAGATTTTAATTCCATTATAATCAGCTGGGTTATGGCTAGCGGTAATAGCCATACCATAATGATTGCCACGAGTTTTTGCATAGTACATAATTAGAGGAGTAGGAGAAATTTTATTAATAATTTGAACCGGTATATTGTTTCCTGCCATAACTTCACTTACCCATATTGCAGATCTTTCTGATAGGAAACGTCTATCATATCCCACTACTAATCCTTTTTCAGTTACATTTTCTGACTTCATAATATTAGCTACAGCTTGCGCTACAAGTAAAACATTATCTTTAATAAAATCCTCACCGATGATAGCTCTCCAGCCACCTGTACCAAATTTAATCATTATGTTTCTCTCCTTTTTGGTTACTTAATATTGCGTAACACTTCCCCAAGTTTTACATCATCCTTTTACAGCACCAGCTGTAAGCCCTTTGATAATGTACTTTTGTAAGAATAAGTATACTATAAGTACCGGTACTACTACTAGTATTACTGAAGCACACATTAAGCCATAATCTGTACCATATTGTGATCTAATTGTATCAAGTAATGCACAGATTGGACGTACTTGTGTTTTACGAATAATAACTTTTTGCATAAATAAGTCATTGTATGACCATAGGAATGTAAAGATTGCAACTGTTGCAAATGAAGGTTTTGAAATTGGAACAACAATTTTCCAGAAGATTTGCCATGCTCCACAGCCTTCTACTACTGCTGCTTCTTCAAGTTCCATAGGTATAGTAGACATGAATCCTACCATAATCGTAATGGCAAATGCTAAGTTACCTGCTATTTGAGGTAAGATAACACCAAGATGAGTATTTGTAAGACCTGCATTATAAAGCATTGTAAATACTGGAACGATTGTTGCAAATGCAGGGAATAATAATGCTGCCATTACCATTGAATGAATAACTAACTTACCTTTAAAATTGTACCTCGCTAAAATATATGATGCAAGACCACCAAATAGCATTACTCCAACTACTACTGTACCTGAAATAATTAAACTATTCATATACGCTCTTCCAATATTCATACGTTCAAAAGCTGTTATATAGTTTGTAATGACTGGTTCTTTTACAAGACTAAATGAGTCAATTAAGATTGTTCCTTTTAATTTAAAAGAGTTATTAAGAACCCAAACTAATGGGAAAATTGTCGTACTCGCCCAAAGTAAAAGTATAATATGAATAAATACTTTTCCTATTGAGAACTGTTCTATTGGCCCAGAGCTCTTTTTGAGTTTAAGATCCTTTGCCTTAACGGTAGCTAAGTCTTTGGCCATAACCACACCCCTCTCCTTTATCATTTTCATTTTCTATAATTCTTCTTCTTTTAAGAACTTATTAACTAAAAGAGATATACCAAGACCAAGTACTACAATCAGTACAGCAATAGCACATCCATAACCAACTCGGTACGCTTCATAAACCATATTGTATTGATAAGTACCTAACAAGTAACTTTTCCCACTAGGTACCCCTTTAGGTGCTATAGTCCATGCCAAGTCAAAGATCTTTAGTGCACCTGTTATAACAAGAATCAAACTTGATTTAAGTACTCCTTTAATAAGAGGAATCGTAATGTAAATTGTCTTTTTAATACCTGTAATACCATCAAGGTAAGCAGATTCATAAATATCTTCTGGAATTGCTGAAATACCTGTTAACACAAGAACAAAATAGAAGCCTACATATTGCCAAATTGTTGGAATTGCAATCATATAGATTGCTGAAGCTTCTGTCATCCAAAGTACTTTATCTCCGCCAAATTTCATGATTAGTTGATTGAATAACCCAATATTATAATCATAGAAAAGTACGAACATAAGACCAATTGCTGTTGCAGAGATAACTACTGGGAAGAAGAATACAGTTCTATAGAATTTTGCACCTCTTCTAATACCATCTACAAATAGTGCAAACAATGCACCTAAACCTAATTCAAACACTACACAAAGTATCATCATGATGAAGGTATTCTTAATAGCTGTGTGAATATTAACATCACGTATTAACTCAGCGTAATTCCCCCACCCAATGAATGTTTTGTTGATTCCTGCCAAGTCAGTGATATTGTAGGCACTATTTGCTACACTCATTAAAAATGGAATGTATAAGAAACCTACTAAGAATAAGATTGCTGGAAATAAAAATAATACTATAATTTTCTTGTCCTTATAAATCACTTAAAAGCCCCCTTTCTTATTTTGCATATATCTTGTTACTTACTTATCCCTTAGTACAAAATGTACGAAATGTCAGTAAGTTCTTAACTTGATTTAATTATATCACTATAAATATACAGTTTGAATATGCCTATCTTGCTGTTTATTGTTTAAATTTGCTCATACTTTTGTGTTTTATTTATTCTTATAATTTTATCTAAGGATAAGCTAGATACATTGCATCATATCTTAACTAGAATACTTCACAAAATATAAAAAAGGCTAAATTCAACTTATCTATTAGATAGTGCCTTTAGCCTTTTCTTTTTCCCTATTTTATTAATTCTTGCTAATACATTTTGTTACGATATTCATTAGGTGTAATTTGTGTAATTTTCTTAAAGATCTTAGAAAAATATGCTGTATCTGTATATCCTACATACTCTGCAATCTCATAAACTTTCATATTGCTTTCCACCAAAAGTTTTTTGGCATTTTCAACACGTGCACTATTTAATAAATCTACAAAATTAGTTCCTGTTTGTTTCTTAATCACTTTGCTTAGATGCCATGTACTTACAAAGAGTTCATCTGCTATTGTTTGTAAATCTAGCTTTTGATTATAATGTTTATTAATATATTCTATTGCCTGCTTTACTAGATATTGTGGTTTATCTAGCTCTTCATTTTCATTATTTATCTCAACTACTTCTGTTACTGCTACCTCTTCTACGGCTACTTCTATTTCAGCTCTATCTCTTTTATGTGGATTTTGTTTAATTTGGGTTACTGCTGCTGTAATTGCTTCTTTAATCTCATCTAACTTAGAAGGTTTAAGTAAAAATCTTAATACACCTAAGCGAATAGCTTGTTGTGCATACTCAAATTCACGAAATCCTGTTAAAATAATAATCTGTACCTCCTGATTAATACTCTTCATCTCATCTATCATTTCTAACCCATTTTTCTTCGGCATACGTATGTCTGATATAATAATATCTGGATTATATTGAATAAGTTTTTCTATGCCCTCCTCACCATTTTGGGCTTCACCTATTAATTCACACCCTAGTTCTTTCCACGGAATAACCTGTCTCATACCTTCTCTAATAAATACTTCATCATCAATAATCAATACTTTATACAATTTCCTTCCCCCTTTAAAGTGTTTCACTTGATGTTTTTGGCAATTTCATAATAATGGCTGTGCCTTTTCCTTCTTCACTTTCTATATTAATCCCATATCCTTCTCCATATAAAAGCTTAATACGTTTTTGCACATTAATAACACCAATATGATTTCTTCCTTTTCCCTTCTCTTCTGATTCACTTTCAATAAAGACTTTTTGTGAATTATTAAGTTCATGCTGTAAATACGCTAGTCTAGTTGCTTCAATACCAGCGCCTGTATCTTTAATAAAGATTGTAAGTTCTTCTTCATTATCTACCACCTCAATACTAATAATGCCTTCCCCTACTGGCTCAATACCATGTGAAATAGCATTTTCAATGAGTGGTTGTAGTACTAACCTTGGTATATTATAATCTAATAGATGTTCTGGTACCTTCGTTTCAAACTGTATACGTTCTCCAAAACGTTTTTGAATCAAGAAAATATAGTTTTTCAAGTACTCTATTTCTTCTTGAAGTGTTAAATAATGACTATCCCGTCTATCTATATTTACTTCCATAATTCCTGATAATGCCTCTATCATTTGTGCTATATCATCATTTCCACTCATACGCGCTTTCCAGTTTATCATTTCTAATGTATTGTATAGAAAATGTGGATTAATCTGTGATTGTAATGCCTTCAGCTCTGAGCTTTTTAATATAATCTGTTCTCTATATACGCAATTCACCAGATATTGAATCTGCTTACTCATCCTATTAAACGACGCGTAAACATATCCAATCTCATCTTGATAATCTCCCTTGATTTGAACACCCATTTCCCCCTTTTCAATCTGTTGCATCTTATCACTTAGCAGGTACACTGGATAAATCAACTCTTTATAAAGTTTATTGGCAACTAATAAGAAAATAGGTAATGTACTAATACAAAGCATAAACATAAATCTTGATAAGGCTCTTATCTCTTCTAATAGTATGTCTGTTGATATATAGACTGCTGTTCCTACTGTTAGGTTTTGTGTAGAAAATAAATTATAGATAATCGCCTCTTTTTTATTTTCTTCTTTATAGACAATATCTTTTTCTGGTTGCATCTCCATAAAATCATTTAACTTAAACTTCTTCTTCTCCGTTAAATTTCCGATAGCTACAAGCTCTGAACCTTCATTAGCTTGTATATAAATAGCTTCTTTTGCCCCTTCAAGTAGCTCTTCATACTTGTGCATGAGTTGTTTTTTATCTAGCTTAATAACGATTGTACCTGTATGTTCATAAGTATCTCTATAAAAAAGCTTCTGAGCAAAATAAATATTATTTAACTCATCTATGTAGTAAGTTTTATTCAAATCCTCATCTTCAAGCTTTTGATTAATTTTATTAAAGACATTATACTTATTAAATTGATCACGCTCATAATTGGCTTTAGATCGGTCCCTAAACTCATCTCTAAACTCCATATAACTAAATTGATTTTGTTCCCTAAACTGATAAGCTGCTAACGTAATATCTTGCCTTGATAAAACTAATGACTTTAAGTACTTCCCTACCTTTTCTTCTTTCATATTATAGTCATTCATTAACATCTTATCTATTTTCTCAATGTTCTCAGTCGTATGATCTTTCGGATCTATCCCTGCCATTTTCAGACGACCATAATAATATTGCATAAAATCATAAATAGCTTCATCATATTGAGTATCTGTAAGAAACTTTTCTATATCATGCAACTTCTCTTCAAACCAATCTGATGTTACCAGCACATCCTTTTGCACCGAATTAATAAAATGCTTTGTAATGACTTCTTCATAGTTTTTATAACCTACATACCCAATTAAAATCGTTGGATAAATTACTAATATTAAAACAAAAATAGTCCACTTTGTTTTAATAGAGGTTTTCATTCTATATTTCGCCAAATTCATCCCTTTCCCCCTATTTTAAGCCGTAACTCTATTGTATCATAATATAATTTTTTATTAAACATTCATAAAACTTCTATCTTTATTTTAATTTTTTGTCTTTTTATACTTTTCTCCTATTTTAAGTTAGTTTAGTTGGCTTCAATCTTATGCTATACTGTATAAGATTAAATCCGTTAGTTAACACTTAAAATAGAAATCCTAAAAGGAGTTTATTATGTATAATTATAAAATTTCTCTTGCCTATGACGGCAGCAAATATTTAGGTTGGCAAGTTCAAAGTAATCAACCACTTAAAACCATTCAAGGAAAACTTGAAAATGTCCTTGGAAAACTTTTTGATGAACCTATTCAAGTTATTGCATCTGGACGTACTGATGCAGGTGTTCATGCACGTATGCAAGTTGCTAACTTCCATACAACAACTTATAAAAATCCAGAAGAGATTCTGCATTATTTACGTCAATACCTTCCACAAGATATTGCCATTACTAGTCTTAAAGACGCTTCTGAACGTTTCCATGCACGTTACAACTGTCTTACAAAACGTTATGGTTACTATATTGATACAAACTTCTTTGCTGACCCTTTCTCAGTACGCTTTGCTTATCATGTACCTGAATCACTTCATTTAGAAAAAATGGAACAAGCAGCTTCCCATCTTCTTGGTACCCATGATTTTAAAAGCTTTACATCAATGAAAAATAAAAAGAAGAGTACGATCAAACATATTCACAGTATTGACATTCAGCCTACATCTTGTGGTATTGTTATCTATTATCATGGTAATGGCTTCTTGCAACATCAAGTTCGTATTATGACAGGCACTTTATTAGAAGTAGGACTAGGTCATATGGAACCAGAAGCTATTCTTACCATTTTAGAAGGCAAATCTCGTGCTTTAGCTGGCCCTACTGCACCAAGCCATGGACTTTTCCTTGAAGAAGTGCTTTACTAAGATTATATAAAGTGTATAAGGAGGGATTTTTATAGAAGCTTATATTATTGCTCATAAAAAAGAATTCATGAACAAACTTATCAAATCAGATCTCTTTGATAGTTTCCAATTACGCGAAGCAGTCATTCATACTGCATTCAAATCCGTATTAGATGGACATAGAAATATCGATTTCTACAATACAGATGAGCGCGAAGGTCTTAGTGACTATCTCACTTGGGGAGAAATGCGACCTTATATTTATCAATTTATTACTGGAAGTAAATCTCCTTCTTATTTTAAAATTATTTTATGTACCAATAAACAAAAAACAGAAGCCATATCCGATCAAGTAGATACTTTCTTTGTTAATATCACCTTTAAAGCTTCTGAGATTACAGTTAGTACTGGAGTAGCCTATAAAACTTTCACACTTGATAAATCACCAGAAAATATTTGGGATACTAAGATTAAAAACTTTCTTTTTAAATATGAATTTTTATAGGGGGATCTTATGGATTACAGTAAATTAAAAACCAGCTTTCTACTCCTTTTACTTATGACAATTATCCAATTGCTAGTAGCTATTTTTATTTTGCATCATACACTCATTACTTTACTTTCCATAGGTGCAATGCTCTTATGTATTGGTGGATTATTTTACACAAATAAGCATATAAACGATAAAAAGGAGTAATCATAAGATTACTCCTTTTTACTACCTATATCTTTTGCTTATGTTTCGTACTACTACATAAGTCGTTAAGATACCGCGTTATTTAATTGTTATTTTGATTGTCCGCCCATTTGAGCTTCTTGAGCAGCGATCATACGTTTAACCATTTCTCCACCAACAGAACCAGCTTGTTTAGCTGTGATATCTCCGTTGTAACCTTGTTTTAATGGTACACCTAATTCTGATGCTACTTCTTGTTTCATTGCGTCTAATGCTTGGTTTTTCATTTGAGTTGCCTCCTTGAAAATATGAATTAGATTTTATTAACCAGCGCTTTTGTTGCTGGTTATAGTCATACTTTACCCAAACATGCATTGTATTATTACCAGCAAATTTTGGCATTTTTGCATGTTTATTTCCAATTTTAAATATAAGTAGCATTACACTTTCGATTACTTGCTTATAGGTGGTTGACAATCAATTTTTGTTAATAGTATTATAGATATGTTTAAGGAGTTATATAATTACTTAATCAAATTTTATCTTTAGGAGGTTTTATATATGTCTAAACAAGGAAATTTATCAATTCATAGTGAGAACATCTTCCCTATTATTAAAAAATGGCTCTATTCTGATCACGATATCTTTGTTCGTGAAATAATCTCCAACGCATGTGACGCCATTTTAAAATTCAAAAAACTTTGTGATATGGGTGAAACAACAGATACACTTAATCTTCCTTTTGAAGTAAAAGTAACTGTTAATGAAAAAGAAGGTACGATTACTGTTTCTGATAACGGTATTGGTATGACAGAAGAAGAAGTTGAAAAATACATTACTCAAATCGCATTTTCTGGTGCTGAAGACTTCCTCAACAAATACCAAGATAAAATGGATAAAGATCAAATCATCGGTCATTTCGGACTTGGTTTCTACTCAAGCTTCATGGTTGCTGATACAGTAGAAATTGATACCCTTTCCTATACAGGTGGTGAAGCGATTCACTGGAACTGCGATGGTGGTACAACTTATGAACTTTCAGAAGGTAAACGTACAACACGCGGTACAGATATCATCTTACATGTAAACGAAGAAAGCAAAGAGTTCCTTAGCTACTACACACTCTCTTCTATAATTGAAAAATACTGCAACTTTATGCCAGTACCAATCTATGTGATTGATGCCAATAAAGAAGAAGAGCCAGCTCAAGAAGGTGAAACAAAAGAACCTACCGTACCAACTCCAGTAAATGATCCTGTTCCACTTTATACAAAGAAACCATCTGAATGTACAGATGAAGAATACAAAGCATTCTATAGCAAAACTTTCATGGATTATAATGAACCACTATTCTGGATTCATTTAGATATGGATTATCCATTTAATTTAAAAGGTATCCTCTACTTCCCTAAACTTCATAATGAATATGAAATGGTAGAAGGAAAAATCAAACTTTATAATAATCAAGTGTTTGTTGCAGATAATATCAAAGAAGTTATTCCAGAATTCCTCTTACTTCTTAAAGGTATTATTGATTGTCCAGATATTCCTCTTAACGTATCACGTAGTTTCTTACAAAATGATGGCTTCGTTAAGAAAATCTCTGACTACATTACAAAGAAAGTGGCAGACAAGCTTATTTCTCTTTATAAAAAAGAACTTGAGCACTATGAAGCATGTTGGGATTCTATCTCACCATTCGTTAAATACGGTTGCTTAAGAGAAGAAAAATTTGCTGACAAAATGAACGACTATATCCTTTATAAAACAATAGATGATACGTATACTACACTTAAAGACTATCTTGAAAAAGTTAAAGATACCAATGAAAACAAAGTATTCTATGTATCAGACAAAGAAAAACAAGCGCAATATGTAAGTATGTTCAAAGAAAATGGTATGTCTGCTGTATACTTAAATCATCCTATTGACTCTTCATTTATCTCTCATGCTGAAATGAAGAACAAAGATGTTCACTTTATGCGTATTGACTCAGATATCTCTTCTGCTCTTAAACAAGATAACGCAGCAATTGATACAGCTAAAGAAGAAAAACTTGGTAAACTCTTTGGTGAGATCTTAAAACAAGATAAGCTGAAAGTAAAACTTGAAAGTCTTAAGAGTACTACTGTACCATCTATGTTACTTATTTCTGAAGAAAGCCGTCGTATGCAAGAAATGATGAAACTCTATGGCATGGATACAGCAAACATGGCACCAAGTGAAGCAACATTAATACTTAATGAAAATCACCCACTCATCACAACACTTGCTGACAAAGACTTAGATGCGCATACAAAAGATTTAGTTTGTCATCACCTCTATGACTTAGCCCTTATTTCAAATCAAACCTTAAGTGCAGAGGCAATGCAAGCATTCTTACAACGCAACAACGAACTTTTAATGACATTACTTAACAAATAATTTAAACGCTAGGTGGTGACTACCCATGTCATTTGAAAAAATGCAAGACAACGATAGACCAGTTATACATGCTAGAACTTGTATCATGCTTTATGGTTTTACATCACAAGAACTTAAAACCCTTAAGAATATTGCAAGATTAACTGGACTTAGTGATCAAATTCTAGTAAACAAAACAGCACTTACTACTACTGTACTTGATCTACTAGAGAATAATCCACTTCAAGAATCTACTCCGGTAGAACTACCTCCTTACAAGGCAATTGTCTTTAATAATGTGGCTTCTCCTAGAATCAATGCTTTCATTGAGAGCTTGAAAAAGTTCCGTATTGCGAGACCACTTATGGCTACTGTAACAGATACCTCTATCCACTGGACATTTGAAGAACTGGTTCAAAACCTAGCTGCAGAACGCTATTCATTAAAAAATAATATGATTAATATTCATTAAAGAAAAAGGCTAATTTACTTTTTAAGTAAATCAGCCTTTTTCTTTAATGAATATGCCCAGACTAAAAATCAATCACTTAGCAACATTGTATAATCAACTACTTCATACTTTATTAATTTTTACTAAATCAAATCTTTTTATAAAAATAGCGACGAATTCAGCTCCTCTGCGGCGTATGTATAGTTATAAGGCAAAACAAATCGCCTTATATAGTATCAGATGGGACAAGTCCTAGGCCCCTTTTCTCTATGATACCTTCCTAAGAAGTCTGAGTAGCTCTCAAGCCTCCTCCTCCCTCGACTTGCTGCTACTCCTCTTCTTAGACACCAGCCCTGTAGGTGGTGGCAACCACAGGTCACTGGCTCCTTATAACTTTACAATGGCTTCCGCCTTTATATGTATTTCTTACACATGGCAAACAACCTATGCCCACGGTCACGTATGAGGTAAATCCAGCGTACACAAGGTCAGCTTGGACACCTGGCATGATACATCCATTAGGGATCCCTTTCACTGCAGGCACACCATCTAGACGCTCGTGTAACCTGGTAAGTCCAAGAGTACTACACCAACGGCTACCGTTATTCCCCATTTGTAATAACTACACCCTTAGGAAGTCTAAAAAAGTTACAAACTTTGCCACACATACGAAAAGTCACCCTAAGTCTAGTCTTTGTGCACTGCACAGGGAGGAAAAGACTGTCTTAGGGTGACTTTTTGTGCTCTAATAGGGTTTATGCAAATCTAAATGTGTATAATCTATAACTCTTAGAGAGTCATTAATGCTTTTTTCAACTGCCTTCTTTGCGTATATTTCTACATTCTTGTTCTGGCGCGGATCATGTGTCAGACAAGCTGCTCCGCCAATACATCCTCCAACACAAGCCATTCCTTCTATAAAATTAAAGGTATTCTTCCTCATCTTGAGAATCTTCAACGCCTTATCTACCTCCTGTAGCCCATTACAAACTAGAGGTCTATAACTAGAAGGTGGCAAGTTTTTTGTCTCTATAATGGATGCAACTGCATCCGATACGCCTCCCGTCCTTGCAAAAGAACGCCCAAAGTATGAAGCATTATTCAAAACTTCTTCTGTGCACTCACTCATGTTAATGCCATAGGCATCTATTAATGCTTCTAGTTCTTCAAATGTCATTGCATAAATTTTCTCTCCGGCTTTCTCATAACGTAGCTTTTCTTCTTTATTTGCCATACATGGTCCTATAAATACTACCTCCGCCTTGTCATCAATTTGTTTAATCAATCTTCTCGTAGCAATCATGGGTGATACCATTGTAGAGATATTCCCCACAAGCTCAGGATACTGTTTTTCTACATAGGATACAAATGCTGGGCAACAAGAGGTCAGCATACAAGATTCTTCTCCCTCTATGACACGTTCAACAAATTCTTTTCCTTCATAATAAGCTACTAAATCTGCTCCTAAAGCTGCCTCTATTACATCAGTAAATCCTATTTGCTTGATAGCACCCACAATCTGACCAATATTAGCTGTATACTGAGTGACTATTGCTGGTGCAATAACTGCATATACATTAACATTTTTATCTTTTCTAGATTGCTCTATCAACTTGGTAATAGGTATAATCTCACTTTGGTCACTTATTGCACCAAAAGGACATTGGTAAACACATGCACCGCAGCTAATGCATTTTTCATCTTCTATTTTTACTTTATTATCATCACAAATTTGAATGGCTTTCCCCTTACAAGCACGTATACATGGTTTTAAATTATCTACTATAGCATTGAATGGGCAGACCTCCTTACACTTCCCACAACTCACACATTTGCTATAATCAATGTGGGCTTTGCCATCAATTTTCTCAATGGCACCACATTTACATGCCTGCATACAGCGTTGTGCAAAACATCCTCTACATGAATCTGTAATAGTATAATGTTCCCTTGAACATTCGTCACAAGCACTTTCGATAGTATGAATAATATTTTGTCCTGGTAGCATAAGATTAGAGGCTAAATTAACCCTCTCTTCTATAATCGCTCTCTCATGATAGACACAACATCTTGAAATCGGCTTATTCCCTGGTAAAATTTCATTAGGAATTTGATATTTAGTTGTATCAAAACTTTGATCTATTGTTTTTTGAATAACCTTTTTAAGTACCTCATATCTAATCCACTGCACATCTGTTTCAAAAGTTCTCATTATGTTTCTCCCCCTTATTATAAATAAGCTACAATCTCATCTTGAAAGATCTGAGAAACATTCTCCCTGGATACAGATAAAACCTTACCATCCCAACGTTTTACTGATACTGCATCTACACAATTTTTAAGACAAAAAGCTGCTGTAATCTCCAACTCACTTTGTAAGCTTTGCTCAACAATAAGTTTTTTTAACACCTCAATGACTTCATAAGAACCCTTAACATGGCACGCACTCCCTATACAAATACTAATTGTTTTCATTGTGCCCCCCTTATTATTTTTAAAATTTAATATAATATTATAATATATTCAATCCTACTTCAAATCAACAAGTTTGTTATATTTTTATCAAATAATTCTAAGATGAATTGAATTTTTCAATTAAACTTATGCTTATTTCAAATTTCTTATTACATAATCCGTTCATAACTACAAATACTAAAAGAACATTTCAAACACAAAGCGAGGTTGATGAAATGAACTCAAAAAATCGTAAAGTTTCATGTGATGAAACCCCTATCAAAGTTCCTTTAGCAGCTATGCTCTCTACCGAAAATCTTGGTGGAGGGGTAGAAATGAATACGGATAACCTAGGCGCAGGTCTTACTGAATATATAGGCTGGCGTATGGTTGAGGAGGATTCTAAAAACTAAGTATTACAAAAATACCCCTAAGGTATTGTTGCTTCTATCTAAGCAATCTACCTTAGGGGTATTTTTATTTTTTATTATTTTATTATAAACTCCTGGGCATATGGTAAAGTCTCTACCCATCTACAGAAAGTATGCCACTCTTCTAATTTATGATGTTTACGCGCTGTATACATATTACGGATGTTCTCATAAGTCATTGAACATGTACGCATTTGATTATAGCTTGATGGTAACAATTGAATGATACTGTACCAAGTTGTTTTATCTTTTGTTTCGTTAAAATCTACACGAAGTGTCTCTAACTGTTTAATGATTAAATCCATTGTTGCAAGTGTTGCTTCATTCATATGATCTGTGCTGAAATCTTCTACTTCAAAAGCTTTACTATGAATCTTATGCATTGTACTTGTAGAGTTTGTAGTTGTACCTACTTTGTAAGTATCGTATTCTTTCCACCAGTAAAGAGGTGCTGTAATATCTACAGAAACAAAGATTTGACGTAAGAATTTGCGGTGATCACTTCCTGCTTTACAAAGTCTTGATCCTAAATCTAGATCATTCTCTCCAAGGATATAGTTACCTTCTTCGTCATAATGACTGTCTATTCTATGCCAGCTATTCATTGGATTTCTTGCTCCGCGAATAGCATTTTCAATGTTCATAACATCTGTACGTTCTAATCTAATCATCTTCATTCTCCCTCATTTTAATCTAAAGTTACCCATGTATCGATATGATAAAGGTATAAACATTTCTCTTTAACAGGAAGCCCTGTAATTTCGCTTAAGGCTCTTGCATAGAGTTCAAGCTGTACACTATAGCGTTCTTTAATACGCTTAATGCCTTCTTCTATGCCATGCTTATCAATATAATCTGTCTTATAATCAATAATGACTAAACCATCTTCTTCTATAAAGCATGTATCTACTACCCCTTGTAGTAAGATTTCTTCTTCTCTATCATAGATTTCTTCTACTTCATCAGCTGGTAATAAATAAACAAATGCTTTTTCTTTCCAAATATGCTGACACTCTGCCATACGTTTTAACATTTCAGAATGAGCCATACGCTCTAATCTTGCTAAGTCTACTAAACTTGCTGCTTCTTCATGAAGTTTACCCGTCTCTACAAGACGTGTAAGTTCTGCCATAATAAGGTCAGCTGTTTTACATTGGAGGAGATCGAGTTGCTCAAATACACTGTGGATTAATGTTCCTCTTACAGTTGCCTGCATCGTTGTTTCTTGTTGCATAAACTTTGGAACAACCTTATCTTCAAACATTCCCCATCTCATATCATCACCAGATGTGGCAAGTACTTCATCTACTACATTCACATCCTGTTTTGTAGCTTGTTGAGTCTCTACACCTACACGCTTAGAGATATAATATGCCGTATTTTCTTCTTGATCTTGTCCATACATTTGGGTACTTAGTATAACAGACTCATCCCCCTCTTGTATACTCTCTCCTAATGCGTTCACTCCACTACTCTCACTCTGGATGCTTGGGCACTCTATACTTGTAGCCTTCATGTTTTTTTGTTGAACATTTTCTTCCTTAACCTGATGTTCTAGCATGGCTTGTTTTTTCAAATCTGATACAGTAACTTTGACAGGCATCGTTGTTGCCCTCTCATAAGGGTAGACATAGTTTAGATAGTTGTAAAGCGCATCCTTATGTTCTGTATATGCTGTCTCTACATTCCAATCCTCTAGTAATGCTTCTCTTTGTTCCACCTTTTCTTCTAGGGTTTGATGATTGCTAAGAAGTGCCTCTTTAGGTATACAGCTCAGCTGCCATCTTCCTTTACCTTCAAAGAGATAAGTAGGTTCTACACCAAGTTTAGCACGCAAATCATCAAAGCCTGCATGTGCGAATAAGCTCATTCCAATCCAGCTTAAATAAGTTGGTGACTTTCTAAGTCCTAGTGGTAGAATCCCTTCACTATTTCTAATGGCAAATGGACTCCATTTATTAACTTCTTTATCTATATCTTTAACTGTCCCTGTTATAAATAGCTTTTCTTTTGCTCTTGTAAGTGCTACATAAAGTACACGCATCTCTTCTGAAATATTCTCAGAGATAATACGACGTTTAATGGCTTCAAACGGTAACGTTTCATAAAGAATATTGGTATCTTTATCCGTATACTTTGGTCCTAAACCGAGTTCATGATGCATAAGGACGTTTTTCATAATATCTTGATTGTTAAAAGTTTTGTTGGTATTACACACAAATACAATAGGGAATTCTAACCCTTTACTTTTGTGTATGGTCATAATCTGAACAAGATTTTCACTTTCTCCTACTAGCTTCGCTTCTCCAATTTTTGCACCTGATGCTTTCAACTTATCCATGTATTGTAAAAATGCAAAAAGTCCTACACCATTATTGGCTTCAAAATCCTCGGCATATTTCTTGAGCAGTTTCAAATTGGCTTTTTTCTTAGCCCCTGCTGGTAACATGCCTACATAGCTATAGTAACCTGTCTCTATAAAAAGCCTTGCCATCAATTCTTCTAATGGCATAAGTGACGCTTCTTCTCTATAATGAGCCAGTAATTTTACAAATTCTTGTAATGCTATAGATGGCTCTCTTTCTTCTACATATTTACAAAGTGCTGTATAGAGGTCGACCTCTTCATCTAGCTTCCGTACTTGTAGTATCTCATCAAAATCTAAACCTACCATCGGTGAACGTAATACAGTCAGAAGAGGTATATCTTGTCTTGGGTTATCAATAACTTGTAGAAGGCTTATCATAATCTGCACTTCCATTGCCTCAAAGAAGTTGCTACTTACATCAGCATAAGCATCTATCCCTTCACGCAAAAGAGCTTCTTCAAATAAGTTAGCTTTTTCCTGTACAGAGCGGAGTAAGATTACAATATCCCTGGGCTCTACTTTACGATACTTCCCTTCTTCCTTATCATAGACAACCTTTGGATTGGCTTCACCTCTTAGAATTGCACTAATCTTTTGTGCCACCATAAGTGCTTCAACCTCTATATTTTTAAGGTCTTGTGGTGTATCTTCTCCTGAAGCTTCCTCGTTCTCTTCCTTATCTGTATCTTGTGTCTCTACTAAGCATACCTCCACATGGTCTGCCACTTCTTCCTGGTAGGCCTCGTAGTCACCTTCTGTATAATGGTTACCTACTTTAAGCTTGGCATCTTCGTCATAGCAAAGCTCTCCTACACGCTTACTCATAATTTGTTTGAATAAATCATTGGTCGCTTCTAAGATATTGGCACGACTTCTAAAGTTTTGTGAAAGGTCAATACAGATTTCAGGTTGTATAGCACCCTCTTCAAACTTCTCATAGCGTTCATACTTATCTGCAAAAATAAGTGGGTTAGCAAGTCTAAAGCGATAAATACTCTGTTTCATATCTCCTACCATAAAGCGAGTTGGCCCATTCTCTTTAGCTAAGGCAATAGCACCTAGGAGCGTCTCTTGCACGGCGTTACTATCTTGGTACTCATCTATATAAATTTCCTCATAGAAATCTGCTAATTCCTTAGCAACTTCTGTATAAATCAGCTCGGTATATCCATCTTCCGTTTCACCATGTGTTACAAAAAGCTTTAAGGCTAAATGTTCTAAGTCATTATAATCTGCAAGTCCTTTATCTCTCTTCGCCTCACTAAAACGTGCATCAAAAGCTTTGACCCATTTTACAAGTGTCTGCATAAGTTCACCTGCTTTATATGTCTTGCTGCTTAGATAAGGGTCACGTAGAAGCTTGGTTACTGTTTGAGCTTTCTTCACAATATCCTTAGCAAGTTCTCTATAGCCTTTGACACGCTCTTTAAGAATATCACTACAATCTTGCTTCTTACTGGATAATCGTCCAAAACTTATACCATCTATACAAGCTAAAAGCATCTCTACATCTGATACTGGCACTTCTAATAGGCGCTCAATTTGTTCAAAATCTTTAACCAACGTTTCTTCATAGGCTGCTGGCCCATCTGGTCTACGAGTAAGTTTAAGTGCCTCATCATAGACTAGCTTCAAATCTTTAAAGTCTTCTAGAATCTCTGCTATAAGTTCCCTTTCCCAGATTGATTCACCAATCCCTTCATGTGGCTCACAAAGTTTGTTGCTCATCTCATCTAACCACTCATTGGGGAATATGGTACTCTTAGAAAAAGTATAAAGATCTAAGATAAGATCCATTAATGGCTCTAATCCGCGAATGCTTCCATAAGTCTCTGCAAGTTCTAAGAAGTCTTCGTTATCTTCTTCCTCAAACGCTTCTTCTAGCATTTCTTCTAGAATATCTAATTTCATAACCTGTAACTCAGATTCATTGCCTACTTTAATGTTAGGATCAATCTCTAAGTAGGTGAAATAGTTCTTAATGGCTTTAAGACAGAAGGAGTGAATGGTAGAAATAGATGCTTTCGGTAAAAGAGCAAGTTGTCTTTCTAAATAGGCAACTTGCTCCATAGCCTTTTCACTTTCCTCTTCTTGTTGCAATGTTTCTATCGCCTTGCTCATTTTATCAGCGATACGTTCTTTCATCTCATGGGCAGCTGCACTTGTAAAGGTTACAATCAAGAATCTATCAATATCTATACCTACTTCTTCTTCATTTCCCATAATCCTTTTAAATACACGTTCTGTAAGGACTGCTGTCTTACCAGAACCAGCTGCTGCTGATACAAGTATGGTTGCACCACGTTTATCAATCGCAGCTTGTTGCATCGGTGTCCATGCCATCATTCATCCCTCCTTTAGCAAGTCTTTCCCATATTTCTTTGTTTCCTAATGGCTCAAGTTGATTATAATGATTATCTTTTGTCGCAGGATCAAATTGGCAAATCGTATGGTACTTACAAAATGCACAAGCATCTTTTTCTTTTAATTTACAAGGTCTTGCACTGATTTTCCCAGCTAACATATCCTTACCTAAGTTACGAATCAAATCATGCATATAGCCAATTAATGCTTTAAACTGATTTTCGCTAGCAACTTGAGATGTACTACCTAGGGTACCATCTTTTTTCACTTTTGCTGGTACAATCTCTCCTTTAATACCTGATTCCATTTTTTCTAGAATATCTAAGTTATCAATACTAAGTCCTGATAATTTGTATTGCTTAAGTTGCTTAGTGAGTGCTTCACTAAGTGCCATCCCTGTCTCGTACTTGATGGTACGTGTATCAATATGGAAATAAAACATACCCGCAGCTTTATTGCGCTCATTAAGACGTAGATAAGCATCTAAATAAAGTAAAAGTTGAAGTTGAAGACCATGATACAGTTCTAGGAGACTAAAGTTTTTGTTACCTGACTTATAGTCTAGTACCTTAACATAACGTTCTTCTTCATCTTTCATATAGACATCCACACGGTCAATCTGCCCACGTAGATAAATGGTATGTTCATCATCTAATACAATTTCAATAGGTGGCATCTCTTCACTACCAAAGCTTACTTCATAGGCTTCTGGTACAAATTCTCCAGCCTTTAACTGATACGTCATAGCACCTATTGCACGTTTGGTCATTTTCTTTGCCTTTTTTAAAGTGTAGGCAAATCTACCATCTTGCTTCGCATTTTGACTAAGCTTAGCCGCACTATAGCGAAGTGCTTCTTCAATAGACTCATCTTGTTGTTCTTCCGTAGCAGTCGTCCAGGTTACCTGACGCTTTTTAAGCTCTTTTGGATAACGTTCTAATGTCTGGTGGAAAAGTGTTCCAAGATCTGCTGCATTCCACTGAAGTACTTTACGCTCTGAAGCTCTAAGTCCATAACGGATAAAGTAACAACATGGACAGTTACGATAAAGTTCTAACTGAGATATGTTCGTTACTAAGCCTTCACTATAAAGGAGCTTCGCATTTTCCTCTTTGAGTTGATCTTGCTGATTACTATAAGCCATATAGGTTGTCAGATGTTTAAACTTATCTTGCCACTGTGGTGAAGTCATAAACCAACTTACGGCATCTTGCCATGGTCCCTCTTCTCCTTGCCCATCTAAGTAGCGTCTCATCTCCCAGCCTACATACCCTAGTGCTGGACGTGGTAATTGAAGTGGGTCTAAGGTATCTTTGTTCATCTCTTCCATTCCAAAGATCTTCTTCATTTTATAGAATACAATAGATGGTCTTAGGGCTTTCCCTGTTTCATCTGCTTGTATGGTACTTACATAGAGTTTTTCTCTTGCTCTTGTAAAAGCATAGTACACTAAAAACTGCCCCATATAGAGTGGGTTATTCACCATAACATCGTATAGCCTAGAACGTTTCTCATCTCCAGTTTCACAAAGTTGCATCAAGGTCAACTTGTCCATATCTGAAAAGAGTGGCATGCCTTCATCTACTTTTGGTATAACCCCTTCATTAACCCCTAATATAAATAGTGCTTTCACTTGTGGAATACGGCTTCTATCAATATTCCCTACAATCACTTGATCTTTCGAAGGTGGTATGATCCCCATCTCTATATAGCCAAAACTTGTTTTAAGGATATTTTTATAAGCTTTTAAAGCTACTTTTTCATCCCCAAGTAGATCTACTAAACGTTCTAATGTATCCACAACCTGTCCCCATATCTGGGTATTTTCTAATTCAAGGGCAAGTTCTCCATTCAGCTTATAGTATGCAATGCGTGCTTGAATGGTTTCATAAGCATGAATTTCTTCAAGGAATAGATAGATTGCTTTACTCGCTTCACTAATAGGCATTTTTCCACTGGTATCTTTGGCTTGTTGTAATATTTCTTCTAAATGAATAAGTGGACTCATAACACGTTCTTTAATGCCTTGAATAATTTCTAAATCCATACCTTTACTTTCTCTTGTCCACTCTGCCTGCCATTTTCTCTTATTTTGTATACCATGCTCTAGCATGTAATTTTCTAATAAGTCTATTTCCTCACGGGATAGGTCTAACATATTAAATCGTAAGAATGTCATCATACTCTTATAGTTCCAGCTGGTTGTCATCACATCTAGTACTGCATCAATCACAGCAACTAAACTATTGGTATGGATACTTTTTTTATCATCCATAAACACTGGGATACCATATTCTTTAAAGGTACTTACAATAGTAGATTTATACTGGCCCATATCTCCTACAAGTACAGCCATATCATGGTAGCGATAGCCTTCATCACGAATAAGCTTCACCATTTGCCTTGCTACTTGTACGACCTCATCATCTTTTGAAGCGTAGGTTGCAAGCTTGACTGATTCTTGTGGTAGTCCATAAGGCTTAGCATAAGACTTGAGATAATTTTCATTAAGATAGCTCAAGGCATCTGTATCTACATTTTCAGGTTTTATCACTTCTGTTTTAAACTCCACTTGGCTTAACTCGCAACGTTTAATAAGCGCTTGATAATTTTTAATGCTATCATAGAATGGATTATTGGGATAAACATATTCACTCTTATCGTAGTGGCGATCAATGGGAAGGGTAATAACTACCTTTTGCACCTTATGCATAAGCTCTTCTATAATTTTAAGCTGAGTTGCTGTAAAGCCATAAAATCCATCAATCCATACAACAGCCTCATTCAAATAATGGCTTTTAGAAATAGAGCCTGCCAAACGCTCCATTGTCTTTTCAACAGTCACAAAACGTTCTTTAATAAAGCCATGGAACCATTCATTAATAGCTGTGATATCTTGCATCTTGCATTTGAACACATCACTACTTTTGTCATCTCCTGCTAAAGCATCTAACATCACCTTATCCACTTCATTTTGTTCAAAAATAGTAATGAGACGATTCATGCCATCAACAAAGCCTTCACTGTTATAACTTGTTTTATAATAAGATAACTCTTTTTTATGCTGTTCTAATAATTTTTTGAGGATCATGACACGCTCTAAGTCGTCAATAAGTGGTTGCTTAATCCCACCAACCTCTTTAAGTACTTTTTTAGCTAAGTTCTTAAAGCTCATAACTTCTGTTCTAAGAAGTCCAGGCTTAAGGAGCTTAGCAAGCTCAATTTGTATTTGTAAGTTGAATTGTTCTGGGACAATCATAATAAGATTATGATATGCCTCTTCTCTTAAAGCTTCTTGAATCTCCTTGTAACATACTGTGGTCTTGCCACTCTTGGCTACCCCTAATACAAACTCTACCACATGCCTTCCTCCTTCTTAGTTTTTCTTCTATTATATCAATTCTACGTAACTTGGACACCGTTTTTGTCGTAATTATGTACCTGGTAAGAATTTGACCCAAGTATTGAAAAAAGCCTGTTGGATTATCCAACAAGGCTTCTATAATGATCTCTTAATTTTTCTATTTCATCTCTATCTATATATGGGTAAGCACTCTCTTCACCATCTAAAGTGATTAAAGCTTCATCTAAATATGGTAAACTTTTTGCTGCTTCCCCTGTTAAGCTATAGCTTAAGTTTGCAAGACTTACAAAATATTTTACTTTTTCTTCTAAATAATCCTCATAACTTGCAAAGAGGTGTCTATCATAACGGACTGCACTTTTTTCATAAAGACCACGTAAAATTTCATACGCTTCTTCATTACAGTCTACTGATTCAAGCTTGTGTGCCACATAAAGTTTTGTAAAATAATGCTCTTCATTCTTTAATACCCCCGCTTCAAGCTCGATACCTTTTTCTTGTAAGAGGTGTTTGTAAAATTCTAATGTCTTCATCCTATTCCCCTTCCTGTATATACTCAAGATGTTTTATTTTTACACATTACATAACTTCTGTCAAGTGAATTTATTTTAACTTAACTTTATAAACAAGTTGTGTGCATATCTATAAAACATCTTCCCTTATATCATGGATTATTGGCCGTATTATTAGAACCTGATCCATTCCCATTTCCGTTGCAATTCCCCTTAACGATAATTTTATTGCTTCTTGTAAGACACATAATACTAATCATTACTAAGATAATATACCAAAACCACTTCTCTTCATAGAATTTGACTTTGCCCATATGCTCCCCCTTTAACTGATAAATTCGATTACACTAATACTCTAATTATACGAGGGAATCAGTAAGTTTTCAAACTATTTAGATTTATTTTTTCAAAATTTTTACAGTTCCGGTTTAAGCTATCAAATAAGATCTAAATGCTCTAAAGACATACGATAAGTTACATCTTTTCTTTCTACAATAATTGTAATTTTTTGTTTGAGCTCTTCATCTTCTAGAATCTTGCTCAGTAATTCTTTAGTTGGATTAATTGCAAACGGATGGCCTACCATTTTAAGCATAGTTAAGTCTCCCGTTGTATCTCCATAAGCGTAGCTTTCAGCTAGATCTATATCATACTTATCTACCATTTCTAAGATAGATTTACGCTTACTTACAGCATCCCACATTGGAATAATATCACCACTATAAGTACCTTGTTCATTTACTTTATAGATTGTCCCCCTGTAGTCATCCATATCATATTTATTAGACATTTCTTTTACGAGTTCAATAGGTGAACCTGATATAGCAATGACTTTATGTCCGTTTTCTTTATGATTTTTAATACGTTGTCTAGAAAATGTGTATACACGATCTCCCTTTTGCTCTATTACTTTTTGCGCAATGTAGGACATGTGATAAGGTGTTGTACCCTTTACAGCTTCTGTATATACATCAACCATCTTCAATAAGTAAGTATCATAATCTCCTAATCTCTTATCCCAGTTTAAAAAAGCTGGTCTTACATCACTATGCCATTTACTTGCATCAATGAGTTCATACTTAATCATCTTTTTAAATACCTCAGTAATAAGCCCTTCTCTATATATCGTCCCATCTATATCAAAAAATGCTGCAATATTTTTCATGTCCTAACCTCCTTTTGAATAATTAGAACTAGTATAGAGAACGGTCTAATACTTGTCAAGCTATATTTGTCATTCATTCCTTTACAATGCATTTTACATATTCCTTATCTTACCTATATATTGGCAATATGATTTACTATTTGACTACCTCTTTTGCTCATAGCTATTTCTATAATATTTTCACTTAGTGAGGCTTTTTCATTTACCTGCTCCGGTTGATTCATAGTACAATAGCCTATCAAAAGTAGGATTAAAATAAGAAGAGCTATAAAAAATACACTAATGCTTCTATTTCTTTTCATTTGACCGCCTCCCTTGAAAAAAATGGTAAAGAAGCTCTTTTATAATCTTATTATTAAAGCACTCTAATTATGCCTTTTTATCTAAAAAGAGCTGAATACGTTTATCCTAACTTTCAATAAACATCTCCAACTCTTTTTCATTTTAATTATTCACTAAATAATGGTGTAGATAAATAACGTTCACCTGTATCTGGTAATAAAACAACTATTGTCTTACCTTGATTTTCTGGGCGTTTTGCTAGCTCAGTAGCTGCATAAACAGCTGCTCCTGATGAAATCCCAATAAGAATGCCTTCTGTTCTTGCCACTTCTCTACCTACTGTAAAAGCATCTTCGTTTTTAACTTTAATAATTTCATCGTATACACCTGTGTTGAGTACCTCTGGTACAAAGCCAGCCCCTATGCCTTGAATCTTATGTGGTCCTGGTTTACCTCCTGAAAGTACTGGTGAGTCAGCAGGCTCTACTGCTACTATTTTAATATTAGGATTTTTTTCTTTTAAATACTGTCCTACGCCTGTAATAGTACCGCCTGTTCCTACACCAGCAACAAAAATATCTACTTTTCCTTCTGTATCTTCCCAAATTTCTGGGCCTGTTGTATGAATATGTGCTGTTGGATTAGCTGGATTTACAAATTGACCTGGTATAAAGCTATTAGGAATAGTTTTAGAAAGTTCTTCAGCTTTTTCTATAGCGCCTTTCATTCCCTTTGCACCTTCTGTCAGAACAATTTCTGCCCCATAAGCTTTTAATAAATTACGTCTTTCTATACTCATTGTTTCTGGCATAGTTAAGATTGCTCTATAGCCTCTAGCTGCTGCTACGGCAGCAAGACCAATACCTGTATTACCACTTGTTGGTTCAATAATAACTGAATCTGATGTCAAAATCCCTTTTGATTCTGCATCTTCAATCATTGCTTTGGCTACACGGTCTTTTACACTACCTGCTGGATTAAAATATTCTAGTTTTGCTAATATCTGAGCTGGTAAATCATGATTTCTATTATAATTAACAAGTTCAAGTAAAGGTGTTCCCCCAATAAGTTCAGTTAAACCTTTATAAATTTTTGCCATATCAATCACTCCTTATAAAATAATCTATTTTCATTTATCTTATAAAACATATCTGTTTACTATGCTAATAATATATGCCTCTCACTCTAAATTGTCAATCTATTTTAAAAAATTATTTTTATTATTGTTATTATTTTTTTTATGCTCTATACTATATTTAAGCAAAACATATTGGTTTACTAGGTATTGGAGGATTATCTATGCGTATTTCATCTAAAGGCCGTTATGGTTTAGCAGCTATGCTTGCACTTGCACAAGTTTCTACCTCTGGTGAATGTATAACCATACTCACCATTTCTGAAAAACTCGGTCTTTCAAAAATTTATCTTGAACAAGTTTTCTCTCTACTTAAACGCGCTCATTTAGTCATCTCTATTAAAGGTGCTCAAGGTGGCTATCAATTAGCACACCCTCTAGAAGAGATCACTGTTGCTCAAATTCTTCAAGCTATCGAAACAAATTTATTCGAAAAAACTGAAAGCTCTGTGACAGATGATGCTATTGAAAAAACAATGAATCATTTTGTATGGCAAACTCTTGATGATTCCATCTATACTACACTTAATACGATTACTCTTGCCACGCTCAAAGAAGAATTAGCTAAATATAATCCTGAAGAAAGTTATATGTTTTATATTTAAAAATATCACAAAAAAAGTAAGAAGCTACTGCATCTAGACAGTAGCTTCTTACTTTTTATCATTTTAAAGAGATTAATAAATCTTCTATATCAAACTTAAATTTTTACTGACTCAATGACACATTCATATAGTCTTGCTCTAAGTTTCTCCTCTTCAACTTATTAATAACATAAATATAAGCTGGTATTAAGAATAAATCTGCCATAATCCAAGCCACTGGACTAGCAAAACATGCTGCCGTATATCCAAACATTGGCACAAATACAAAACCAACTACACTACGAGCAATCATTTCACATACACCTGCTAAAATAGCTAAATTTCCAAATCCCATACCTTGAATAGTGAATCTTACAATATTCACAAGCGCTAATGGGAAGAAAAATGTACTTGTGCATTTAAGTAATAATGCTGCATCCCTTATAATGTCTACTTCTGATCCATCGACAAACATTAGGGATAATTGCTCTCCAAAAATAAATAATACGACGCAAGAAACAATTGAATACAAGAGCGCAATTAAACTACATGCTTTTAAACCATCTGTTACTCTATCAAATTTTCCAGCACCTACATTTTGCCCCGAATAAGTTGCCATAGTCGCCCCCATCGCATCAAATGGACAACAAAATAGCATATTAATCTTGTTACCTGCTGTTATTGCCGCTACAGCCATAGAACCTAATGAATTAACAGCTGTTTGTAAAATAACACTACCAATAGCAGTAATAGAATATTGAAGTCCCATAGGTATACCCATCATACATAACCCACGCATATATCCCCATTTTGGTTGCCACTCTTCCTTATTTATCTTAAGAATAGTAAACTTTTTATAAATATATATAAGGCATAAAATACCAGAAATACCTTGTGAAATAACTGTTGCCCATGCAGCCCCAGCAACACCCATATCTAATACTAAAATAGCAACCAAATCTAGTATAATATTCAATAAAGAGGATATCACAAGGAAATAGAGCGGAGTCTTACTATCTCCAAGAGACCTTAGTATCCCTGCCAATAAATTATATAAGTAAATAACAGGTATCCCTAAAAAGATAACAAAAATATAATCATATGCCCCTTCAAAAATATCACTTGGTGTATCCATCCATCCTAATATCTTACGGCATAATACACATACAATTACTGTTGTTACCAGTGAAAATACAACCGATAGCCATGCACTATTTGCTACATACTTCCTTACTGAGGATTCATCCCCTGCTCCAAACGCCTGTGCTACTGGAATAGCAAATCCATTACATACACCCATGCAAAAACCAATAATCATAAAGTTAATAGAACCTGTTCCACCTACTGCTGCTAATGCCTTTGCACCCAAAAATCTTCCAACTATCATTGTATCAACCATACTATAAAACTGTTGGAATAACATACCTAGTAATAGGGGCATAAAGAAGCTAGCGATTAACTTCATCGGAGAACCTACTGTCATATTTTTTATGTTTTCTTTCATTCTTACTCTCCCTCTATTTTCAATTCGTTCTCTATTCTATACCCCTTTTCATTAATAAATCAATGTATTTTCTTATACCATATTTATACTTATTTATCATTTTCTCTAAGAATAATAAACTTTATTGATTTAAAGAATATATGTACAGATAGGTTATAAGATAAAACAAAAAAAGACATACAAATCTCTATACGATATTAACTTTGTAATACCATATACATTTGTATGTCTCTATACTCATCTTTTTACAAAATCTATGTTTAGATTGATAAATCTATCTTAAATTACTCTTTTTGCACCTATGTATGGCTTACCAGATCCATCTAACGAGCTGATAATAATGCCTGTACTACTTGTATTAGCATGAACAATTTTGCCACTACCTATATAAATCGCTACATGTGATACTGAACCATTGTAGCCATAGAAAACTAAGTCACCTTTTTGCAATTCACTCTTGCTTACTTGATAGCCATCATTCTCATATTGCGAACGTGATGTACGTGAAATACTAATACCATGTCTTTTCATAATTTGTTGTGTAAATCCTGAGCAGTCTACACCAGTACTTAAGCTATTCCCCCCATAAACATATGGGTTACCAACAAACTGCTTAGCATCTTCTACAATGGTACTGCCTAAGCTCATGCCTGAAGTCGCAACTGTTTCTTTTTCACTTGTACTTCCACTATTACTTTGATTATTACTACTTGTACCTGTAGCTTCTTGTACCTTTTGAGCTGGTACAACACGTTTTACTTCTGCCATAGTCTTCGTTTTAATTTCTTTCATAAACTTAGACTCTACGTATTCTTGACTAATAAAGCCTTCTCTTCCATCATGAATAACTTTACACCATCCATCTACTACGTATTCAATAACAACTTTTTCACCTTTACTTAAAGTGTCAAACACACTTGAACCTGTTACTGAAGGATAATCACGAAGCCTAACGCCTTGTCCTATTATTGTTCCTTGGGCTTCTTCTATAGATACGTATTCTGCAAAAACATAAGCTGTTTTCCCACTACTTGTCTTAATCTCTAGCCATGCATCATTTGCGCGTCCAATAATGTCTACTTCATCTCTTTGATCTAGTTGACCTATGTTAGTAGCTTTTGAATCAGGCTGTTGTCTCATATTAAGTGTAGCAACATTAACTTTTCCATATGCTTGAGCAAATACAAAAGTTGGCATAAACATTGCTGATACGACTACAATGAACATGAGTAATGGTTTTTTCAGCTGCATTTCTACTTCCTCCGTGTTTTTCATAATTTATTAACTAATTATTACAAAACTATTATAAGAAAAAAGAAATACGCTGTCAACAATATACACATGATTAATTATTTTATCATGATATTATTTATATGAAATACCTAATGCAAGGTTTTGTCGCTTGATAAAGTATGCCATTTCATATATATCTACAGGATTCGTCTCATATACACAAAACTTAGGGTTAATATACTCTACGATTTGCTTTGCAATTTCATGATCAAAGGGTTGATGAGGATCTAACTTTTGTATATGTTGTTTTAAAACACGCATTTTAAGTTGTGGTGTCTTAGCTTCTCTATACCTTTCAACTAAGTAACTGCGGTCTTGTTGCATATAATGTTTAGGAAGTGTCTTATTTAAGTGCACACCATAGATAAACTCTTTAAGTTCTCCTAGGTTTTGCACCACTTCTTTCACATAAGTATAACAAGCTTTTTCATTACCTATTTTAAGATTGGTTAAAATCAAATGAGAGATATCCATAAGCAAACCTTTTTGTCCATACTTCACACCGTCTAAAAGTTTTTTAGTTACCTGTTTATCAAGATAAGTAAGTCCTGGCCACCAAAGATTTTCGAATAATAACATAGGCCCTTCTTCATCCGCTGGAAAGACTGCATTTATAAGTTCAATTGTAGCATCTACGATTTCATCATCTGTGTAATCAAATTGCCAAGTAAATGAATCCTCCATACAAATATGACTTACATGGAATACCATATACTTAGCCCCAAGAGCTTTTGCTCTTGCATATTGTGCTTTGTAGCACTCTATCATTACTTCTTTACTTGCCCCACCATAATAATCTAACATAGCTTGGTGACCACCTAGTAAGCCTTCTACCTTAGCTGTATCGCCTCTCCAAAAGTCTAACCACATTGGGTAAAAACTTAAGTGTACACCTTTTACAACACCTTCTGGAATTTTATTGATATCATAGTCCATGGTAAGTCCAAGCTCTATACCCTCCATATGATGTTTCTCACTAAATGCTTTAATTTTATCCCAATCATCATTGAACCATTCAATATATTTGGGTGTTGTAGAAATATGAAATAATCTTTCCATTTGATCCTCTTTCTAAGCCTATTGTTTAATGTCCTATTTTAATTTATAACTTGTTGCTGGTTTTGCTGCCTTGATGAGTTCTCTAAGCTTTGCTACAGTTTCAGAATCCATATTATGCTTTGGTAAAAGTTGTGCTTGTACAGGATCTACAAAAAATCTGAAGTCTTTGCCTGTTTCTACAATTCTTACATAAGTATCCCAAGATACTGTATCTTCTAGTTCACCTACTTTAAGGTAAATATTCTCTTTAGAAAATACATACTCTGTTGTACCTGAAAACACTGGTGATTGCATCTGAGATGCTGTTATATTCCATATTTTAAAAGGTTTCCCGATTAAAAGGAGAGCTGCAGCAATAATCCATATAATATTATCTGCAAAAAATAAATCTATACGTCCAGTATTTTGGGTAAATTGATACCCTATCCATCCTAGGATACCTAATCCTATTACAACAAGTATTTTGCTAAACCATGTACGGTAACCTACCCATACGTTATAGCGCCATACGTCACTAATTTTCATTTTAATCTTCACTGTAAGTTCATTCGTTTCTGTCATTTTCACACCTCTTTACATTGTTAATATCTCCGATTCATCTTTTATCTTTTGTTTAAGACATAACCTGACTTTGTAATGCTAATTGGTACAAGTTATAGTAAATGCCCTTATTACTTAATAGGGTTTGATGGTTCCCCATCTCTCTTATTTTACCTTTATGTAACACAATAATATTATCAGCATGTTGGATTGTAGACAAGCGGTGAGCTACCATTAATGTTGTACGACCTTCCATCATCTTATAAAGTGCATCTTGAATTAAGCTTTCTGTCTCTGTATCAATATTAGCTGTGGCCTCATCTAAAATAAAGATTTTAGGGTTATAAGCAACTGCCCTAGCAAAGGAAATGAGCTGACGTTGTCCTGTAGAGAGGCTCGCCCCTCTTTCTAATACTTTTTCATTGTATTTTTGTGGTAATCTCTCAATAAATTCATGAGCATTAACAAGCTTACTTGCCTTTTCAATCGTTTCCTGGGAAATAGTGTCGTTTCCTAAGCGAATATTGCTTTTTACATCTCCAGTAAACATAAATACATCTTGAAGTACTTGTCCTACTTGACTTCTTAAAGAAGCAATATCATATTCTTTAATATCTCTACCATCTATTAAAATTTGCCCTTTTTGAATGTCATAATAACGGCAAATTAGACTCAGAATAGATGTTTTACCTGCTCCTGTTGCACCTACAAAGGCTACCTTTTGTCCTGCTTCAATCGTGAAAGAAACATCTTTTAAGATCCACTCTTCTTCCTCATAAGCAAACCAAACATTTTTAAACTCTATAGAGCCATTAAACCCTTTTTCAATCTTATAAGTTCCATTATTAATTTCATTCTCTTCATCTAAAATTGTAAAGATTTTCTCTGCTGAAGCAAGTGCTGATTGAAGTACACTGAAGTTCTCTGCTAATTGTTCAATAGGTCCAAAGAAATCTTTTGTATAAGAAACCATAATAATTAATGCACCTACGCTCATAGCACCTTTAAGTACACTATTTCCACCTACTAAAAGGACAAGACCCACGCCAACTGTTGAAAGAACGAAAATAAATGGTCTAAAGAGCATGAATGCTGTCATTTCTCTCATGCCTGCTTTATATAACTTTGTATTAATAGATTTCATTTGTTTAACTTTAGCATCTTCTCTTGTGAAGATTTGTATAATACGCATACCTGAAATATGCTCTGATAAAAATGTATTCATTTGTGTTAGGCGATTACGTACATCTCTATATGCGATTCTTGAGAAGTATTTGTAAACAAAGGTTGCGCCTACTACTAATGGAATGAGTGCAAACACCCAAAGGGCTGTTCTTACATCTGTAGCAAGCATCATGACCATAACCCCTAATAGGAACAATACTTGTTTGAGTAAGTTTACAAGTACACTTGTGTACATTTCATTTAAAGTTTCTGTATCATTTGTTACACGTGTTACCAGTTTACCTATTGGATTTTGATGATAGAATCTATCTGGTAAATAAAGCATTTTTTCATAAATTTCATGGCGCACTGCTAAAATAATCTTCTGTCCAATATATTGTAAGATCATTGCTTGTAAATATAAAAATCCAAAGCTTATAACAAGAACAAGTAAGAAGAGTATTGCAAGCCTACCTAACTCTGGTAGATTAAGACTTCTTAATACTTTCAACTCCTCTTTTAAAAGTACACGTCCTTCATAAGTATTCCCATTTAATTCTAGACTTACACCCTCTGTTTGGATGGTTAATGCTTGACTATAATCTTCCGGTGTCATACCTTCTAATGCTTTGCTATCTTCTAGCTTCATCTCATCAATCCAGTAATATACATTTTTATACTGAATCATCTGATGTACAGTATCTACTACATCATTTGCTTGTAGCTGTCTTATATTCTCCCCTTCAAAAGTTACAGTACCTTCTGAGTCTGTTACAGCGATATAAGGTGTCTTATAACCTTCTGTAAATAAGTCTACAGCATTTCCTATAAGCACAGGCTTAGCTAAATCAGCCACTGTACTTATAAGCATTAAGGCCAGTACAACAAAGAACCAACCTTTGTATGGTTTTGCATAAGCTAATAAACGTCTAATAAGTCTACTATCTTGTGTTTTCATTCTCATATCCCCCCTATGCCTCACTAATCTCTTCTTCAAGTTGTTGTTTTCTATACATTTCTGCATAAATTCCATCAACTGCAAGTAGACTTTCGTGGTCTCCATATTCAGCAATATGGCCATTTTCAAGTACCACGATATGTTCTGCATGACGTACTGTTGAAATACGATGGGCAATAATAATGTTCGTTTTATCCTGCCTTACTTCTTTTAGATTATTTAAGATAAGCTCCTCTGTCTTTGTATCTACTGCAGATAAAGAGTCATCTAGAATCAAGATTGGTGTATCTAAAATAAGTGCCCTTGCAATAGATACTCTTTGTTTTTGACCTCCAGAAAGTGTTGTTCCTCTTTCTCCTACTACTGTCTCATATTGATGTGGGAAGTCGATAATATTTTTATGTACATCTGCCTTCTTGGCTGCTTCTTCTACTGTCTCACGAGATATATGATCTACACCAAATCCAATATTGTTCATAATTGTATCACTAAATAAGAAGTTATCTTGTGGTACATATCCTATTTGTTTTCTGACATCTTGTATTTTTGCATCCATAATATCTGTTTCATCTAAGAAGATGCTTCCCTCTGGTGCATTATAAATTCTAAGAAGTAAATTAACTAATGTTGACTTCCCACTTCCTGTTCGTCCAAGTACAGCTAACGTTTCACCTGGTTTAACTTCTAAGCATATATCTTTTAAACCTGGTTGATTGTTATCTGGGAAATTAAAGTTAAGATGATTAATGCGAATATGTCCCTCTAACTTAGGTAATACCTCTGCATCTTCTCTATCTTGAACCTGACTTGTTTCGCTTAACACTTCATCTATTCTTTTTACAGATGCCATGCCTTGAGCAAAAGTATTAATCCCCATAGCGATAGCTTGCATTGGCCAACTTAGCATTAAAATATATTGATTGAAAGCTACAAATTCACCTATTGTAATCTCATTAATCATAGTCAAATAACCACCATATCCTATTGAGATTAATAAACTTGAACCTACTAAAAAGATAACAAGTGGATTAAGAAATGCTGATAGTTTTGCAAGTTTTAAGTTCTTTGTATAATTATCTTCTGCTATTTCATCAAAGTCTTGTAAGTCATAGTACTCTTGTACAAAAGACTTAATAACTTTAATCCCGGAAAAGGACTCTTGTACTTTATCGGATAGAAGAGCAAAGGCTTCTTGTTTTTGTTTAAAACGCTTTTTTATAATTCTTCCAAAATAGTAACTTGAAAGAGCAATAAGTGGCATCGGTAAAATTGCAACCAAAGTAAGCTTAAGGTCTATAGCAAATGCCATTTGCCCAATAACCATAACTGTCATAATAACAGCATCAAATATAGTAATAACACCAGGTCCTACCATCATACGAATAGCATTTAAGTCGTTAGTTGCATATGCCATTAAATTTCCTGTTTTATGTTCATTAAAATATTGACTATCTAGTGTTACCCATTTTTCAAATAAGTCTTCCCTAACATCTCTTTCTACTTTTCTAGCTGACCCAATGATACAATAACGCCATCCTATACGGCATAATCCCATAATCACGGCTACACCTATAAGGAGCATGACCATTTGTAGTATGCCCTCTGATGTCATACTTCCATCTTTAATTCCATCTGTAACACTACCTGTTATCTTTGGAATAAAGAGTTGCATATAGTCTACCGCTAATAAAACCATTATGCCTATTAAATACAACCATTTATACTTATTAATATATTTCTTTAGTACGTCTTGACTATTCATCTTTTACCTCCCTATAAACCCAAATACTAAAAGCTATTATCTATACAAATTTAGGGACTGTTACAACCTATGTCATAACAGTCCCGATTTATCTCATGACTAACATCTGTAAAAAATCTGTCTATTTAGTGAGCTGCATATACTGTACAATAAGCTCATCTAAACTCTGACTTAAATGAATAATATCTTCATCATCTTGCCCATCTTCGTAAGTCCCCAACATATCATTCAGCTCTTGTCTTGCCTCTTCTATTTGCCTTACGATTTCGTGCCTTAGCATATGTCCCTCCTATTAAGGTAATGCCCGTAGTATGTTTCAAAATCTCTCCCAATATTCCTTTGAAACATATTTTATCTAGAAATATACTATTGAAGAGTTGTACCTACTAAGGCTGCTCCAATAATACCTGCATCATTACCTAAAATAGCTGCTCTAACTGGATTTCTAAGTTCAAGCCCTGGACACATCTGCGCCTGTGCATATTTTGTAACAGGTACTGTTAAGTTCTCACCTTGTGCACTCATACCACCACCAAGTACAACTACACCTGGTTGTAACATATAAGCAAGGTTAGCTACACCATATGCTACATATTTGAAGTATTGATCAAGTACTTCATTTGCTACCACATCACCTGCTTGTGCTGCATCAAATACAATTTTAGCTGTCATGCCCTCTAAGTTTCCTTCTACCATAGTTGCAAGAAGAGAACCTGGATTAGCTGTTGCCGCTACCTTTGCATCATTGATAAGTGCTGTTGCAGAAGCATATTGTTCCCAACATCCTTTACGACCACAGCCACATGGACGACCATTTAACTCAAGAACATGGTGACCAATTTCACCACCACCGCAAAAAGCACCACTATATACTTTACCGCCGATGATGATCCCACCACCAACACCTGTACCTAATGTTACAACAACTACATCTTTCTCACCTTTAGCTGCACCACAAATAGCTTCTGCTAAAGCTGCACAGTTTGCATCGTTTTCTACATACACATTAAGGTTAATATACTTTTGAATTTCTTCTCTTACATTTACCTCATTGAAGTTTAAGTTACTTGCATAGTGAATAATCCCTTCAACTGGAGAAGCAATTCCTGGGCTTCCAATACCAATTGAGTGTACATCAGATTCTGTAAGACCATGTTTATTCATAATCTGTCTACATACATCTGCCATGTCTTTAAGTACTGCCTCTGATGAACGTTCTCTTCCTGTAGGAATAACAATTTTATCAATAATTTGATATTCATCATTTACTAATCCTACTTTAATTGTTGTCCCACCTAAATCTACACCAATATAATACATCCCTAATCCTCCATCAAGCTTTAATTATTAAAATTATTTTGTAAGTTATTCATAACACGTTCATTAAGTGCTTCTGCTGCATTATATCCCATTTTCTTTTGTCTAAAGTTAATTGCTGCAGTTTCACAAATAATAGCTAAATTTCTACCTGGTCTAATTGGAATTGAGTGACTTACTACATTAATTCCTAATATATCGATATACTCATTTGTTAAACCTAATCGATCATATTGCTTCTTCTGATCCCAATTTTCTAATTTAACAATAAGGTCAATATTTTTCATTTCTTTAACTGAACCTACACCAAAAATTTGTTTAACATCTACGATACCAATACCACGTACTTCTATAAAGTGGCGAATAACCTCTGGTGCTGAACCAAGTAAAGTGGTTCCTGAAACACGTTTAATTTCTACAGCGTCATCTGCTACTAGACGATGTCCCCTTCTTACAAGTTCTAGGGCTGTTTCACTCTTACCAATACCACTTTCTCCTGTAATCAGTACACCTTCTCCATAGATATCTACAAGTACACCATGCATAGAAATACGAGGTGCTAACTCTACGTGTAGCCATCTATTCACTTCTGCTAAGAAGCTAGTTGTAGACATATTGGTCTTAAATAATGGGATGCCACTTTTTTCAGCATACTCAACCATTTCTGGGAATGGCTCTATTTCTTCTCTACAAAATACAATACAAGGAATTTCTGTATAGCTCATAAGACGTTCTACACACTTTTTCCTCTCATCTTCTGGCATTTGTTCCATGTAGGTATGTTCTACTTTACCAATGATTTGTAATCTTGTTGGATCGAAATAGTCAAAGAACCCTGCTAACTGAAGAGCTGGTCTATTAACATCTGAGTCCTTTATTTGTCTATTTTCATACTCAATATTTGGTGTTAAAGGCTCTAGCTTAAAATGTTCAATCAATTTACTTACTTTTACAGAATACATGCCTTTACTCCTTTTTTCTGTTTTTTTACACTATATTACATTATATCATCTATCTTTTATGGAAAAAAGTATAAATATTCATTGCTACATCTTTTGTAATCCCTGGTACCGATTCTATCTCTTCTACAGATGCCTGTCTTAAAAGCTCCACACTTTTAAAGTGATTCATCAAGTATTTTTTACGTTCCTTACCTACCCCCTTAATATCATCTAGGACAGATTGAACTTGTGCTTTACTTCTAAGTTTCTTATGGTACTCAATAGCAAATCGGTGTACCTCATCTTGGATACGGGTAATAAGCTTGAAGCCTTCTGTAGTGGGTTTTAATAATATCTCTTCATTTTGGTACAATAACCCTCTTGTCCTATGTTTATCATCCTTAACCATACCACATACTGGAATATTGAGTTTATATTTATCCAATATTTTCTCTGCTACACCGACTTGCCCTTTTCCACCATCCATTAAAATTAGATCTGGCATTTTGGTAAAACTATCTTCTTCGCCTTTTTGGACAAGCCTTGCAATTCTTCTATCTAGTACCTCTTCCATACTTCCATAATCATTAGGGCCTTGTATACTTTTAATCTTAAATTTACGATAGTCACTACGTTTAGGCTTACCTTTTTCAAAGACAACCATACCACCTACAGATTCAATCCCTTGTGTATTAGAAATATCATACGCTTCTATACGATTAAGCTGTATATTAAACCCAAGAGCTTCTTGTATTTCACTCAATGCCCCTTGGGTTCTTGCTTCTTGACGCCTAATCTCATCGCCAAATTGACTTAAAGTAATATAGGCATTCTTACTTGCTAGTTCTAATAGATTATGCTTTGTCCCTTTTTGTGGGAGAATTAAACTGACTTTACTTCCCTTATGCATGGTTAAATATTCTTCAACAACTTGTTGATCCTCTGGCATTTTCTCTACTAGAATTTGCTTTGGAATAAATGTTGCCTCTGAATAAAATTGCACAATGAAATCACTAAAGATTTGCTCTATGTCCTCTCCTTGTGTGTCATTGATTAAGAAGTGCTCTCGACCAATGAGCTTACCTTGTCGTACAAAGTAAATCTGCATTAATGTATCTTTTTCACTTCTTGCAAAAGCAATAACATCTTGGTCTTCCATACTGCTATTACTTGCAGTTTGCTTTTGTTCTATCTTTTTAATAGCAGTAAGTTGGTCTCTTAAGAGTGCTGCTTTTTCAAACTCTAAGTTCATAGACGCTTCTTCCATACTTTTTTCAAGACGTTTAATAATATCTTGATATTTCCCTCCTAAGAAAGATACCACTTCTTCTATAATTGCCTTATAGTCTGTTTCGTTAATTTCAGCAATACATGGTCCACTACATTGTCCAATATGATAATTCAAACAAGCACGTTCCTTATTAATATCTCTAGGGAGTACCCTTGTACACGTACGAAGTGGCCACGTCTTCTTAATAAACTCTACCATTTCCCACATAGCATTGGAATCTGTATAAGGCCCAAAATATTTAGCACCATCTTTTTTCATCTTCCTTACTACTGTTACCCTTGGAAAGACATTATGAATATCTACTCTTATATAAGGATAATGTTTATCATCTTTCAACCTTATATTATATTTAGGGTTATATCTTTTAATTAAATTACATTCTAAAACCAAAGCTTCTAGCTCGGATGTCGTTACAATATATTCAAAACTCTTAATCTGTTCTACTAATCTAATAGTTTTTATAGAATGATTTTTTGACTGTTGAAAATACTGTTTTACACGATTTTTAAGACTAACAGCTTTGCCTACATAAATTATTTGATCCAGTTCATTCTTCATCAGATAAACACCTGGTGAACCTGGTAACTTTTTGAGTTCTTCTTTTATATCAAACATAGCGTTACTCCTTTTTTCTTCTCTTATTCAAGTATAAACTACTTTTAATGGTTTATATATACTAATTTTTACCAGAATATTCTTCTCATTACTTTAAATACTATTTATAGACTTTAATTTTAGGAGGACTTCATATGTCTATTAAAAACTTTTGCCTTAAAACCTTATGTATTGGTGTTATTGCAAGCCAATCTCTCACTCTTTTTGCAAGCGCTCCAAAAGTAGACCTTAATAATCCCCTTGCTATTAATTATGTATTAGAACAATTAGAAGATAAACTTGAAAAAAACTACGATAAACAATTTAAAGTAGATTGGGATTTTGATATTCTCTTTAGTAATGGCCGTGTTATCATTGCTATAGAATATGATAAAGAAGATGCTAAGGCCTTCAAACAAATTTCTAAAGCTGACCTTGAAAAACTTCTTACTTCTATTATATCTGAGATTCAAACAAATCTAGGTACTACTACTATTCCTATTGAAGGTATAATTAAAGAAGATGATGCAAAACAACCTACCTATACTTTCATGTTTAAAAATGGAAAATTAGACATCAAATAATACTTTATTACAATTTCATTAATTTTCCAGAGTTAAATTGAATTTTCGCCTCCTATTGAGTATACTTATGTTTAACAGCTTGTATTTAAACTATGTATACTTAAAGGAGGTTATTATATGAGCAAAAAAATGAAAAAAGCATTAGCATTAGGTTGTGCTATGGCTATTGGAACAGGTGCATTTTCTACAAGTGCAGCAAACCTTACAAAAAATGTAAAAGCAGTTTATAACAATATTAAAGTTACATACGATGGTAGTTTCCAAACTCCTCAATATGAACCATTCATGATCGATGGTACTGTTTATGTATCTCTTCGTGATGCTGGTCAAATGACTAATAACAATGTAGGTTGGGATAGTTCAAATAAAACTGTTCAAATTTCTTCAAAAACACCTTCTACATCTGTAACAGAACAAGAGCTTGCAAATAAAAACTTAGAAATTGCTACTCTTAAAAACCAATTAGCAGCAGCTGAGAAAAAAGTTGCATACTATGAACAACAAGAAGAAGATAAAAAAGAAGAAGAAGCTAAAAAACCAGACTTATCAGCATCAGGCATCAAAAAGATGATTTCTCTTCTTGAAGATGACTATGAAGATAAACACAATGTAGAGTGGAGCTTTGGCCTTACTTACGATAGTAAAAAAGAAGTATTAAACTTAACTGTATCTTACAGTAGTAAAGTAGATAAAACAGACTTTAATCGTATTTCAAGTACTAAACTTACTACAATGTTAGAAGATATCTGTGAAGATATCCAAAAGAATTTAGGTACTGTTGAAATTGCTGGTACTCTTGAAGACGATTACCAAGATGAAACAATTGGTTCATTCTCTTATTCAACAAAGGGTAGATTTAACTACAATACAGAAATCAGTAATGCTTCATTAAAACACATGGAAGAAGATATTCTTGATTTAGTAGAACTTCCAGCTATCAATTCTGGTCTCATGACAGACGTAAAAGTAAAAATCATTGATGCTGAAGTTGAATTAGTAGATGGTGTTGTAATCTTCAACATTTTCACTGACCTTCCAGTAGCTAAAAAAGATAGCTGGAATGATTTTGCAAGCAATGCAAATCGTTTAGAAAAACGTGTTCTTGAAAACTTCATAACTGATATCATTGAAGATTTCAAAAAAGAATATGGTGGTTCTGAATACTCAGGTATAATTTCTACAGCTACAGAACGTATGATTGTTAAATACGAAGATAGTGAATTAACATTATATTCTTATAGATAAATAAAAAATAGGTGTTGTACTTAGTACAACACCTATTTTTATGATTAGAGGAAATACATCATACATTTATAACATTTTCTTAAGGAACTTACCTGTGTAAGATTTCTCAACTTTTGCTACTTGCTCTGGTGTACCTGTTGCGACAATTTCGCCACCACGGCTACCACCTTCTGGTCCTAAGTCGATAATGTAATCTGCTGTTTTAATAACGTCTAAGTTATGTTCAATAACAACGACACTGTTTCCACCTTCTACAAGTCTATCTAAAATGCCTACTAATTTATGCACATCTGCAAAATGTAATCCTGTTGTTGGTTCATCTAAAATGTACATGGTTTTGCCTGTACTACGTTTGCTAAGTTCTGTAGCTAGTTTAACACGTTGTGCTTCCCCACCTGAAAGTGTTGTAGAAGATTGTCCAAGTCTTACATACCCAAGCCCTACATCATAAAGTGTTTGTAGCTTACGGCTAATAGCTGGGAAGTTCTCAAAGAATTTAAGTGCTTCTTCTACTGTCATTGCAAGTACGTCTGAAATGGTTTTATCTTTGTATTTAACTTCTAGGGTTTCTCTATTGTAACGTTTTCCTTTACATACTTCACAAGGCACATAGACATCTGGTAAGAAATGCATTTCTATTTTAAGCATTCCATCTCCACGACATGCTTCACAACGTCCACCTTTTACGTTAAAGCTGAAACGGCCTTTTTGATACCCTTTCATCTTAGCTTCTTGTGTACCTGCAAATACATCACGAATCATATCAAATACCCCAACGTAAGTTGCTGGATTAGAACGTGGTGTACGCCCAATTGGAGATTGATCAATATGGATAACCTTATCTAAGTTTTCTAATCCCTTAATATCTCTATGAGCTCCTGGTTTCACCTTTGCACGGTTAAGGTCACGAGCAAGGCGTTTTAAGAGAATCTCATTAATTAATGTACTTTTCCCTGAACCGGACACACCTGTAATACAAGTTAATGTACCAAGAGGAATCTCAACACTTAAATTCTTAAGGTTATTTTCTTTAGCACCCACAACTTTAATTTTATTACCGTTACCTTTTCTTCTTTGCCCTGGGATTTCTATTTGCTTACGTCCACTTAAATATGCTCCCGTTTCTGAACCCTCACAGGCTAAGATAGTGTCTAGTGGACCACTTGCAATAATCTCTCCCCCATGTTCTCCTGCTCCTGGTCCAATATCTACAATCCAGTCAGCCGCATGCATAGTATCTTCATCATGCTCTACAACAATAAGGGTATTACCTAAATCTCTAAGTCTTACTAATGTTTGAATAAGTCTTTCGTTATCACGTTGATGAAGTCCAATACTTGGTTCATCAAGAATATAAAGTACACCTACAAGCCCTGAACCAATTTGAGTTGCTAGACGAATACGTTGTGCCTCTCCACCTGATAAGGTCCCAGAAGAACGTGAGAGTGTAAGATAATCTAACCCTACATCCACTAAGAAGCCAAGTCTTGCATTAATCTCTTTTAATACTTGAGCCCCGATAGCCTTTTGTCTATTGCTAAGCTCTACATCTAAGAAGAAGTTTCTAAGATCTCCAATAGACATGTTAGTTACATCATTAATATTTTTATCACCTACTGTTACTGCAAGTGCCTCTGGCTTAAGTCTTGCACCTTTACAAGTCTTACAAGGAATACTTGTCATAAAACTTTCGTATTCATCACGCATACTTTCTGAAGAGCTTTCTTCATAACGACGCTTCGTATTACCCACTACACCATCAAAAGCATAATCATAGTTTCTTGTTCCATACTCTCCATGGAATGTGAATTGAACTTTTTCATCACCTGTTCCATATAGAATAATATTTTGAACCTTCTCTGATAACTGATTAAATGGTGTATCTAGATCAAATTTATATTTTTTCATTAAAGCTTCAAAAAGAGCATAAGCATAACTGTCTGGATTAGCAATAGAGCCCCATCCTATAACAGCAATCGCACCTTGTCTTAAACTAAGCTCTGGATTTGGGATAACCAGTTCTGGGTCTACTTCTAGCTTTTCTCCAAGGCCTGTACAAGTTGGACATGCTCCAAATGGGTTATTAAAAGAGAATAAACGTGGTTCAATCTCATCAATACTAATTTGGCAATCTGGACAAGAGAAGCTTTGGCTAAAATTAAGTTCTTCTTCACCATTAACTTCTGCAATCATAAGTCCACCTGATTGCTTCATAACTGTTTCAATAGAGTCCGTTAGGCGTTTTTCAATACCTGGCTTTATAACAAGACGGTCAACTACAATATCAATAGAATGCTTTTTGTTCTTATCTAAATCTAACTCTGCTTCCGTTAAGTCATAAACTTCACCATCAATACGTGCACGAATATAGCCTTGTTTCACAGCTGTTTCAAGAACCTTTTCATGGCGTCCTTTACGTCCTCTAACTACAGGTGCAAGTAACTGTACTTTTGTACGTTCTGGTAACTCCATCAGTTGGTCTACCATTTGGTCAATGGTTTGCTTTTTAATTTCTTTGCCACAGTTAGGACAATGTGGTACACCAACACGAGCAAAAAGTAATCTAAGGTAATCATAGATTTCTGTTACTGTCCCTACAGTTGAACGAGGATTCTTACTTGTTGTCTTTTGGTCGATAGAAATAGCTGGAGAAAGTCCAGAGATATAATCTACTTCTGGCTTTTCCATTTGTCCTAAGAATTGTCTTGCATAAGCCGATAAAGATTCTACATAACGTCTTTGACCTTCTGCATAAATCGTATCAAAGGCCAAAGAAGATTTTCCTGAACCACTTAGGCCGGTAAAAACAATAAGCTGGTCACGGTTAAGTTCAAGATCAATATTCTTTAAATTGTGCTCACACGCACCTTTTATCATAATCTTATTTTTCATTTTATCCCCTTCTTGCCTATCTTTTTAGAGTTATTATAGCATACTAGAAGGCAAAATCAAACATATGTTCGTTTGTAATATTAGTCAATTTAAAATATTACTTATCTAGATACAGAAAGCTGTTTAAGCTTAATTAGTGTATCTCTAAGCTCTGCCGCACGTTCAAATTGTAAGTCACGAGCAGCCTTTTTCATTTCCTTTTCTACTTTATCCATTGTTTTCTTAAGCTCTTCTGGATTCATAGATTCTGGATCTTTTTCTTTGAAGAATTCATCTTCTTTCTTCGTTGTTTTTGTTGCTACAATTAAGTCACGAATATCTTTCTTAATAGTCTGAGGTACAATACCATGTGCTTCGTTATAATCCATCTGGATTTGACGTCTTCTGTTGGTCTCCGAAAGAGCATTTTCCATAGACCTTGTTACCTTATCAGCGTACATAATAACATGGCCTTCTGCATTTCTTGCTGCACGTCCAATGGTCTGAATAAGAGCAGTCTCAGAACGTAAGAAGCCCTCTTTATCTGCATCTAAGATTGCTACAAGTGAAACTTCTGGTATATCCAACCCTTCACGTAATAAGTTAATCCCTACTAATACATCAAATACACCTAACCTTAAATCACGTACAATTTCTATACGTTCTAATGTATCAATGTCTGAGTGAAGATATTTTACTTTTACGCCCATTTCTTTTAAGTAGTCTGTTAAGTCTTCTGACATACGTTTTGTAAGAGTTGTTACTAATATTTTTTCCCCGTTTGTAGTCAGTTTATTAATTTCACCAAGTAAATCATCAATTTGTCCTTTTACAGGGCGTACATCAATAGGTGGATCAAGTAGTCCTGTTGGACGAATAAGCTGTTCTGCAATACTTAGTGAATGTTCTAATTCATACTGTGATGGTGTTGCTGAAACAAACATAATTTGATTTACTTTTTCTTCAAACTCATCAAATTTTAATGGTCTATTATCTAATGCAGATGGTAATCTAAACCCATAGTCTACTAAAACATTCTTACGTGCTTGGTCACCGTTATACATTCCACGAATTTGTGGGACTGTCATGTGAGATTCATCTATCATAATAAGATAGTCATCTGGGAAATAGTCAAGAAGTGTAAAAGGTGTACTCCCTTGTTCTCTCCCTGATAAATGCCTAGAGTAGTTTTCTACGCCAGAGCAATATCCCATTTCACGTAACATCTCTACATCAAAGTTTGTACGTTGACTTAAGCGTTGCATTTCTAATAATTTATCCTCATTTTTCAGTTCAGCAAGTCGTTCTTTAAGTTCTTCTTCTATGCCTTCAATAGCTAGTTCCATCTTATCTCTACTAATAGAATAATGAGATGCTGGGAAAATAGATACATGATCTCTATAGCCTAGTACTGCACCTGTTAAAGGATCAATTTCTGCTATACGATCAATTTCATCTCCAAAAAATTCTACACGAACGGCTTTCTCAGAAGCACCTGCTGGGATAATTTCCACCGTATCACCTCTTACTCTAAAGGTGGAACGTGCAAAGTCCATATCATTGCGATTGTACTGAATCTGCACAAGTTTTCTTAGGACATCATCTCTATCCATTTCTGTACCTGTACGCAGCGAAAGAACTTGATTTTCGTAATCAATCGGGTCACCTAACCCATATATACAGGATACACTGGCTACAATAATAACATCATTACGCTCTGATAAAGCTGCTGTAGCTGAGTGACGAAGCTTATCTATTTCTTCATTAACACTAGAATCTTTCTCAATATAAGTATCACTAGATGGCACATAAGCTTCTGGCTGGTAATAATCATAATAAGATACGAAGTACTCAACTGCATTATTAGGGAAGAATTCCTTAAACTCACTATAGAGCTGAGCTGCTAGTGTTTTATTATGTGCGATAATCAAAGTAGGTTTTTGAACCTTTTCTATAATATTAGCCATTGTAAAAGTTTTTCCTGAACCTGTAACACCTAAAAGTGTTTGGTATCGGTTACCCTTTTCAATGCTCTTTACTAATTTTTCAATAGCTTGTGGCTGGTCACCCATAGGTTGAAATGCCGATTCTATTTTAAAGGGCTTATTTTGTTCCATGCTTTTTCATTCCCTTCTATCTTAATTTTATTAACTAATAAAAGTATTGCTTCTACTTCTCTCTATCATACACTATGTACTAAAAAAGAAGAAGCTGTTGTACAAGATTTAACTCCCCATTTATCGTACACCAGTTCGACGTCTATATGCAACATATTCTCTCTACAAATATCTTAAGAAATAAGTTTTATTCTACCTTATATAAATATAAAGAGAGGCTGTTTATATTAACAGCCTCTCTTTATTAGAAATTTAATTCTACCTTAAACTATTTTTTACCACAACGATCGCAATTACCGCAATCTGTAACTTCATCATATGTTGAACTTGTTACATTATTTGATGCTTTATTAGTTACATTCCCGCAATTTGATCCACAGTTTGACCCACAATTTGATGCATTGTTATAGCTTGAATTTTTTGAGTTTTTCATAGTCTGTCTCCTCCTAAGATGTCATCTAAGCATAGTTAGTATATGATTTTACATTTACTTTATACTTACCTATTCTTTACAAAAACTACTACATTCTGTTTCACCACAACGACATGCACCATTTCCTACTACTTCAATACTATCTGCATGACATTTACAATTATCATTATGTGTACAGTTTGTAGCTTGGCAGTCTACTTCTGAATCTACAGCTGGCACACCACTACAGTTATGAGCTCCACTGTCTTCTGTAAAACTATTACAGCAAGTACCTTCTGTGTGCTCCGTATTATTTGATCCATCCACATTGATATTTCCTAAACAACAACATCTTTCTGCATTATATGCACAGTTTTCTACACCACAATTTAATTTTGGCATTTTAAAATCCTCCTTAGCGTAATTTAGGTTCAAATACACCTTTATTTTTACACCTTGGAGGATTTTTATACGATTAATTTATATCATTTAATTTTTAATAATTATTCCACATACTTTCTGGAATAAAACAAATCAATACTGGTGCTGAAGAACCATTCGGAAGCATATAAAGTAACTCTTTTTTCTTATCTGGCTGAACTGTCCCTATAGTTACAGCATTTTTACCACCATTTAAGTGACCACTTGGTGCAGCAAAGCTACGTCCATTCACCCAGCCGACTGCTCCTTTAAATATATTTCCTCTTGGATTTAATAAAATACCAGTATTTTCTTCTGTCGTAATTTGAATATGGTATTTAACACCATAGTTACCTTTATTTACTGCATCCTTACCTGTAAGCGCATCATATCCTGTAATAAGTTGTTCAATATCTCCTGAAGGTAATCCTAGCATAAGCTTATAAGGCTTACTCTTATCAATGTCTACTGTATAGTAACGATCAGCATTTGGGAATGTACCTCTTGTATGTACACCATCATGTGGTAAGTAAGTTAAACCTTCCATATGTTGAAATTCTGTTTTATCACCAACCATAGCAATTGTAATCTTCAAAGGACTTTGAGAATATAAATCTAACATTCCTGAAATAGTTTGTCCTGTGTACCAGCTTCTATTACCTGTATCATAAAGGTATCTTTTCTCACCTGGTTCTAATGTATATTGTTTTTCACGACCTTGCCCAAGTATATCTTGTGTTACTTGTTGCCCAAGATATAATACATCTGTAGAAGGCCCTTTATGACTTTCATTCATATTAATAACTTTTATAGGAAACTCATTAATATTTTCCATTATAATAACAAAGCGTTTTTTACTACCATCTGTTGATGCATTTTTATGATGATATAAAATACGACCTTCTCCTTCAAAAGTATCTTCATATAGAATGCCTTTTGTAGGAATAGATTCTGGTGAATTACTCATAAGAAGTGTTGCACCTGTATACGTGGCTCTTGTTGGTATAATAGCCTCAAAGTTTTGGAAATTAAAGTTATTATAGTTTTCTAGTATATCGCCCATACGACCTTCTGTAAAACGATACATCAATTCACTCTGCATCACTTTATCTGTTACTTTAACCTCTATACTATATGGTTTACTCCATTTCCCAAAGCTATCTTTAATTTCTAAAGTTACTTTATAAGTGCCTTCTGAGAAAAGTTTGTAAGGTTTATCTTCATGGATTTGGCTATCCTCTTGTCCCATATACTGATAGGTCCACTTTTCTTCTACAATTTCTTCCCATTCTTCATTTTCATAAGTATAATCTTTAAAGAGAATTGGTTCACCTTGGCTATAAGACTCTTTATCTGTTTTTAGCTCAGTAACAACAGGTGCTTGATTAGCAGTAATTTTTAGCTCATTGCTTGTCCATTCTCCCCATCTACCTACACTATCTTTTACACGTAAGCTAATGATATTGGTACCTACTTTTAAGTTAGGTTTTAACTCTTCAAAAGTTTTATATTCTTTAGAATCACCTTGTATTTTCCAAGACTTATCTGTTATTAAATGTCCATCTGGGTCCATACTCTTTTCAACAACATTGAAGTCTTCTCCCTCAATATAGCTCTCTGCTTCAAATCCAAAATCTGCTACTGGAGGATTATTAAGCCTTTCAATCTCTGTAAGTGGCATTTGTATCTTCATTGTTTTATTTGAAGCATTATATTGAATGCCTCCACCTATGGCTTCCATAAACCCTTTCATAGGCACCCATGTTTTGTTATCTTTTACAAGTACAGGAGCACTTAATGGATAGCTTATACCACTTGAAATCAGCTCTTGGTCATCTGCTTTAAAACTATAGATTTTCCCTTCGATATTTACTTCAGTGGTTTTACTCGTACTATTCCAAGTTAAGCTTGCTCCTGATATGTTATTTTTGATAAAGTCTGTTGATATGTAATATGTATTATTAAAGTTACGCACTGTTTTATCAGTACTCAAATTAATTGAGATTTCTTTTACAAGTTCATTGTAACTATTTTGTACGTACTCTATATGTTGCTCACCAAAAGTAGGCATAGTGAGTGCAAATGCACAAACTACAATACTCATTAGTAAATTTTTAGCTTTCATTAGTAGTCTCCCTCTTGTCTAAATTTGTCTGTTTATAACTAGTTTATCATACTTTTTCTTTACCTAAGTAATTTTGAAATAATTGTATTTAAAATGTAATATTATCCAATCAAAAGCATTCCTAAGATAATACCTATAATAGTTGCTACGGTTGTCATACGACCATTCCATATTTTACGTGATTCTGGGATAAGTTCTTCACATACAATATAGAGGATAATTCCAGCAGCTAATCCTAACACTACTGTTATAAAGTCACTTGCTACTTGACTCATTACATATCCAATACCTGCTCCTACTGCCATAATTCCCCCTAAAACTAGTGGGATACAGCCTACTACCTTCCCCGAAGTCTTTCCTGCTTTTAGTGGAATAGCTATGGCAATAGCTTCTGGTATACTATGTATACACATTACAAAAGCAAATTGCATAATTGTTTCAGGCGAAGTCGCTCCTAATGTTCCTAGTGCAATACCTTCTGGTATATTATGAATTGCAATCCCTAATATCAGCATTAGTCCAGTATGTGCTGTTTTATTTTGCTTGCCCCCTATACCATTTCCTAATAAATCAGTCAGATCCTCTAGGAACAATCCTATTAGAATGCCTATGGCTACACCTATAATCATAAGTGTGGTTTCCCCTGACTTAGTAGCATGAGGTAATACATCAAAACAAATCATAGCAATCATAATACCTGATGTTGTTCCAAATAGCATTCCTATTAAACGCTTACTTTTGATATCGAATAGATAATAGAGAACAATTCCTATTAAAACACCTGAACCTTCAGCTAATAATGCTAATAAGATCATACTCCCAATATTCATCTTGTCCACCTCCTCTTATATATTATGGAGGTGCACACACTATTTAGAACCAGTTATAACATAATGCTACCTATCTTTTTCTAGCCCATAAAAAATATCCTCTCAGACTAGTCATACTAGTCTAAGAGGATATTTTTTATTTACTCTATTAGTTCATTGCATTGAAATTTTCTACGATTTGCTCTGCTGATTCACTTACTACAAATAATACTTTATTGCCTTTTATAGCTGTTTTGTAGTTTTGAACAAGCTCATATTGATCTGGTAAGTATGTTTTCCATTGTTCTGCTAAACCTTGTTGTCTTTTTTCAATTCCTGCCATAACTGCATCTACATCTGCTTCGTCATTTAATTCGAAGATAGCAATTTCTGTTGCATGTACCATCATCATTGGCATTGATACGTAGTAATCTTTAAGTAAGCTTGTATCAATCCCATAAGTATCTTTCAACATATCTTCTGTCATTGGCATTGAGCCTGGAAGTTCAATACCTTCTGTAATTTTTGTTACATCTGCTGCTAAAGCTGATTGTTCTTCCTGTCCTTCACCTGGTACTTCTTCTGGTGTTACCTCTGGTGTCACTTCTGGTGCTACAACCTCTGGTGGTGTTACTGGTTGTTCTGGTGTACTGCTACATCCTACAAGTGCGCCTCCGATTGCTAAAGTCATCATCATTGCCATTAATTTTTTATTTATTTTCATTTTGAATTCTCCTCGTTATACAGTTTAATTGTTTTATATGTATTCTTAGACGGGGTATGTTCCAAGAAAGTTCCCATTTTAAACTTGTTATTTTTTTACAACTTAAGCTTTTATCTTTTATAAATACTTTTTCTCTAGTTATTCCATACTAATTAAGAAATTTAAAGTGAGGTGATACTAAATGGATGAAGCTATTAAAAAGAATATTCCACAACAAGGTTCTCAAAAAAGTAGAAAACATAGTGGCCTAGAAAATGACCCAGGCACACAAACAACTGCTTTTAAGAAACATTGGAACAAAAATCCAGAAAATAATCATTAATATTATCATATCCTTGTTACATTTAAAATTTAGTATTAGGTATATAAAAAAGAGACATAGGGTCATACCCTATGTCTCTTTTTTATATACCTAAGCAGCTGGTTTTAATTCTACTTGTTCTACTTCTGAAGTAATAGGTACAATTCTACCATTTACTTCAATACCTTCTACACCTTTTGTACTAAGGTATTCAATAACTAATTCATCAAGTGCAGAAAATTCACCCAATGATTTATTACCTTTAAACATTACATAGCCATCTCCACCTGCTGCAATAAAGTCATTAGTTGCTAATTTATAAGTTTTATTTAAATCAATTGGTTTTTCATCTACTAATACTTCTACTATACGGTTACCTACAGGTTGTGCTGGGTCAAACTTATAGCTCATACCTGCCACATGTGAGAAAGCACCATTAGCTTCTGGATATTTTGCTGCTCCCACTTCTAGGGCATCTTTAATTTCTTGTCCTGTTGCTTCAATCATTACTCCATAGTTTCCAAATGGAAGTACTGTAATAACTTCTTTCTTTGTAATATCTCCTACATCTATAGATGCACGGATACCACCACCATTAGTAAGAGCTACATCTGCTCCTGTTGCTTCAATAAGTGCATTTGTAATAAGATTTCCTAAGTTTGTTTCACCTTTTCTTACAAATTCACGTTCTCCTTGAAGCGCAACTGGTGTTGTGCCTACTACTTCTTCTGTTACTACATCAAAATTAGCCTTAAGCTCTTTGATTAAGTCTGATACAGCTTTATCTGCTGTTAAGCCAGCTGCATCTGCTTTTGTAATATGCATCGGAGCCATATCAAATGTTCCATCTTTCTTAAAGAGAATATTTACTTGCCCTAAATTCTTAGTATATTCTCCTGTTTGAACAATTAATGTGTCATTAACGATCTTACCTTGTGGCAAGGTTGTATGGCTATGTCCATCTACAATAAGGTCAATGCCTTTTACGTTTCCTGCTACTTTTTCACTTGTAATAGAACTATTACTGTCTAATCCTAAATGGCATAATGCAACAATAAAGTCTGCTTTTCCTTCTAATTCTTTAACCATCTTCTGGGCAGCTTTACTTGGATCTTCAAATGTAAGTCCTTCTACATTTTTTGGATGTGTCATAATTGTTGTATCTGGTGTTTCAAGCCCAAATATAGCTACTTTCTTACCTGCTACTTCTTTAATGATGTAAGGAGTTAAAATATCATCATTTCCTTTAGTTACATTCGCACTAAGGACTGGGAACTCTAACATCTTATCAAGTTCAATAAGTCTTTCATAACCATAGTTAAAATCATGATTACCTGCTACCATAGCATCATATCCTAATGCATTCATTACCTTTGTCATTGCTTCGCCCTTTGTTGTCGTGATAAGTGGCAAACCATGAAGTGTATCTCCACCATCTAAAAGAAGCACATGATCTTTTCCGTATCTTGTTCTTAATTGATTTACTTTGTCTGCTACTTTAGCAAATCCCATTCCATCACTTGATGTTTCTTCAATTCTTGTATGACTATCATTTGTATGAATGACTGTCATAAAGTCTGTATAGGTTGGATGTAATCCTGCTTGAATAAGGTCTAATTCTGTTACAGCTCCAACATTTACTGTTCTACCATCAGCTGATGTTGGAAGTACAATTGTACCATTGTTAATAGCTTCTACTGCTATTTTTCTAAGTTCCAGATTCCATTCATTCCCTACTATTTTCCAATTATTATCTGCTACTGGAGTAATTGTACCTTCTTTTTCAATATACTCTTTAATGTAAGTTCTAAGTGCTTTTGGATCTGATGTGAAATAAGGTGTTCCACTAATAATCTTTTCACCACTTGGCCCAATTCCACTATAACGATAGTCATTAATCGCTAATTTAAGTACTATATCATCTGCTAAAGGTTCCCCTTTATACATAACATCTTTAATACGGCTACCAACTGGCTCACTAATATCTACTGTATAATCTACACCTTGGAACATATCATAAGCGTACACACGAATATTAGGATTAAAGCTGATTGTTAAATCGCCTGGTTTAAATGTGTTGTAATAAGATACAGACCATTCCATATAATTTTTAAGTTCTTTACCTGTTACTTCAATACCTACTAATGTATTTGCATATTGATAAATATCAAATACATTAGCAAAGTTTAATTCACCTTTTGGTAGGTTTGCTGATGGTTTAAATAATGCTGCTGCTGCAACATCAGCTCCTGTTGCTTCTAATTGAACATTATTGATAAGGTCAATGAGACCTGTATCTTTAATTTGAGCTTCTGGAATACCTTTTACTTCGGAAGCTGGATGGAAGTCTTCTGTTGCCACCCCAATAGTATTTTCTAAAAATGCTTTTGTTTCTTTATCATAAGGTGCCGCTACTTTTGTTGCACCTTCGTCAGCTGTATAATCTGCAAGTTTCAAAATAGTTGTTTGCTTATCTGTAACTTTCTTTGTATCTTTATTGATTGTTAAGTCAAAACGAACAACTTCTCTGTCTTTATAAGGTGCTGCTACAAGCACACCATTAATATTTTCATTGACTGTGATATGGTCATGCCCAACTAAGAAAGCATCTATCTCTGGACATCTTTCTGCCACTAATCTTGCAGCATCTCCTCCATCTTGTTCATGTCTTGAATCAAGACCAGCATGAGCTGTAGCAATAATAACATCTACTTGTTCTTTCTCTTTTAAAATCTTAACATATTTTTGGGCTTCATCAGCCATATGCTTAAACTCTAAGTCCTTAACACCTTCCTTATTTGCATCCCATGATGGAACTGAAGGTACAGTAAGCCCAAGTACACCAACTTTTACACCGTCAAATTCTTTTACTATGTATGGTGTAGCAAAGTTTTCTCCTGTAGCTTTCTTATAAATATTAGCTGAAAGAATAGGGAATTTAGCTTCTTTTTTAAGTTTTTCAATCATAGGAACACCAAAATTAAATTCATGGTTTCCTAGTGTCATGCTATCATATCCAATGTAGTTCATCATATCCATTACTGGATTAGGCTTAGATAAATCTGTATTGTATAAGTCATCTGTCATAATGGTTCCTTGAATTGTATCACCATTATCAATTACTAATGTATTAGGATTCTCCGTGCGTGTTTGTTTAACCAATGTTGCAGTTCTAGCAAATCCACTATTTTCATAGTCTTTTGCTGCTTCGTACACATAACTTGTCAAATTACCATGCATGTCACTTGTGCCCAAAATCGTAAGCTTAACTTCTGTACTGCCAGGTGTTGCTGCTTTTACATAAGTTGGTATAATCATTGCAAAAGCCATGACTAAAGATAGTAAAAAGCTCAAACCTTTCCTTGTACTTTTTTTCATTTTGTAACCCCCTATATTTTGGTAATTTTAGTCCTACAGTATATGTATATTACTATTTAGGACTATCATTCATAATAATTGTAACATATTTAACATTTTAATCAAAATATATTATAATTTTCTTTAAATTTATTTCACATTAACTTAATATTTATCTTCATTCTAATTTTTATCTTTGATTAAGTTATTTACATAAAAAAAGCTGCTGCACTAAGTGCAACAGCTTTTTTATATTATTATTCGTTTGTTACGAGTTTAAGTTTTTCTGTTTGATCCACAGTTGTAAGTGTATCAACAATTTCTTCTAAGTCACCATCAAGGATAGTATCTAATCTGTGTAATGTAAGACCTACACGGTGATCTGTTACTCGCCCTTGTGGGAAGTTATAAGTACGGATACGTTCACTACGGTCACCTGTACCTACTTGGCTTTTCTTTTCTGCTGCCATTTCTGCATGTTGCTTAGCTTGTTCCATATCATAGAGTCTAGCACGTAATACTTTAAGTGCTTTTTCTTTATTTTTAAGCTGTGATTTTTCATCTTGGCAAGATACAACAAGACCTGTTGGAACGTGTGTTGCACGTACAGCAGAGTCTGTTGTATTTACACACTGACCACCATTACCAGATGCTCTAAATACGTCAATACGTACATCATTCATGTTAAGTTCTACATCTACCTCTTCTGCCTCTGGTAAGATTGCTACTGTAACTGTTGATGTATGGATACGTCCACCTGACTCTGTTGATGGGATACGTTGCACACGATGTACGCCACTTTCATACTTAAGTTTAGAATATACACCTTGCCCTTTAATCATAAAGATAACTTCTTTGAATCCACCGATACCACTTTCGTTAACTTCCATAAGCTCTGTTTTCCATTTTTGACGTTCTGCATAACGATTGTACATACGGTAAAGGTCAGCTGCAAATAATGCTGCTTCATCTCCACCTGCACCACCACGAATCTCTACGATAACGTTTTTCTCGTCATTAGGGTCCTTTGGAAGAAGTAAAAGTTTGATTTCATTTTCCAGTGGTTCAACACGTTTTTTGTTTTCTGAAAGCTCTTCTTTTACAAGTTCTCTAAAATCATCGTCTAACTTGTCTTCAAGCATCATTAATGCATCTTCAATTGCTGCTAACGTATCTTTATACTCTTTATATTTTTCCACAATAGGTCTTAAATCACTGTGTTCTTTCATCAGTTTTTGCCATCTGTCTTGGTCTGCAATAACCATTGGATCGCTGATCATTTCACCTATGTCTTCAAATTTTTGTACCAGATCTTCTAACTGATCAAACATTCATTCACCTCATTAAAAAAATTATATTTTAGTACCAATAACAACACGATCACGATGTGCTAAGTCTTGGATTAATTGAACATCTTTAAAGCCTTCTTGTTCTAAAATAGCACATACATCTTTTCCTTGTAAATAACCTATTTCATAAGCTAATAATCCATTAGGTTTTAAATACTTTTTACCCTCTTTTGTAATTTCACGATAGAACCTTAGCCCATCCCCTTCATCAGTTAAGGCTTTACGTGGTTCAAATTCTTTTACCTCTTGCATTAGCCCCTTACATTCTTCAAAAGTAATATACGGTGGATTGGAAACGATTAAATCTAAACTCTCTTCTTCTCCATCATAATCTGCAAACACATCACTTTTCAAGAGGGTAATACGTTCTTGTAAATTATGTTTTTTAATATTTTTATCTGCTACATCTAAGGCATTCTGACAAATATCTATTCCTTCTAATATAAGTCCATCTATATAATGTGCTAAAGAAACACTAATACACCCAGACCCTACACCTACTTCAACTGCTTTTGCTAACTTATGTGTTTTGCTATAGTTTATGATAGCCTCAATAAGACTTTCTGTGTCTTGTCTCGGGATAAGTACGCGTTCATCTACATAAAACTCTAATCCCATAAATTCTTGATTATTTGTAATATACTGAAGAGGTGTACCACCAGCACGTCTTGCTATCATATACATAAAAGATTCTTTTAAATGCTCTGTCATTCGTTCATTCCCATGTAGCAAAAGTTCACTCATATTGCAGTGTAATACATGAAGAGCAAGTAATCTTGCATCGATTGTTGCATCAGGTTTATTATAGCTCATAAGTACGTCTCTACCTAATGCTATCATCTGATTAACAGTTGCATCTTTTAGTTGTTCCCTCGCTATGTTCATTATCTAAAACTCCTTTTACTGCAGCAATCGCTACTTCTATTTGTTTATCATCTGGTTCAAGAGTTGTAAATGATTTTTGAAGCCACATACCTGGTTTACTTAGAAGAATAGCAAGCTTATTACTATCTGCTTTTCTAGCCCATCTAATAAATTCATATGAAATACCAGCTACAACTGGTACCATTACAATACGTACTACCATACGTAACCAGACACTCTCTGTTGTAAATAAACTAAATACTAGAATACTTACAATCATAACAACAAATAAGAAGCTTGTCCCACAGCTTTTATGAAGTCTAGAGCACTTTCTAACATTCTCTACAGTAAGTTCTTGCTCTTTTTCTAGACAGTTAATTGTCTTATGTTCAGCTCCATGATATTGAAATGTACGCTGAATATCTTTCAAGCAAGTTACTAATTTCATATATCCTAAGAAGATGGCAATTCTAAATGCACCTTCTACTAAATTGAGCACAAATGAGGACTCTATGAAGCCTTTAAATAAGGTACTCATAAGCATTGGTAAAATCATAAAGATTCCAATTGCAAGGACAAAGGAAATACACATGGTCACACCAATTAAAAACTTCTCTGCCTTATCGCCTAACTTTTCCATAAGCCATTTTTCAAACTTACTTTCTTCTAGCTCTTCATCATCGCCAAAGACTTCCGCAGAATAACTCAAAGTTTTGACACCAAGTGTAAGGGACTCTACAAAGACTGCGATACCTCTTAATATAGGCCATCTAAGTATTTTATATTTGTCTAAAATACTCTTTGTATCTTGTACATCAACTACAATCTCTTCATCTGGTTTTCTAACAGCGACAGCGTAGATTTTTCTACCCTTCATCATAACGCCTTCAATAACTGCTTGGCCACCAATGTCTGTTCTTGCCATTATTGCACCTCCTCATTTTAAGAAACTATAAAATCTAAAGTTCAGATAAAATCAAAGTACCATCTGAACTAAGACCTCTATTTATATTAAATTATACAACATAAAAGTAAAGCTTTCGTGTCGAATAAAAAAAAAGAGTTGAGACCATCCTCTCAACCCCTCTCGTTTACGATTATTAAACGTTGTATTTTTTGTTGAATTTATCAATTCTACCTTTAGCTTGTGCAGCTCTTTGTTTACCAGTGTAGAAAGGATGACAATTAGAGCAAACTTCTACGCGAATATCTGATTTAGTTGAACGTGTTTTAATTGTGTTACCACAGTTACATACAACTTCAAGTTCTTCGTATTTTGGTTGGATTTCTTTATTCATGCTATTCACCTCTTTCATGTTTCTTTCTATGTTAATTCAAACGTTAACAATACTATTATGACAACGTTAGTATTATATCATGCTTATTTTCAAATTGCAAGGACAAATCCTATGGGTTTTGCTTCATTTTTTCAACAAAAAATGTGTTTGTTGGATATTTAAGCATTTTACTGATAAGCCCCTCTGTAACTTCTGCCGAACTTCCACGAGACATCTCTCTTCTGATGTTATATGCTACATTTGCTTCATCTGGTGTTAAAAGTAAATCATCCCTTCTAGTACCTGACTTGTAGATATCAATAGCAGGGAAAATTCTACGTTCTGAAAGAGATCTATCTAAAACAAGTTCCATGTTACCCGTTCCCTTAAACTCTTCAAAAATAACTTCATCCATTTTACTGCCTGTTTCTACAAGAGCAGTTCCCAAAATAGTTAAACTTCCACCATTTTCTATCTTTCTTGCAGCACCGAAAAACTTCTTCGGCATATGCAGTGCAGCTGGATCAAGCCCTCCTGATAAAGTACGTCCACTTGGTGGAATTGTCAAGTTATAGGCCCTTGCCATTCTTGTAATACTATCTAGTAAAATAACAAGGTCTTTCCCTTGTTCAACCATACGTTTTGCACGTTCAAGTACCATCTCAACAACTTGTTTATGATGCTCTGGTGGTTCATCAAATGTTGATGCGACAACTTGTACGTCTTGTCCCTCTATACTTCTTCTAATATCTGTTACCTCTTCTGGCCTTTCATCTATAAGAAGAACGATCAGGGATACATCTTTATGATTATGTGTAATCGCATTAGCAATATGCTTTAAGAGAACAGTTTTACCTGCTTTAGGTGGTGCTACAATAAGCCCCCTTTGCCCTTTTCCAATAGGTGCAATTAAGTCTATGATTCTAGTTGATAATACACTTTCATCATATTCTAAAGAAAGTCTTTGCTTTGGAAATACCGGTGTGAGTGTTTCAAAGTTCGGTCTATACTTAGCCTTTTCTGGACGATCACCATTGACTTTATGAACATATAAAAGTGCTCCGGCCTTCTCTCCTTCTTTAGGCTTACGCATATCCCCCTCTATCCAATCTCCCGTCTTTAAATTAAATCTGCGAATTTGTGAAATAGATAAGTAAATGTCATTTTCACCACGCATAAAATTACGCGCACGTAAAAAGCCATATCCATCAGGCATAATTTCTAAAATCCCTGCACCTGTCATACGGTCTGTACGACTTAATTGTGTTGGCTCTTCTACTTCTTCTTCATCAATTTCTGCTTCTTCAACATTTTCTTCATAGGTTGAAGCATTACTTACTTTCATTTCTACACTTGAATTACTTTGAACTACTTGTTGTTCTTGAACAGAGTCAGATTGGTTAATTAAAGATGGGGCAACTTGATTAGAATTGTTAGACATAAGAAGATCAATAATTTCAGCCTTTTTAAGCTTACTTATATTCTTGTGACCTTTTTCTTTTGCAAGTTCTCTTAACTGAGCTAATGTCATGTTTTGAATTGTATCCATTCAATACTAGCTCCTTTATTTTCTATTATTTTTATTTAGTGTAGCATATTTAAGCCCGCATTTACAAGGTCATTTTTTACCTATTACTCACATTTTTTGTACTTTTACACTTTATATAAAAAGAGACAATAATAATCATTGCCTCTTTTACTTATTTGTATAGCTTTAATAGATACTTATTTTTAATATCTTCTGGTTTGAGAGGTGCATCCCATAAGTAGCCTTGACCCATCTCACATCCCATTTCTTGTATAATTTCTAATTGTTCAAGAGTTTCTATACCTTCAGCTATAGTTTGCAAACTCAATGCTTTTGCCATAGATATAATAGCACTTACTATGGCCCTATCTTGAGGATTCTTAGTGATTTCTCTTATAAACGAAATATCTATTTTTAGATGATCAAATAAAAACTTCTTAAGATACCCCAATGAAGAATAACCTGTTCCAAAATCATCTATGGCTATCTTAAATCCATAATTTCTAAGTTCTAAAATAGTTTGTTGTGCCATTTCAACTTCTTGTATCACCATATTTTCCGTAATCTCAAGCACAATAAGGCTTGGTGGAATATTGTATTTTTCTAACATATTAATAATATCATTAGATAGATTAGGATTTTTAAATTGAAGCATTGATAAATTAATCGAAATAGGTACAATACTATATCCTTCATCAATCCATTCTCTTAGTTGTCTACATACTTCTTCAATGACCTGTACACCCACTTGCTCAATGAGTTCTAGTTGCTCAAGTAAATCAATAAACTTACTCGGCATTACTATTTCACCACTTTGTTTTTTTCTCCTTAGTAATGCTTCCATCCCCGTAAGGGTTTCTCTTTCTAAATCAATAAATGGTTGATAGTATACGATAAATTCGTTATTTTTATATGCTTGGTGTATATCACTCTCTTGTAACATCCTCATTTGTACTTCATCTTGTATCTGATCTTCATAAAAAATAACTTTATTTTTCCCTAGACATTCTTTTGCTCTCGCAAGTGCTATTTGTACTTTATTAATGAGCTGTCCTGCTTTTTTTGCATGAGTAGGAAACATACTCACTCCTACTGACATTTCAATATAAATTTCTTTTTCCTCAATTTTAAATGGCTTATGTATATGGTTAAAAATAATATTAATAAATTCAATTACTTCTGCTTGCTCTTCTACATCTTCATAAATTACAGCAAAAATATCTGAATTAAGTTTTGCTATCGCCCCATCCTTATGTAATACTTTGTGTAATCTATCTGCAATTTCCTTCATTAATGCATCACCAGTTGTTAATCCATAGGTATTATTAATATAGCTCATCTTGCTAATATCAAACAAAATAACTGCAAAACTTGCATCTTCTTTCTTTACTTTACTATAAATATGTTCTATGAAAGCTGCTTGATTTGGTAATCCAGTAACTTCATCAATATATTTTAATCGATGTAATTTTTCTTGTAAGCGTTTTGCTCCTGTTATATCTTTTCCTATAGCTATGTATAATACAAGTTCACCATTCCTATCCTTAATACCGGATAATGTTAATGAAAGATAAAATTCTGCTTGCTTTTTATTTTTATTTAGTGTAATGGTCTCAAACTTTCTATTTTGTCCTATAGCAAGAAGAGCACGTTCTTTAAGGGTTGTATTATATGTATTTATATCCCATGGTGCCTTCATAGGATCTTGTAAAATTTCTTCTTTTGAATATCCAGATAAGCGTTCTACGTGTCTATTGATATAGATCATTTTCCCCTGTTTATCATAAATAACCAACCAATCTTCTATTTCATCAATAAGTTCTGCCAAGATTTCATTTATAATGACATCTTGTAAGTTCAATATGTTCTCCACTCACCTGCCTCCTAAGTTGGTCACTAGATATGTTGATTACCCCTTTGTAGTGCAATCACACCTGTTCTTACACTTTCAATAATTTCATAGTCTCTAACTGTATCAATAAATTCATCAATCATATCTTTGCTATTACATATTTCAAATACAACTACTTCAGTATCAATATCTATTACTTTTACGCTATAACGTTCAGTAAGCTCTTTAATTTTACTACATAACTCCGGCTTTAATGCTACCTTAATAATTGCAAGTTCTCTTATAATATCCTTTTTAGCATCTAATACTTTTACCTTTTTAATATCTACTAACTTTTCAACTTGTTGTTGTATTTGATAAATAGAATTTTCATCTTCAGTAACTGAAATAGTAATTCTAGAGATTTGTTTTTCATGAGTTTCTTCTCCAGCAAAGCTATTTAAGTTGAATCCTCTTCTTGTAAAAAGACCTGCTATACGTGCAACTACCCCATAATTATTTTCAACAAGTACTGAGATAATAGTATTTTTCATGTGGTCACTCCCCTTTTTATTTATATGAATTATTATACCATATTCCATATTTTATTTACTATTATTTTTATAATATTCAGCATCCTGTAGATAATCCTTAATAAATATGAAAAAAGGACTGTTACATTAAACAGTCCCTTTTTATTACTTACTTTTTTTAACTTTTTGTTTTTTTAACCTAGAAAGCTTCTCTGGGCTATCCACACTATATATTTTTAGCTTATGCGCTACTCGTTCTTCAACTTGAGCTGCCGGTACTCCAGTTAAGACCTCGATTCCTTCCCTAAAAGAAGTAATAGCATAAATATGGAATTTCCCTTGCTCTACAGCCTTAATTACTTCTTCATCCAAGACCAAATCACCTTTATTTTGATCTGGAATCATAACCCCCTGCTTTCCAGTTAATCCTTTTTGCTTACAGACTCTATAAAAGCCCTCTATTTTGTCATTGATACCACCAACAGGTTGAATTTGTCCATATTGATTAATAGAACCTGTAACTGCTATTCCTTGCCTTAGAGGTACTTCTGATAAGCTTGATAAAATTGCATAAAGTTCTGCACTTGATGCACTGTCTCCGTCTACTCCCCCATAGCTTTGCTCAAAACAAATCTTTCCACATAAACTTAATGGATAGTTTTGTGCAAAGTGATTACCTAAGAAACCTGTAATAATTTGAACACCCTTTGAATGAATACTTCCACTTAACCCTACAGCGCCTTCAATATCAACAACACCACTCTTCCCTCTATAAGTCGTTGCTGTGATTCTAACAGGCCTTCCAAAAGAAAAATCTCCAACTGAATATACAGCTAATCCGTTAATCTGTCCTACTTTTTTCCCCATTACATCAACTAAAAATATATTTTTGGCGTATTTCTCTTCTATATTTTTTTGTAACGTGTCTTTAAAAAGCATCTTCATTCGTCTTGCTTGGATAATATTATCCTTAGTTATAGTCCCTTGTGCAAATACACTTGCTTCTCTTACTAAATCCATTATAGGTTGTAAGTTAGCACTCATTTTTTCTTGGCTTTCCGCTAACCTATGGCTGTACTCCACAAGTTGCAGTATGCCATCACAGCTTACTGGTGGTAAATCTTCTTTATTACACAGAGATTTTATTTGACTAGCTATATTCATAATAGCTACTTCACCACTTGTAATTGTATCTTTAAAATCAATATTAATCTTGAAGAGATCTTTAAAACTTAAATCCATTTCAGTTAATAAATGATAAATCTCATAATCACCTACTAAAATAACTTTAAAATCTACAGGTATAGGCTGAGGAGTTATACCAATAGTATTGGTGTTATTTCCTCCACCCATGCTTTCAATATTTACCTCCCCTGTCTTTAATGTTCTTCTAATAAGGTCAAAAGAACCCGGATAATCTAAAAGGTCTTTTACATAAAGTAATAAATAACCTCCATTTGCCTGATGTAACATCCCTGCTGAAATTTGATTAAAATCTGTATGACTTGTAGTGACTTCAGTATCAATGCGTATTTTTCCTACTAAATGTCCCTGGCTTAAATCTCTTGATGTTATAATCGGCGCACCTTTTAATCCCCCATTATCAACAAGTACATTAATGCTATAATGATTAACTTTTTCACTAACACCACTGTTCCCAAGCCATGGTAAAAGACCTTTAATATCCTGCCCTTCACTATTGCTATTCCCAGCAAAGATGCTCACATCTTCTAAAATATCATTTGCAATATCATCTAGATATTGGCTAACTTCATCATAGCTTCCATAGGTATCTTTAAGGTATTTCATGTAATAGCCTACTTCATTTAATACAATTGTTTCATCTATATCATCCATATATTGACTATATAACTTTTCAATATCTCTTACTTTTTTCAGCACTTCTTCTGAGAACTCAGATAGTTGATCTATAACTTCTTCTATCGTATGTTTGTCTGCATCATCTAATTTTTCATATGCATCCATTGAAAGAGGCTTTCCTTCTAATGTAAGAGGAATAAAACCTAATCCTTCTTCTGCCATTTTTACTTGAAATCCCATGTCTTTCGCATATGTTTTTAATTCAGCTAAAGCCTCTTCTTTTTTTTCATCTAGTTCAGTTATTAATTTTTGTCTTTTCTTTTCTGCCTCAAGAGTATCAAGTCTATCTTTTAATTCATTTATTAAAAACTGTTTAAATTCTTTCATATCATTTTTAAAGCGTATACCATCCCCTGGCTGCATCCATATAACTTTAGGTGTGGAAGGGTTTTCAAAATTATATATATAACACATATCTGGGGGAACATTTCGTTTGGTTGCCTTATCCTTAAGCCTTCCAAGTACGTAGTCAAAAATAGTTTTCTGATCTGATCCTGATATATACATGTTATAACCTTTTGCACCTAACTGTAAGCCAAATTCAAGTGTTGCCAGAGCATTTTCTTGATCGATTATGCTTTCATCCGCTTTAATTTCATCTGTTGTACTAAAGGTAATGCCTGTATTTGTATATGGGATTTTGAGTTCTTCCCATTTAAGCTCTAAGTTGTTCTTCATAGTGACCCCCCCATAATTACACTATATTCAAGAAGGCTTATATGCTTTACAATTTTCGTCGATTTCTGACATATTTTCACAGATTAAATTGATATTAACAAATTTTTTCAAACTTAATATTTATAATTTTAATATAAACCATTACTAAACTTATTCATTTTTTGAAATTATGATTTTTAATTTTTTTATATTATCAAATAATAGTTTTTTATCTTTTCTTCTAATATATAAGTACGTTATATTCTAAAACAAACAAAGCCTTTTCTTTTTTTGTTTAGTATTTAAAAACTTTTAATCATCTATTAGTTGTCCATTTTAATAACACTATTACTAAACCTAATATATAGCTATATAAATTTTCTATTGCATTCTTATTCCATCTATGAATATAATATCAATGTTAAAAATTTATGATTATTTTCTAGGAGGTCTATTCGCACATGGAACATTTAGACGTACCAAAACTGAAGTTACATGGTTTTAATAACCTTACAAAAACTTTAAGTTTTAACATGTATGATATCTGCTATACCAAAACCCCTAAGGATCGAGAAGCTTATATTGATTATATAGATGAACAATATAACGCGGATAGACTTACACAAATACTGACTACTGTTACTCAAATTATTGGGGCTAACATTCTTAATATCTCAAAGCAAGACTATGAACCTCAAGGTGCCAGTGTAACTATTTTAATTTCAGAGAATCCATTACCTCAACCTAGTGTTGATCAACAATGTGCTTCACCAGGACCAATTCCTGAGATTATTGCAGCCCACCTTGATAAAAGCCATATTACTGTACATACATATCCTGAATATCATCCTACAGATGGTATTAGTACTTTTAGAGCTGACATTGACGTTTCAACATGCGGAGAAATTTCACCGTTAAAAGCGCTTAACTATCTTATTCACTCTTTTGATGCTGATATGATGACACTTGATTATAAAGTTCGTGGTTTCACACGTGATATTACAGGTAATAAACTCTTTATCGATCATCCAATAGATTCTATCCAAAACTTTATTCCTGAACACATTAAACATCTTTATCATATGATTGATGTAAATGTTTATCAAGAAAATATCTTCCATACAAAATGCAAGTTAAAAAACTTTGATCTTAACAATTATCTATTTGGATATACAAAAGATGAGTTACACCCTGGTACAGCACAATCTATTGCAAAAAAAGTCCGTCATGAGATGGACGAAATTTTCTATGGCACTAATGTAACAGAAGCCATGTTTACAATAGATGATTATTAATAACATGAAGGAGATAACTATGATTGATTTATGGTATACAGAGAATCATCAAGAAGATACTAGATTCTCAATTAAAGTAAAAGAGCATCTGCATTCTGAAAAAAGTCCTTTTCAACAAATTGACTTCTTTGAAAGTGATACCTTTGGTCGTTTCTTTACTCTAGACGGATTAATGATGGTAACCCAAAAAGATGAATTTATTTATCATGATATGATTACTCACATTCCTATGGCGGTTAATCCTAGTATAAAAAGGGTTCTCATTATCGGTGGTGGAGATGGTGGTACTGCACGTGAAATTCTCCGCTATAATCATATTGAAAAAGTAGATATGGTCGAAATTGATGAGCGTGTTGTTCGTCTATGTCAGCAGTATCTTCCTCAGACTGCTTGTCAGTTAGATCAAGACCCTCGTCTTACTCTTTATTTTGAAGATGGTCTTAAATTCGTTCAAGAAGCGAATGATGAAATTTACGACCTCATCTTAGTAGATTCAACTGATCCCATCGGACCTGGCGAAGGCCTCTTTACTTATGATTTTTATAACAACTGTAAACGTGTACTTAGTGATGCTGGTATTTTAATTAATCAACATGAAAGTCCTTATTATGAATCTTACGCTCATGAAATGAAACGTGCACACTCTAAAATCAAAGCTACATTCCCTATCGCAAAGGTTTATCAATTCCATATGCCTACATATCCTTCCGGTCATTGGTTATTTGGCTTTGCATCTAAAAAGTATGACCCATTAGCAGATCTTCAAAAAGAAGCCTGGATGAATTTTGGACTTCGTACACGTTATTATAATACAGATTTACATATGGGCGCTTTTATGCTCCCAACCTACGTAAAGGAGAGTCTAGAAAATGCATAATGTAAGTACTACACAACAATTCATTGGTTTTGATGCCTCTTATGAGTCTTCACAGATAGTCTTAGTAGGTGCTCCCTTTGATGGAACAACTAGTTTTAGGCCAGGTACTCGATTTGCCCCTAGCGTTATTCGTCCTGATTCTTATGGGCTTGAAACCTATTCTCCTTATTTAGATTTAGATCTTGAAGATTATAGTCTTTGTGACATCGGAGATATCGAACTGCCATTTGGTAATACCAAAAACGCACTTAAAGAAATTCAAACCACTATCACACAAATTGTTAATGATAATAAAAAGCCATTAATGATTGGTGGAGAGCACTTGGTTTCACTCCCTGCTCTTCAATCACTTTACGAAAAACATCCTGACTTATGTATCATCCACTTAGATGCACATACTGATTTACGTGATGATTATATGGGCGAAAAACTATCACATGCTTCTGTTATTAGACGCGCTTGGGATTTCTTAGGTGATCATCGCATTTATCAATTTGGCATACGCTCTGGTACTAAAGAAGAGTTCAATTGGGCAAAAGAACATACTTATCTTAATCCCTTTAATTTAGAGACCTTTGAAGATATCACTATTAAGTTAAAGGATCGTCCTGTCTACTTAACAATAGATTTAGATGTTTTAGATCCTTCAATTTTCCCTGGCACCGGCACCCCTGAACCAGGTGGCATCTGCTTTAATACATTAATATCCGCTCTTAAATCATTAACATGTCTTAACCATCTCGTTGGAGCTGATATTGTAGAATTGTCTCCTCACTATGACCCATCTGGCGTATCTACTGCCGTATGTTGTAAAGTAGTCCGAGAAGTTGCACTACTTCTTGCTCATAAATAATTAAACGTTATTAATATAAAAAGAAGCTCATGTATATAAAATACATGAGCTTCTTTTTATATTAGCTATTAAAGTAATTCTGTCATTAATTCCATACTTGTTTTTGGTGATAAGTATGAAAGTGGTACATCAAATACTGATTTTGCACCTTTCATACCTTCTTTATTCATTCTTACAGCTGCTCTAGCATATGCTACTAAAACATTTGCTGTGAATTGTGGATTACTATCTAGTTTAAGTGAGAATTCAATAATTTGTTTACTTTCTTCTTCAAATCCTGTAGCACCACTTCTAAATACAAATCCACCATGTGGCATTTTTGCATGATCTCTTCTTAATTCTTCTTCACTGATAAAGTTTACAATTGTATTGTAATCTGAGAAGTAGTTTGGCATTGTTTTGATTGTATTTTCAATCTCAGCTAAATCTGCTCCATCTTCTGCAACTACAAAACATTCACGAAGATGTTTATCTCTTGTTGCAAGTTCTGGATTTTCACCATTTCTTACACTTTCCACTGCTTCATTCATTGGAATAGTATATTGGATACCATTTTTAACGCCTTTAACACGTCTGATCGCATCTGAATGTCCTTGACTTACACCTTTACCCCAGAAAGTATAATCTTCTCCTACTGGTAAGATTGCTCCTGACATCATACGAATCATTGAGAATAAACCTGGATCCCAACCTACAGAAATAACACTTGTTGTATTAGCTTCAGTTGCCACTTCATTTACGTTTGTAAAGTATTCTGGAATACGCGCATGTGTATCAAAACTATCAATAGTATTAAAGTGACGTGCGATTTCTGGCCCTTGTACTGGTAAATCAGTAGCAGATCCTCCACATAAAATCATAACATCAATTTTACCTTTATAACTTTCTAAAGCATCCATATGCTCAACTTTTGCTGTAGCATTATGAATTTGAAGTGTTTCTGGCGCTCTTCTTGTAAAAACAGCTACAAGTTCCATATCTGGATTTTGATTTAATGCTGCCTCTACACCACGTCCAATATTACCGTAACCTACTATTCCTACTTTAATTGTACTCATATTTATTGCCCTCCTCGTAGTATATTAAATTATTTTATTTCAATATAGTTTCACTATTAGTAGTCTTAAAAAGAACTACTAATAGTATAATGCCTTATGCCTTTTATTGTCAACATACTTTATCACTTTGTTAGATATATACTATTATTTTGTAATTAGTCTAAATATTTATTTACTTTTTGTACAATTTTCTATATGATTATATTAACACTTATTTGATATAATCTGGAGGTTAATCATGGATATTAAAATTCTGTCTCCCGGTGAAAAGCTCAAAGTATTACGTCAGCAATATAAAATTAAACAATCCGAATTATGTGGAACATACATTACAAGAAATATGCTTAGTATGATTGAAACAAATAAAACTGCTCTTAATCCCTCTACTGCCCAAGTATTATTTGAAAATATGAGGGAGCTTTGTAAAGCTAAAGGATTACCATTCAATACCACTCTAGAATATTTACTAGAATCTCCTACTATACAGGCACAATCTATCGCATCAACTTTTATTTCTAATCTTATATCACATCCTGAGTTAATTAAAACTTTTTTACATAATAACGATTTCTTTCAAATGTCTCTCCTATTAGAAAAATATAATCTTAATCAAGAACGTACAATTCTTTTTGAAATTGCAGGTACTTTTTTTGAATCACAACACCTTTATAGAGAGGCTTTAACTTATTTTCTAGTTAGCTTAGAATGTATTAACCAAAAAGATGCGGATCCTAAATACATCGATATAACTTATCATCTTATGCATTGTCACTATTATTTAAATCAGTTTAAAGACGTTCTGGATTACTCATATCTCTTCTTACATTATCAGCCTCATTGTTCCTCCTGTTATACTGAACAAGTTTATAACTATACTATTCATTCTTATTATAAACTCCTTAAATATGCAGAAGCCTTAGATTTAATAAGCATCTATCGGGAGCATTTTACTTTAACAACAGAATTAAAATTTATAAAAGCGCATTGCCTTCGTAAGCTTAACAGACCTAAAGAAGCTATTTCCTTGTATGATTCTTTATTAAAACAGCATGATTTAGCCCTAGAAGAAGAAATCAAGATTAATCTACATCTTATACATACTCATTTAGAATGTTCAAACCTCTTACAAGCTAATAAGCTTTTTGAGAAAGTCTTACCACTTATTCATATTTACAAAAAAGTTAGCTATGGAGATGATTTGATTGAAATCTATGGCTATCTTGCTAGTATTTATGCCACCCAGAAAGAATTTGATATTGCACTTAAATATACCTGCCTTGCTCTAAATCAAATATTATTAAAACTTGATTCCTCAAGAATAAATACTATTTTAGATGAGACATTGACCTATATCTCTTCTTGTTCTATCAGCTCACAAGCTGAATTTATAAAGTTATATGGCAAGATACTATGTTCTCCATTAATCGTAGATGCTTCTTATACACTTAATATACTTATACTAAGCTATTATTCTGATACACCTAACCTTATGCCTTATATTGTTTCTTCCATTGAAGCAAACAATACCTTAAATAAAAAAAAGATACCCACATATTAATATGCGGGTATCTTTTTTATTAAGATTATTCATTAATTGGTTTCATTGTTGGGAATAAGAGTACGTCTCTAATTGAGTAAGAATCAGTAAGGAGCATTACTAAACGGTCAATACCAATACCTAAACCACCAGTTGGAGGCATACCATATTCAAGTGCTGTAAGGAAATCTTCATCCATTTCAGTTGCTTCATCATCACCAGCTGCACGAAGTTCTTCTTGGTGCATGAAACGTCCTCTTTGGTCAATTGGATCGTTAAGTTCTGAGAAAGCATTTGCATGCTCACGTCCTACGATGAATAACTCAAATCTTTCTGTGTATTCAGGATCTGTAGGTTTACGTTTTGAAAGTGGAGAAATTTCTACAGGATGTTCTGTAATAAATGTTGGTTGGATAAGGTGTTCTTCTACATAATGTTCGAAGAATAAGTTAAGGATATCACCTTTACCATGATGTGCTTCAAATGCAATATGATGTTCTTTAGCAACTTTACGTGCTTCTTCTACATCCGCAATTGCTCTAAAGTCAACATTAGCATATTGTTTAACTGCATCTACCATTGATAAACGAGCAAATGGTTTTTCAAGGTCAATTGTAACGCCATTATATTCTACAACAGCTGTACCATTTACAGCTCTTGATACGTGACGAATAAGTTCTTCTGTAAGGTTCATAATATCTTCGTAATCTGCGTATGCTTGGTAAAGTTCGAGAAGTGTGAACTCTGGATTATGTCTTACAGACATACCTTCGTTACGGAATACACGACCAATTTCATATACTCTATCAAATCCACCAACGATAAGACGTTTTAAGTGAAGTTCAAGAGCAATACGCATGTACATATCAATATCTAATGCATTGTGGTGTGTAATAAATGGTCTAGCCGCAGCACCACCTGCAATTGAGTGAAGTACTGGTGTTTCAACTTCTAAGAAGCTTTTTTGATCAAGGAAGCTACGAATTTCACGGATAATCATAGAACGTTTAACAAATGCATCTTTTACTTCTGGATTTACAATAAGGTCTAAGTAACGTTGTCTATAACGTACTTCTGTATCTTTTAATCCATGATATTTCTCTGGAAGAATTTGAAGACTCTTTGCTAAAAGCGTAACTTTATGTGCACGTACAGAAATCTCACCTTTTTGTGTTCTAAATACAAGTCCAGTAATCCCTACAAGGTCACCGATATCATATTTTTTGAATTCTGCATAATCTTCTTCACCAAGTTCATCCTTTCTAACATAAGATTGGATTCTACCTTGTTGATCTTGAATATGAATAAATGACGCTTTACCCATATCTCTTTTTGCCATAATACGTCCAGCAATTGTTACATCTTTGCCTTCCATTTCATCAAAGTTATTGATAACATCTTGACTATGTGCATCAACATCAAACTTTGTAATATGGAATGGATCTTTACCTTTTTCTTGTAAATCTTTTAACTTATCATGACGTACTTTAATAAGCTCATTTACATTTATACTTTGTTCTACTACATTTTGTTCTACTACATTTTGTTCTACTTCTGACAAAATTTTTCCTCCTCCGTGCTTCAACTTAATCTTTAGTTAGTTGATATAGCTAAAATTGTATAACGATCTGTTCCAAATTCTGTTTCCACAACGATTTCATCTCCAACTTGGCGCCCAATAAGAGCTGCACCTACTGGTGATTCGTTTGAAATTTTACCATTTATAGGATCTGCTTCTGTAGAACCTACAATAAGGTATTCTACTTCTTCTTCAAATGTATGGTCTTGTAATTTTACTTTATGTCCTGGCTTAACTTTATCAGCCGTTTCTTCATCATCAGCGTCAATAACAACAACGTTTTTGAGCATTTTTTCAATTTCAACAATACGAGATTCAATCTCAGCTTGTCTATCTTTTGCTGCGTCATACTCAGCATTTTCAGATAAATCACCTTGTGCTCTCGCTTCTTTTAAGTCAATAGCGACTTTATTACGTTCAACTGTCTTGAGTTCTTCAAGTTCTTTTTCTAAGGCTTTAATCCCCTCATATGTGAGTAATATTTGTTTCTCTGCCATTTTAAAATACTCCCTTTCTAAAGCGCATTCAACTATTAATTTTAAAATTATAACCCACTCTAAGCTAGATGTCAACTTATGCGCCTAGTGTAGACATCTCGAATGCTTAGGTTTAGCTGTTTAAATTCTTTTCTTAAAGAGCGTCCTGTTATGCCTTGAACTGCTAATATCATTTGCAATTCAAAAAGCTTAATTAACCGACCCTCCCATACTATATCAAAATCATACCATATTCTAGGCAGCGCCCCTCCAATTTGATCCATATACCTTACTACTTTATTCTTATAATCTATATAGATAGCGTTGGGACTGCACCATGTTGCGTAGATGCCTCTATCTTTTAAATCAAATACAATATCCATCTTACTTAGTATCACCTTTTCAGGTTTAACAACCCTTACCTTTAATCGTTTCTTTTGATGTAAAGCAATAACAATATCCTTATAGATTAAAGGTTGTGGTGCAAACAAAGTTAAGTCTGTAATATCATCCATTATATTCCCTATGAGATCAATAGTTTCTTCTAATTCACCGGCAATGATTCCTACCTTATTATTAAATATATCTTTTGGAACGAGTTTATACTTTTCTATATACTTCAATATATAGTATGAAGTTAAAGGCAAAATTTCTTGTCCACTTATAATATGGATCTCCTCAAATAGTTGATTTTGTTTACCTCCATTTTGTATATATGCATATTCCACATTTTTCAACAAAAGTTGATTTTCAAGGTATTGCCAATTTTTCTGTGTTAACTTCTGATATGGTGCATAGATTGTTACATTATAACTTTCTATTTGTTCATACCATGTAGATTCAATAGTCATTCTTGGATGCTTTCCTTTAAAAGACCTATCTTTAGATAATATTATATTATTCTCTATAAAATATATACATGCAAATTTACTCATCTATTTTCCCCCTAGAAAACATCTATTCATATGTATTCTATGAGAGCATGTACAAGAACATTCTTAGCGCTTTTTAAGTTCTTCGTTCATTTCATTTAATAAATGCTTAATGTCATCTAAAGACTCTACTTGTGTTAATCTTCTTCTAAATTCAGTAGCCCCATGAAGTCCTTTTACATATGCCGTAAGGTGGGTTCTCATTTCACGAATTCCAATAAAATCCCCTTTATGTGCTGTTAACATTTCAGCATGTTTTAAAATAATAGGAATACGTTCTTCTAAAGTAGGTTCTGGAAGTAGCTCTCCTGTTTCTAAGTAATGTACTGTACGTTTAAAAATCCAAGGATTTCCTTGCGCTGCACGTGCTATTAATACTGCATCACATCCCGTTTCATCCATCATACGCTTTGCATCTTCTGGAGTACGTATATCTCCATTACCTACAAGAGGAATATTAATAGCATCTTTTACTTCTTTAATAATATCCCAATCAGCTACACCACTATAAAACTGTTCCCTTGTACGTCCATGTAAGGTTAAAACGCTTGCACCCGCTTGCTCTATAATCTTTGCTACTTGGACCGCATTAATAGATTCATCATCAAAACCTTTTCTTATTTTTACAGTAAGGGGTTTATCTATTGCATTTGCAACAGCATAAACAATCTCACCAATAAGCTCTGGTCTTTTTAAAAGCGCTGACCCTTCTCCATTTTTAGTAATCTTAGGTGCTGGACATCCCATATTAATATCAATAAAGTCTACATCACTTTCACAAACAACCTTCGCCATATCGCTTAATATCTTAGGATCGCTTCCAAAGAGTTGAGCTCCCACTGGATGCTCTTCTTTTTCTACACTTAAAAGTAACTTAGATCTATCGCTATCATAAAATAAACCTTTCGCACTTACCATTTCAGTATAGACCATTCCCGCACCAAATTCTTTACATATGAGCCTAAAAGGCAAATCTGTAATACCCGCCATCGGTGCTAAAAACACGTTATTCGGTGTTACTACATTTTTAAATTTCACTTAAAATCATCCTATCTATTCTTTTTGTAAATTATATTAAGTCCTTTTAATGTCAATAAACCATCATAATAATCAATAGCATCAGTGCCATCTTGAATAATTCTTGCATAGCCACCTGTTGCAATGACTTTTATATCTGGATCATTTAATTCTTTTTTTATTTGTTTCACTATATATTCAACTTGTCCGATATAACCATATACCAAGCCTGTCTGCATACTTGTTATTGTATTCTTTGCATCTAATATACTCTTTGTCTTCTTTATTTCTATAGGCGGAAGCTGTGCTGCTCTATGCCACATAGCATCTGCACAAATACGTATTCCTGGAGATGTAATTGCCGCTATAAGCTCTCCCTTTTCATTAACTACATCATAGGTTGTAGCTGTTCCAAAATCAATAGCTATACATGGACCACCTATTTTTTCATATGCTGCTACACAATTAGCAATACGATCTGCACCCATTTCCCTAGGATTATCCGTACGAATAGCAATACCCGTTTTTAATCCTGGTCCTACTATCATAGGTTTTAGGTTAAAATAACGTTTAATACTATTAGTTAAAGAATACATGATATCTGGCACAACTGAAGCAATGATAACATCTTTTATCTCATTTACTTGAATACCTTTTTGCTGTAGCATCCCTGTAATCGTTACACCAAATTCATCTGACGTTCTAGGCATTTGCGTAGTAAGTCGAAAGCTTGTAATCAGCTTATCATTTTTCATTATACCAAGTACAATATTAGTATTCCCTACGTCCATCGCTAAAATCATAGATTCCCTCCTAATTTAATAAAGCCTGTGCAAAAGTTCTTCCTTCTAAACCATATTTTTCTTCAATTATATCTAATAAATCTTCAGTTGTTTTGCCTTGACTTTGCATCAATACAATTTCTTTTACGATTTGTCCTTGTTCACTGCGGTAAACCATATACCAAAGTTGTAATGATTTAAGAAGCTCTGCTTTATCTTTTTGAAGTCTTTTTATCTCTAACGCTGCACCTATCTCATCTACAAAGATTTCTTCATCTGCCGTTTGGTCTATAAAGATCTGGCCGTCTTCATTAAACCCTACTGAAATAATAGCATTTACTTTTTCTGCAATAGCTGCAATAGCTTCTGCTAACTCTTCTTTAATTTCAGTTGGAATATCATTAAACTTTGGTTCGAAATAATATTTATGATTATAAGGTGATACACTAATTACAATTTGTTTTTCCATCTTAAACTCCTTCTATATATAGCCATAAAGTCCTCTAACAGAGACTTCACCTGCTAAAATTGTTTCTTCTATTCCATTTTGCTTTTGTACAATCAATCTACCTTCTACATCAATATCTTTTACTGTTGCTCTATAGCTTTCAGTACTACTAACAATATTAACTTCTCTATTCATATTAATACACTTATCTTTATATTGCTCAATAATATTGTGTAGTGATAGTTGTTTCTTATATTGTATATAATAACCTTCTAATTGTTCAAGTAAACAACTTATAATAGGCTCTCTCATGTAAACTTCTTTACCTTCTAAATATAATGAAGTTGCATAAGGTAAGTCATCAGGAAATTTTTTACTATTTACATTAATTCCTATTCCTATAATAACAGCTGTGTCTTTCCCTGTGTTTACTAACTCACATAGTATACCACATACTTTTTTATTATTGACCACAATATCATTAGGCCATTTAATCATTGCCTCAAGGCCTGTCGTTTTCCTTATCGCTTCACAGGTAGCTAGTCCTGCTAATAAAGTTATTTGAGGTATTTTTTCTATTCCTATTTGTGGTTTAACTAAGATGCTCATCCAAATACCTGTTTCTTTAGGTGAATCCCATATGCGTCCTAAGCGACCTTTACCTTGTAATTGTTCTTCTGCAATAACTATACTTCCCTCCATTGCTCCTTCTTTTGCCCATGCTTTCAATCTTGTATTTGTAGAATCTATTTCTTCATAGTAAGCAATTTCTTTTCCTAAACATAATGTATTACTTTGTTTAATCCAATTAAGCTCCATCTAGTTCCCCCCAGATATACATTTTCTACGGTATATTATAACATACTATTTACTGATAGACAGACCTCTTAAATGAGGTCACACTCTTAAACTTTATCTTTTTTATTCTATACGAACCACAACCAAACTCATGTACATCAATAAAAAAAGCTTAGGGTATCTGAAGTGCCCCCTGTCAAGTAGACAGGTGAAATAATAAAAACTATTTTATCTCCAACCTTATAAGTAGGGTTGGAGTTTTTTTACGCTGTTTTATAATTCAAATACTCTCTGTATTCAAGTGGAGTCATACATTTAAGACGTTTTTGGTATCTTCCACTATTGTAATAATCTATATAATCAATGACTGCTTGTTCCAGCTCATTGTAGGTATTAAAACTCTTCAAGTAATACATTTCTGATTTTAGCATTCCCCAAAAAGCCTCCATCGGTCCGTTATCTATACACCTTGATACCCTAGACATACTCTGTGTCATTCCTGCAGAATCCAGTTTTTTCTTAAACGTTTTTGATGTATACTGAAATCCTCTATCACTATGAAAAATAGGTTCAACATTTGGGTGTTGTTCATAAGCTAGATCAAATGTTTCAAATACAAGCATATTATTATTGGAGTGTCCAATTACAAAAGAAACAATACTTTTATCTGCAAGGTCTAGAATAGCACTTAAGTAAGCTTTTCTGCCCACTCCATATTTCATCTCTGTCACATCTGTAAGCCATTTTTCACCAAAGTTAGTCGCTGTAAATTCTCGATTTAGTATGTTAGTAGCTGTGATTTGTGGCGTAGATTTTATATAGTTCTTTTTCTTCTTTCTGCAAACAGACTTAAGATCTAACAAATTCATAAGTCTATAAATACGTTTTTGGTTTACATGAAAGTCATTTTCTCGGTTCAGTTTTATTGTCATCTGCCTATACCCAAGGATGCCTCCTCTTTCTTCATATGCATCTTTAATTAATGGAAGAAGTGTTTGATTAAATTTTTCATTTTCACTCTGTCCACGGTTCAACCACTTGTAATAAGAAGATCTTGGAATACCCGCAAGCTTACACAATCCACAAATGCTACATTCTTTTTCAGTATGTACTTCTCTTATAGCTATATAAGTAGATTCATTTTGAACCTGACTTAAAATCGCCTCCTTTCTATTTCGTCTAGCTTTTTTAGAAATGCCATCTCCAAT
>NZ_JAQIFT010000075.1:0-6757 GCF_027857615.1 Holtiella tumoricola
TTAAACTTTCAAAAACAGCGAATCCCATAGGGTGAGCTGAAAAAAGAAAGTATAAGTACATACTTTTAAGTATGGCCCATTGGTCAAGCGGTTAAGACACCGCCCTTTCACGGCGGTAACAGGAGTTCGATTCTCCTATGGGTCATTTGTTGGTGATGATGCGCTTTAGGGAAACACCCGTTCCCATACCGAACACGTAGGTTAAGACTAAAGCGGTCGATGGTACTTGGCTGGAGACGGCCCGGGAGAGTAGATGATTGCCAACTTTAAAACGGGGTGTGGCTCAGTTTGGCTAGAGCGCCTGATTTGGGTTCAGGAGGCCGCAGGTTCGAGTCCTGTCACCCCGATTTAGTTCCAAGTCGTGGAACTATGATAATAATATGGGTCACTAGCTCAGTTGGTAGAGCACTTGACTTTTAATCAAGTGGTCCGGAGTTCGAGCCTCCGGTGGCTCATAATTGAATACAAGTAGTACAAAATGTACTACTTAAATGCGTGAGTGGCTCAGGGGTAGAGCATCTCCTTGCCAAGGAGAGGGTCGCGGGTTCGAATCCCGTCTCGCGCTTTTTTTATTTGAGAATATGTGTATAATATGAAAATAGTCCACAATGATATACTTAAAAAAGTATATAGCTGTGGACTATTTTGTGTTTTATCCTAGATATACACAATTATTATTTTTAAAACAACATTTACGTTAACGTTTAATAATTTTATATATTAGCTCTCAATTATAATTAGATTTATACTAAAGAAAAGGGTCACAGTATATATAAGATATTACTTATATATACTGTGACCCTTTCTATTTTTGATACTTAAAATAAAAGCATTCATCTTCAACATATATTAATGCTCAACCATCATTATCAGAAGCATTAATATTTTTTACCGTAGTGATGTGCAGCTATCATTTGAACAATAGGTGCTGAGACAATTAAAAATAATGCAATGTAATGGAAAGCTAGAGGGATAAATAGATTAACTAAAAAGCAAATTACAACTACATAATATAAATAAGTAAAAGCAATAGATGCTGAACGCATAGAAAGCATTTGATTACGTTCATCTTGTTCGTTAATGATTTGTTGTTCCCGGTATTTAGGATTTTTGTTACGAATAAAAGAAATAATCATTATAGCAAGACTAGCAGAGATTAATCCACAAGCAATTCCATAAAGATAAGCAACATCATGACCTGTATTATTGAAAAAGTGTGCTAAGACACCGACGAGCACACCTATACCAATCATAATATAACCTATTAAATTTCTAGTTTTTGCTGTTTTACAATTCATTATTAAAGCCCCCTTTTTATTCTTCTTCAAATAAGAAAATATCTTCAATAGTTAAGTTGAAAATTCTAGAAATACGATATGCTAACATAATAGATGGATTATATCTTCCGTTTTCTAGTGAAATAATAGTTTGTCTAGAGACGCCTAATTGATCGGCTAAATCTTGTTGAGTTAAATTTTGTGTTTCGCGTAAAGAACGAATATTATTGTTCAACGAATCACCTCCAATATAAAAGTAAAGTTAACTTTACATTTAATATATACTATGTAAGAAATGATGTCAAGTAAACTTTACATTAAAGGATTTTATAAAAATAGCAGGCATATTTTTTGATTAAATAGCCTGCATCCTAAATATATTAAAGATTTAATTCAGAGGAATGATCTTCTTTTTGGTGAGATTGTTCTATATCTGGTACGCGCATAAGCATAATAAAGCCAATAATAAATAATATAATTAGACTAATGATACCATTATTAGTACGTCCAGTAAGTTGTGTGACAAGAGCAACTAAGAAAGGGCCCATTATGGCTGCAAATTTTCCAAAGATATTATAGAAACCAAAGAATTCATTGGATTTTTCTTTAGGAACTAATTTAGCAAAATAAGATCTAGAAATGGCCTGAATACCACCTTGTGCGGAACCCACTGCCATAGCAAGAACCCAAAAGTCTAAGGCTGTTTTTATAAAATACCCATAAAAACAAATACATATGTATGTAATAATACCAATATAGAGAAGCTTTTTAGCACCCCACTTAGTAGCAAGTTTGCCATAGAGAATTGTAAAAGGAAAAGCAACAAATTGTGTGAGAAGTAAAATAATAAGTAAGGTAGTCATTGAAATACCTAAATCTGTTCCATAGGAAGTAGACATACCAATAATAGTATCTACACCATCTATATAGAAGAAATAGGCAATTAAGAATATAAAAATCCCTCTATAGTTTCTAATTTCTTTGAAGGTATTAAAAAGGCGTTTAAATGAGCTACTAATCGGATGTGATTCAGGTTCAATATAATAGGTTTGCTTGACATTTTTTAGAAGAGGCAAAGTAAAGATACCCCACCAGAGAGCCGTAATAAGAAAGGTTATTTTACATGCAAGACCAAGGCTAATAGGTAATAGGCCTTGCTGAGTAAGAAGAACAATAATAATACAGATAATAAAAGGAATGGTACTTCCGATATATCCCATTGCAAAACCATAGGAAGATATCTTATCCATACGTTCATTAGTAGTAACATCTACGAGAAAAGCATCATAGAAGATATTACCACCGGCAAAACCAAGTACACAGAATCCATAAAGAATAAGAAGTAGGAAAGGCTGATTTTCAGGAACTAACGCAAGAGCTATTGTACTTACGACACCGATACTAAAAAATGTAGTAAAGAATTTCTTTTTGAATCCCTTGTAGTCTGCAATAGTTCCAAGAATAGGTGCAAGTAAGGAGACAATCAGTGTAGAGAGAGAAATAGTATACCCCCATAATGCAGTAGAATCTGTTGAGGACATATGTCCATTACTTGCTACCATCTTAAAATAGATAGGTAAGATAGTAGAAGTAATAGTCATGGAGTAAGCGGAATTGGCCCAATCATAGAGAATCCAACTTTTTTCTTGCCTGGTTAGATGATTCATAAATTTACCTCATTTTCTTTTAAAATTGACCATTCAATATGGCCATCAATATTTTTGAGAGATAATCCTAAAAGGTGTGCAAAAGTTGGGGCATGATTAAGTAAGGAACCTTGTTGGACAATATGATTTTCTTTAATACCTGGTCCTGTAGCCAGTAGAAATGTCGTATAATTCGGCTTAGTAGGGAGATAACCATGAGATGAGAGAATGTGGTGGGGCACAGATCTTACTTTAGTAACATCTATAGTTTCAATGAATTCACCAGAAGTAGTATCAATAAAATAATATCCTTTTTTAGCTTCTACCATGAAACTACAAGAAGAATCAGCACCCAGTTTAATTACTTCCTCTCTAGTAAAAATTCTTTCAATAGGGCTATTAGTATCATTTAATAGACGAGTAAGTAAGGTTTGCACTTTTTCAAGGCACGTTTTATTGGAATGATCTCTTAAGTAGATGTAACAAGAACCATCACAGGATTTGGAGATGGCATCATACTTAGTAATTCGACCTTTACTATCTACTTGCATGAGACCTTCATCTACTAAAATTTTATTAAGCCTAATTTGTGAATGAACAGGAAGTTGTGCATGATCACCAAGTATAATGAATGTTGTCTCTTCATAGAGGTTAGCCTCTTTAAGTGTTGCTATAATTTTACCTAAACGTTTGTCATGACGAACAAGTGCATGCATACTTTCATTACTGTCATGACCTGTATAATGACGTGTTGTATCTACATCAGTCATATGCACAAACATAACTTCAGGTTTATAATGGAGTAGAGTATGTTTCATACAAGAAAGTACAAAATCATCAAGAGCTGGTTGACTTGTTCCTTGTCTAATATGACCAAAACGTTTTTGGAGGTCTAACTGATAAGTTAGTGAGCCAGCGAATCCCGACATAATAAGTTGATGATGCCAGCTTTTAGTAGGAAAGATTTCAGGTAGATTATATGTAATAGGGCCTCTAGCAGTTACAGGCCAAAGTATGGAACAGGTACTTAGACCTTTTGCATAGGCTAAATCAAAAAGAGTAGGAACTTGAATAGCCTTGTGATACCAAAACCAATCGGAATTAAGATGATTTGGTTCTAAGCGCGTGTTATTGATGATACCATGGTGTATAGGACTATAGCCTGTTATAATTGTGGCATGTGCAGGGTAGGTAAGTGTAGGATATACGGATTCAACCTGACGAATTAAGCTTCCAATGTGTAGTAAGGATTTAAAATTAGGGAGAGTAGATAGAATATCTACATCTTCAGTAGAGACAGCATCTAAAGATAGAACAAGTAGGCGTCTAGTCAACATGGTTTTACCTCAATTCTTTTATTTGATTGAAAATTGGATTTATAATATTTATTATATGATAGAATAGGACAAATTTAAAATAGAATAAGGTAAATTAAGGACAAATTAAATTAATAAAAAATACATACAGTAATAAATAGAAAGTATGAAAAGTACTATGACTTATATGGGCTTATCTGGTACACTAATAGGCGTACTTTTATGATTTAATAACTATATAAATATCAATAACCCATTATAGACTTTTATAGCAGAAATAAAAGGACTGTAAAACAGTCCTTAAGAATGAGAGTGTTGGAATTTAGATAGAATTGATTGATACTCATAGCGATTAGGTGCTTCTTCTGAAAAGGTTGACCAGAAAGCTCCTAAAGGTATAGTATCGAGTTCGAGTTCATATGTGGAATAAGTATGCATGCTAAGATCCTTCCTGCTAAAGCGTTTTGATAAGAATAGTATAAGTAAAAAAACTTAAGATTAAAGATAAAAAGTAAAATTGACAACAAATACAAAAGGGGGGATTATATGGAACGCTCGTATATAAAACGTATTATTATTTTAATACTAGGACTTATTATTTTATCATCTGGAATTGCACTATTTATTAAAGCAGATCTAGGGTGTGATCCTTATACTACATTTAATATAGGTGTAAGCGATGCAGTAAATTATAATTTTGCAATTGTACAGATTATAATTAATTTAGTTATTCTTGCATTTATCCTTGTGGTAGATAGAAGTTTTATTAATATAGGAACAATCATTAGCTTATTTTGTGTAGGACCACTTATTGAGTTTTTCAATGGCGTGATTAATAGCCTTTTACCTTACCAGTTCGGTTTTATTGGAAATGTAATTATTCTATTAATAGGGTGTGTTATTGTATCATTTGGAGTAGGACTTTATATTGCAACTGACTTAGGTGCAGGGCCATATGATATTTTGCCACTTATTATTGAGAAACGAAAAAACTGGTCCTATAAATGGATTCGCATTGTACTTGATGTAAGTTGCGCAGTTATAGGTTTTTTATTAGGTGCTACAATCGGAATTGGAACAATTATAGTTGCATTAGGTTTAGGACCAGGTATTGAATACTTTAGAAGTTTCGCTGTAAGATTTATCTTAAAAGATTAAAAGGATAACAAGCCTTAAGATTAACAAAAGATAAGGAGAAAAGAATGAATTGGGAAATTAGCATTTTACAAGGATTACAAGCAATTAGAACACCTTTCTTAACTTCTATTATGGAGGCAATAACAGCTTTAGCAGAGAGTTTACCACTTGTACTTGTTATAGGGATTTTATATTGGTGTGTAGAAAAGAAGAAAACTGTGCGCATAGGATGGATTGTACTAACAAGTAGTGTAGTCAATGGTGTTATCAAGAACTTAGTGCGTGCAGCAAGACCTTTTCAAAAAGGTATAGTTAGTCCAGTACGTGTAGAGACGGCTACAAGTTATTCATTCCCTAGTGGTCATACACAAACAGCTACAAGTTTTTGGACCAGTGCAATGATGATCTTTAAGAATAAGACCACATATGGAATAGGATGTACGATGATTATCTTAACAGGGTTATCAAGAATATACTTAGGTGTTCATTGGCCAGTAGACGTTATAGGTGGAATTATTATAGGATTAATTGTAGTGGTAGCGGCAGATAAGCTTTATGATGAAGATAGAGGTTTTACAAGATGGCATGTTATAGGAGTAGGCGTGTTGGCATTTCTTTTTTTAATCGTACCTATTGAGAAAGATTTAGTTAAAGCAGTTGGAGCATTATGGGGATTTGTAGTAGGATGTTATATAGAACAAAATTACATTCATTTTCATACAGAAGCGCCTCTCAAAAAGCAGCTATTTAAAATTGCTATAGGATTAGGTGGTGCTATTGTCATTGCAGTAGCTTTTCAATTTATTACACAAGGTGACCTTATTTTATCAATGTTGAAATATGGCATTATCGTATTGTGGTTAACGGCAGGAGCACCTTATGTATTTAAGACAATGCTAAAATAAGAATAAGGGGTAAAGCCTTTAGATTTAGAACTCATAGATTTATATCTATGAGTTCTTTTGATATATAGAATACTTAAGCGAAGGATAGAAATTTTGAAATTATAGAAATATGAAGGTTTTCTGGTACTAGATAAGTATAAGAAATAAGTAAGAAGATATGGTAGAAACATATACAAGAAAGAGAATGAAGAAAAATATAAAACAAAATAATAAAGTGATGTATGATAATCAAAAAGCAGGACATACTAAGCTTTGTACCACGAAAATAAATGTATATCAAATCAAAATACATTTATAAGGAATCATAGGCGTAAAATTCCTTTTTTATAACTTTAAAAGTGAAACTGAAATTTTAAAAGAAAAAATGAAAAAAGGTGTTGACTTATAGAAAGATATGGTGCATAATAATACAAGTCAGCAGCGCATAGCGCCACTGAGGAAAGGCAGTAAGCCTTGATAAATAAAATAAAATGAAC
>NZ_JAQIFT010000076.1:0-15576 GCF_027857615.1 Holtiella tumoricola
TTATTCATGTCAGTGGCTTGTTGCCTACTGACTTACATAAGTATATGCTATAAACTTACATAAGTCAACCCTATTTCTATATTTTTTTCAATTTATCTTTAAACCCTTACTTTAAGCTACTTTAATTCTATTTTTTCTTCATTTATTTCTATAGTTTTCAAGAATTTTTCCCATATATTATTTTCTATAACTCTAGTTTGTCTTGGTTCACATAAGAATCTTCCTGTTAATATAACTTTTTCATTACTAAATGATGTATATACAATAGGTGTTAAATAACTATAATAGATAAGATACTTTTTCCCAGCATGCTCTATCTGCTTCTTTGCTTCTATAGTAATCTCTTCTGTAAGTTCTTCTAATAACTCTTGTAAAATTATCTTTGCTTTTTCCCAATCACTATCTTTCTTAACTTCCACTTTAATCTCGTGCCATATGTACTTAAATCCTTTTTCATAGTTTTCAATAGGTACAGAGAATATTTGCATATTAGGTACTTGAACAATTCTTCCTGTACTTTGTTCTCCTCCTACCCTATTTCCTACTTCTAACATAGAAAACTGGAAAAAACCTAAGTCTACTACATCACCTATATATCCATTTATCTCTATTCTTTCACCTATTTGAAAAGGTTTTGCCCATATAATATAGATACCACCTACTATATTAATAATGACTTCTTTCATCGCTATAGCTAACCCTGCAGAGAATACCCCTATAAATGTGACAATATAAGTTGACCACCTATACCATATTGTACCTACTAAAAGAATATCCAGCAAAATAAATACGCCATTAATACTCTTTCTTTTATTATACTGTTCCTTTATATCTTCCTTACTTTTTATTACTCTTTTAACTACAGTTTTTCTAAAAACTTCAGATATGAGTAAAATAATAAAAGTAAAACCTATATTTCCTATTATGCCTTCATATGTACTTAACATTTTTATAAACCACTCCACTTAGCAACCTCCTTTTATAACCTTCTTTCCCTTAACTTGTATATCATATGCAAGCAAGCTATATAAATAACAAAAATTTCCTAAAAGCTAAAATACCTTTAGGAAATTAAATTATGTACTTTTATTATAATTGGTCTACAAAATAGTATCTATTTTTTTGCATAGTATCATATGCTTTTTTCCACATTGTCCTTGCATTGATTAAATAACATTGTGCATCTAAAATAGTTATTTCTTTTATATCTTTTTCTTCTTCTAATATATCTTTTAGTCTATCGTATCTTTGTGTAATACCTTGGAAATTATGAGTTTTATACTTTTTAAAACTTTTTTCTCTATTACCATTATAAAGTTTATATTCAATTATATCCCCAAATAAATATTCAGGTTGAACTAGCTCTTCAACTCCATGCATAGACGTATTTTTTTCTAATCCACATCCTATAATTAAAATATGTCCACCCATCTCTTTTAAGAGTCTATAAGGGGAATTAGGGCCACAAGGTGTATTATCCATATAATGAGTAGCTACTAACTCATTTGCAAATCTCCCTCTTGCACAAACAGAATGTGTTGGATGTAAACTTCTTACTACACCAGGCATCCTTCTAAAGCATTCACTAAGTATTCCTACTTCAGATTCAGTATCTTTAACGCTAAACGTATCGTTCTTATATCCATCCACTTGCTTATATGTTAAAGTTGGCATCAGTAAAGTACCTTTTTCACCTAATACTGTTTCTATTCCTTTAATAACCATTTCAGCTTTTACCCTTGGCTGTCCTAAAGACTTTAACGAAGCATGTACTAATAAAATGTCCCCTTCTTTTACACCTAGCTGTCTAAGTTGTTGTTCTATCACTTTATTACTATTATAGCCTTCCACTGCTCGTGCCCCCTTTGTGCTTATTCTAGTTAATATATCTTTTATATTACCATAAAACACAAAACTATAGTAGTATTTACTTTTTATTTCGTCACATTTTTACAATAGACAAAAAAGTACGAGTCTACTTAGTAAACTCGTACTTTTTTATTCTTTATTAGATAGTCACTACAACGCCTGTTTGATATTTTTTATCATCAATTGTTACAGTAACATTAAATGTTCCTTTAAGACCTTCTTTGTTAACATTGAATTTAACAACACGGTCATCTGATTCTTGGAATGTTCCTGCACACATTGCTAAGAATGTATGTTTTGTAGTTGGTACGAAGTATCTATGAACTGAATCATCTACTACGCTTTCAAGTTGGATCATTACAAGTTGACCTCTTTCAAACTTAGCATCCATAATGATACGATCTTCTTCATTAATGAATTTAGCTTCGTTTTTCTCTGGCATAAGTAAACCTGTATCTTCAGCTGGTACTTCTGTTAAGAATTCTTCTGTTACAGCAAGTTTACCAAGTAATTCACCTTTACCCATTACAAGGTTTTGACCTTCATGGTAGAATTTTAATTTTTCAGCTCTGTAGTAGTTAGCTGTAGTATGCATTTCATATTTAAGTACATCATCTTCAACTTCTACAGTAATTGTTTGGAGTTTTGTTTTTGGATCTTTTGTATCAAGGAATGCTGGTAACACTTGTGTTGGTTTTGCATCATAGTAACCAATACCACCTGAATGAACAAGGTAATGACCATCTCTGTAGTATTCTACATTACAGATATATGGTGAGAAGAATTGTGCTCCTCTTTCTTTACCAAATTGCCAGATTTGTTCAATAGTCATATCTTCTGTATTAATTCTATATCTTACGCCACGTGAATAGCTATCTTTTGATAAAAGATATTTTTCTGGATCTTTTGATCCCCAGTGACCGTTATCAAACATCATAACATCACCATCTGGTAATACAACACATGCATGTTGTTCATATTGCCAGTCAAATTCTTTACCTTCTACTGGTTTGAAGAAGTATTTATCTACCATTTCTTGTGGCCAGCCTTCTGGGTCACCAATAATCCAGTTAAGATCACCTGTTTCATAATCTAAATTGATTACGATATCTTGATGTCTACCTGATAATGTAAGAGAGTTTGTTCTCTTATCATACCAAACGGCATTGTTATGGAACCAATCATGATCTGACCAGCTACCTGATTTACCAACATTTTGTGGAAGAACTTTTTTGTAATCCCATTTTTTAAGGATTTCACCTGTATTACGATCTACAAGTACACACATATCTTCTGCTGTTGCAGCACCTGGTTCTTGTGTAAGAATAAGAAGGTTACCATCTTCCATTTCAAATTGATCATGGTGATATCCACCTGGAACGCGGAATTCTTTGTAGATTTTACCACAAAGAGCCATTTCACAGATACCTACCATATAGTATGGTTGTGCAATGAAACGATTTGAACCGATTAAAACATTACCATTTTTAAGACGTTTCATATCAAAAATAAAAGGTTCTGTCATGTACCAACGGCAATCACCATTGTAATCATAACCTGCTGCATAGTCTAAACCTGCAGGAGTTGTGAACATGATATTATCTTGCATATATTCACTTGTTGTATTGATATATGTGCATCTACCAATGTTATCTTGGATTGGAGCTGTTTGAATTTTAACTTCTGATTCTACACCATTTGATAGTTTGATTTCTACAGTATTTTCATAATCTCCATATAAGCCAAATACAGGAAGTCTATGTTCTTTAGCTTTTGGGAAAGTATGTGTAATATTTCCTGCTTCTTCTTTACCTTTAATTGTAAGTGTTACTTCAACTTCTTCTTCAGTATCAAACATAATTACTGCTGTAAGAGGACATACAATATAAGGATTTAATTTGACATATGGATTTTCTACTGTGTGATTACCATTTTTAAATGCTTCTAACATTTCTTGCTCAGATCTATGTTGTAATGTAATAAGATGTTCTGTATTTTTTAATTGTACTGACATGTTCTTTCCTCCCTTTAAATAGTTATTAATTTTCTATATTAAGCTTCTAATAATTGTTTTAAAGCTGGTTTTTGTTGTAAACCTTTTAAACGATTTACTTCTTCACCATCTTGTAATACAAGGATAGTTGGGTATGATGCTACGTCATATTTTTCTACAACTTCTTTATTTTGATCAAAATCTACTTTTAAGATTACTGAGTCTGGAAGATCTTTTTCTAAATCTGCTAATACGAATCCTAACATTTTACATGGTCCACATGTTTTTGAGTAAACATCTACTAATACTTTTCCTGATTTTGATAACTCATTAAATTCTTCAAAACTTGTAATTTCTTTAATCATTTTATTTTCTCCTTTGGAAATGTTATTTATCTATTATGTCCTGCTTAAATTGTTTTTACATATTTTGATGCTACTTGAGCTGCAATCGCGCCATCTGCACAAGCAGTAACAACTTGTCTAAGTTCTTTTGTTACTACATCTCCTGCACCGTAGATACCTGGTACGTTTGTTTCCATTTGGCTATTTACCATAACATAACCTTGTTCATTTAAAATTCCTAATGACTTAAATGCATCTGTTGATGGTTTAAGTCCAATATATTCAAATACGCCATCACAAAGTAATTCTAGTTCTTCATCTGTTTTTGTTGATTTAATGCGTACGCCTTTTAATTTTTCATCACCTGTGAAGCCTTCAATGTTATGATACTCATAAATTGTAACATTATCTTTTTCTCTTAATTCATCACATGTGATTGGATCTGCTGTTAAGTCAAATAAAGTAACTACTTTTACTGAATTCGCAAGACTTGCTAAATAAACAGCTTCTTCTACGGCTGAGTTTCCTCCTCCGATTACTACTACATCTTTACCTCTGTAGTATGCACCATCACAAATAGCACACCAGCTAATATTTTCACCTGCATAGCGATCTTCATTTTCTACCCCTAATCTTCTTGGGATAGTTCCTGTTGCAATAACTACACTCTTAGCTTCAAAGATTTTATCTTCTTCCTCGCAAGTAATAATTTTTACGTTGCCTTCTTCTTTGATTTCTTTTACTGTTCCATAGTCAAATGCTACGCTTAATTCTTGTGTATGTTCGAACATTTTATATGCAAGTTCTGCACCATTAATTGTTCCTACACCTGTGTAATTTTGAATTTCGTGAGTGTTGATAATTTGTCCACCTGGAGCAAGCTTTTCTAATAATAATACACTCATATTTGCTCTTGCTGCGTAAATTGCTGCTGTCATACCAGCTGGTCCTGCACCTATAATAATTACGTCATATAATGCCACAACAGTTCCCTCCCATAATTTCATTACTTTATAGATAAATTTTTAACAATTAACTTCAAATTTTTTTATCGCTTATTACTACACTAGTATAACATTCTCTAAATTTTATAAAAATAACCCAGGTTACGTTTTATAAAATTTAAGTATATTTATAATTTCTCTTGTTATCCTAATCTATTATACGGGCATGGCTTTTACAATTTATCTATATCTATTTATTTTTTCATATGCTATAATTAGCTAATAAAATCATATATTTTAATTACAAATTCAAAGTATCTATTTAACGAGATATCTTATTATATACTTATTAGGAGGAATGCATCTTGACACCTACTGATACTACTTATTTTGATGAATTCTGTAAGGCTGGTAAATTTAGAATTGCTAAAAAAGGTGAGTGCCTGTATAACTTAGACTTTGCTAGTGATTACGTTTATTGTCTAGAAGATGGTCTTTGCGCTTTACTAAGTATTACTAAATCAGGCGAAGAAAAAATCTATCATTATTTTGCTGCTGGTAGCATTATTAACTTTACCCCTGCATATTTAACGCTTCCCCCTGATGCTAATACAAGTGCATTTTATATGTACGCTAAAACCGACTGTAGGCTTTACGAAATCCCATATTCTAACTTTTATCAACTTTTAAGTGATAATCCTACTTTAAATCGTTATATAATGTCATTATTTGCAAATTATTTTTCAGATGTATTAAATCATTTTCACTTTATGCAAGAATCTAGTACGCCAAGTCGATTATGTAAAACACTTCTAGATTTTAGCCGCCCTTCACATGGACGTAATATAGTTGATAAACATTTTAATTATGTAGAACTTGCCAAATATTTAGGAGTACACACTGTAACCGTTTCACGCATTATGCGCTCTCTTAAACAAGAGGGTGCTATAGAAAAAGATGGACATAGTATTATTATTAGAGATCGTAGTCTCTTAGAAGATTATATTCATGAAAAGAAAATGCTCACATATTAAATAAAAAGAGTAGAAAATATTATAGATATAATATTTTCTACTCTTTTTATTTAATTAAACCTATTTTATATTTTTAATTTAACGTATTTATAGAATGAAAAGTTTAACATACTTTATGATTTTTTTATATTAAGTAACATACGTTATTTTTTTCACACTATCAAGTATGTTATAATTTTAACATACTTGATAGTAAACTTAAATTTAAACTAAAAATATGAGCAAGAAGGAGATTCCACTTATGAATAGCAGCGAAAAACGTGCTAATTACAGCTATCTTATTAATACTTTAATAGGTATATCACTTATGATCTTATTTAGATTTATACCAGCTCCTGAACCTATCACTCCATTAGGAATGGAAATAATAGGTATATTTATTGGGGTAATTTATCTTTGGACATTTGTTGATTCTATTTGGCCTAGTTTACTAGGAATATTCTTACTAGGATGTAGCAGTTTTGCCCCTATGAATCAAGTCTTAATGAATTTTTTAGGTGATTCAACAGTTGTTCAGCTCTTCTTTATGATGGTTCTTATCGGAGCTGTTGTACAATCAGGACTTACAAATTATATTGGTAGATGGTTCTTAACACGTAAAGTAATCAATGGAAAACCTTGGATGTTCTCTTTTATGGTTTTACTAGGAGTTTTTGCATTAGCAGCAACTTCATCTGCGTTCACACCAATCTTCCTTTTCTGGCCAATTCTATATGGTATTTTTAAAGAACTAGGCTATAAACCAAAAGATAAATATCCTACATTAATGCTTATCTCAGTAGTTGTTGTAGCCTTAATGGGATTTGGTACAGCACCATTTAAAGATGGTCCTGTAATCCTTCTTAATAACTATACCTCACTTACTGGTATAGAAATTAGCTTCGCTTCATTTATTGGTTTAACTATACCTTTATCTTTATTATCTATTGGACTTCTTATAGTATTAATGAAGTTTGTCCTTAAGCCAGACATATCTTTACTCAAAGATGTAAGTGTGGAGATGTTTAACAAAAATCCTCTTCCACCATTAAATGTAAAACATAAAATCATTGCTACAACTTTTATTGTATATATCTTATTTATGATACTTCCAGGTATTTTACCTGCAGATTTACCAATTAGAGCATTCTTCAACGATAATAAATTTGGATTTGCATTAGTCATGGTTTGTATATTATGTGCAATTAAAATTGATGGTAAATTCTTAGCTGATTATCAAAATATTAGTAGTCACCATATTCAATGGAGTACTATCTTCTTAATAGGTGCTGCACTTACTATCGGTAATGCTTTAACCTCTGAAGGTACAGGCGTAACACCATTCTTAAAAAACCTATTAGCACCAGTGTTTGAAGGAACAGGAGAATTTACTTTTATCGTACTTATTCTTGTACTAGGTTTAGTACTTACTAACTTCTGTAATAGTGTTGTTGTAGGAATTATCTTCCTTCCTATTATTTCAGCTTTTACTCAAACTATGGGAGTTGCTACAGAACCTATCGTTTCAATATTTATCTTTATGGTTCTATTCGGAGCAATTACACCAGCTGCTTCACCATTTGCTGCTATTATGCATGGTAACAAAGAATGGTTAGACACAAAAGATATTTATAAATATACTACTATCATGAGTATTCTCATGCTTGCTACTGTAATTATTATAGGTATTCCATTATCTAAAATTATGTTTTAATAAATAAAAGCGACTTAGAAATCTAAGTCGCTTTTTCTATATCTTTTTCTCTTCTACACTATTATTCATAGATCAACATATAATCAACAAGCTAGTTTATATAACAAAAAAGCGTACAGCTTACGCCGTACGCTTTGAAGCGGAGAGGGTGGGATTCGAACCCACGGCCCCTTTCGGAGTCACTGGTTTTCAAGACCAGCTCCTTAAACCGCTCGGACACCTCTCCAAATTTGTTATGTCAATTACTCTCTTATAATAACACCATATTTGTCATATGTAAAGCCTTTTTTTAAAAAAACTTAAGTTTTTTTGAGGTTTTTTAAGAGATTATTAAAAAATAAAAAACTACAACATAAGTTGTAGTTTTTTTATGCCCAAGACCGGAATCGAACCGGTACGAGGGTAAGCTCGCAGGATTTTAAGTCCTGTGCGTCTGCCAGTTCCGCCACTTGGGCATATAAGCGACCCAGAAGGGACTCGAACCCTCGACCTCCGCCGTGACAGGGCGGCGTGCTAACCAACTGTACCACTGGGCCATCGCTATTTCATAAGTATTATACTATAGCTATTGACTTATGTAAATACTTATTTTATTTTTCTAAACCCGTTTCCAATATCTTTAGAAATTCTGAAGATGCAGGTGATAATGGCACTGTTTTTAAAAAACAACATCCTATACTTCTTCTAGGAATAGGATTCATTAATCTTATTTCATAAATTCCTTTTTGCTCTAAATACTCCTTAGAGAATTCTTTAATTACACAAGATATACCTAGATTAATCCTTGCAAATTCTAATAATAAGTCATGTGAACCTAGTTCAATTTCTGGATTGAGCCTTACTCCTTCTTTTTCCATATGTTTCTCTACATATTGTCTAGAATTAGATTTATTCTCTAAAAATATTAAGGGTAACTTTGAAAGTTCTTCTAATGCTATAGGATTCTTACTTAATTTTTTATAAGCTTCTCCTCCTACAAATATATCATGTATATAAAAATACTCTCGTACTTCTAGTGCAGTATCTTCTATCGGAAGGTTACATACTGCCAAGTCAATTTCGCCTACCTTTAATAATTCACATTGCTCGATTGTAGTTCTATTAATAATTTTCAACTTAATATTTGGATATTGCTCATGAAATTTTTCTAAATAGGGTAGTAAGAAAAATCTTGAAATTGTGTCTCCTACACCTATCTTTAGTTCTCCTACAACTAAATCTAAAGATTCTTTGATTTTTTGTTCTCCAACATCTATAAGGTTTAATGCAGTATGTATATACTCATATAGTGTACTTCCCTCATTCGTTAATACTACACCTCTTGCACCTCTTCTGAATAAGCAAATATCTAGTTCTTTTTCTAGTTGCATTATTGTTTGACTAACTGCTGGTTGAGTCATATAAAGCTTTTTAGCTGCGCCTGAAAAGCTTTTACATTCTGCTACTTTACAAAATACTTTATAGTAGTCTAATTTCGTATTCATAGTTTCCTCTTTATTTTAGTATTTACTAATCCTTATTTATATCATATTCTCTTTTCAAGTCTAATTCAATATACCTTTTAGATACTCCATATAGGTTTTGTCGCTTTTTATATTAATATGTACATATTTGTACACAAAGCTACGTTTTTAATATATAATCTATTTATACAACCGTTATAACATAAAGCTTGGAGGGAGGATATTCCTATTAGGAAAATTGACTTATGAGATTAGTTAATATTGAAACACTTAAAGGTGGCGAGATTATAGGACAAGACATTGTTACCAGTGAAGGTGGCATATTACTACGTTCTCAATCAAGATTTAAGCTAGCATATAAAAATCGCCTATTAGAACGTTATATCTATCAAATATATATTGATGATGAAATTTCTAAAGGTATTATTCCAAATGAAGTTATCCCTCATAATGTTAGAATGCGCCTTAATCAGCATCTAGATAGTCAGTTTAGAAAGATAGAAAAATTAATGACTATCAATTTAAATGATATTGCCCCTATCACTTCTTCTATTATGAATGAACTCTCTCACAAAGATGTTATTTTAGATATCCTTGATCTACAACATAATGACGATTATACCTATTCTCATTGTGTCAATGTCTCCATCATTGCCTGTGCTTTAGCAAAAAAAATGGGCTTTAATCAAGATGATATTAATAAAATAGTTACCGGCGCCTTATTACATGATATTGGTAAAATAATCATTCCTAAGGATATCTTAAATAAACCAGGTAAACTTACGCCTGATGAACTAAAAGTTATGCAAAGCCATCCTCAACTAGGATACGATATTATAAAAAATGATGCTTATTTAAGCCCTATTTCTAAAGTTATTATTTTATGCCATCATGAACGCGAGGATGGAAGAGGCTATCCTTTACAAAAAGGTAAAGATTTATATGTAGGTGCTAAACTAGTAGCTGTAGCTGACGTATTTGATGCCCTTGTATCTACTAGACCCTATCGTACAGGCTTCCCTATAAGTCGTGCTTTATCTATACTTAAGCAAGAGGAACTAAATGAATCTGTTATCGGCACCTTAGAACATATTGTTGCATCTTATCCTGTTGGCTGTACTGTAAGGTTAAATAATAATTGCGTTGCACTTGTAGAACAAAACTTTGCTGATGACTTATGCAGACCATTATTAAGGGTTATTTATAATCTACAAACTAGGACCCGTGAAAATTATAAATGTGATTTAAGAACTTCCCCTAACTTAGAGATTGTTGAAAAGCTTCCTAATTTTATGCAATAAGGTTATGAACCTGTATAGGTTCATAACCTTATTGTTATAATTACTATTTATTTCTTTTCTATATCTATATCTCCAGATGTAGTTCTAAGTGTTATTTTTGATGAGCCTGTTTTATACTCTCCAGCATCTAGATTAAAGTCACTTTTAAGTTCTCCACTTGTTGTAGAGTACTTTAATCTAAATCCATCATTTTCTGGGATTTTTATTCTGATATCTCCTGATACACTAGAACTTGTAATCTCCTCAAACATCTCCTCTAATTCTATCTCTACTTTACCACTTATTGTATTAATCTTAAAATAATTTCCCAACCCTTGAAATTTTACATCTCCACTAGTTGTAGAAGCATCTATAAATTTTACTTTATTATCTCTTAATTTGATTCCTCCACTTGTTGTATTGATGTCAATTTTATTACTCTTTACCTCATCTAATTTAATATCGCCACTAACTGTTTCTAAAATTACTTCATTTTCTATATCCATTAAATTCATTTCAATATCCCCTGAAGTGGAACCACACTCTATTTGTGAAAGATTTATTCCATCTAAACAAATTGTGCCTGATACAGTTTTAACTCTTAATTCATTTTCATATTCTAAAGGAATATAAATAACTATACTCTCTCTTCTATTAAAACTACTAAACATATTGAATACATGATTTACATTAGGCTTTTGTATACTAATATTATTACCTGTTCTATTAACCTCTAACTTATCAGACTCTTTTAAGTTATACGAGGCATTTTGTACTATCTTCAACTCTTTTCCTTCACTTGTGACAAACTGTATATCCTCACTTACTAATCTTACTGTAATATCTTTTATATCACTTACTGATTCACTATACTCTATAGTACTACCACTTGTAAAACTAGCCATTTCTTCATGATTAAATTCTCTATATAACGCAAAGATAAATACGCTTAATAAAAAGATAATAATACAGCTCCATACTGCAATTTGTATACTAACAAGTGTTTTTTTATTCATCTTCTTACTCCTTTAGCTCAAATAATAAGTCTATGACTTTATTAATAGCTGCTGCAATAATGAAGATGACCCATGAATATGCCCATATATCTAGCATAAAGCTCATAAGAAGATATATGCCTACTACTAATAACCAAAAAATTGCTTGAATCGCTTCTTTAATATTTTCTTTTTTCCTTTGTTCAGCTGTTAAACTTTCTTTTCTTTTACTTTCTGCATATTCATCTTTTAAGTTCTCTGGCTTACTTACATTATCATATACTAATAAGCCTGTTGCTCCTGCTACTATTATTAGTAATACAACAACACCTAATACAGGCATATTAAAAATAGATAATGCAATTAACATAGCTGGACTAATAATATATAGCATTATGGCTATACTCCTTATAAGTGCACTTTCTTTACGGCGCTTTTCAATATCCTTAGTTGTAATAATGACTGCTGTCTCATCTAATCCACTTAAAAGTTCTCTAATATCCCCAATGCTTGAAGTTACAATAATAAATGCTTCTTCTTTACTCTTCCCTTCAATAAGTAAATCTTCATATCGATCATTTAAATTAATTAACATTTCCTCTTTTAATTCTCTTGCATACGTTGAGTCTGATACTTGTGCAAAAAGCTGGTCAATATAATCTTTTAATTTTCTATTCATTTAAATCTCCCACCTTTACTAATTGATCTATTAATCTTTTAGCTTCTTCCCATTCAGCTAAATTTTGTTCAAATAGTGCCTTCCCCAGGTGTGTAATCTTGTAGTATCTGCGTCGTGCGCCTGTTGTTTGGTCCCCCCAATATGAATTAATAAATCCGCCAGACTCTAGTCTTCTAAATGCTGAATATAAAGTTGCTTCCTTCAACTCATATGTTTGATTCGTTTTTTCTTGTATAGCTTTATTAATTTCATAACCATAGCTATCTTTTTCAAAAAGGTGCGCTAGTATAATCGTTTCCGTATGTCCCCTTATAAGATCAGATGCAATAGACATTTTATCCTCCTTCATGCTATTTCAAATAATAAAAATTTATTCTGAATATTTCTCTTATATATTATTCTTATATACCTCATCTGTCAATGTATATTTCTAAATAATATATATTTTTATAATAAAATTACACTATATAATCTAGTTTTTATTTAAATACAAAAAAGGCTTACAAGCTAATGCTTGTAAGCCTTTTATACGTATCCACAGGGATTCGAACCCCGGACCCACGCCTTAGAAGGGCGTTGCTCTATCCAGCTGAGCTATGGATACAAATCTTTATTACTTAGATATTTTAACATGTGATTTGACTTATGTAAAGGTTTTCTCTTTAAAAACTTTAATTATATTTTCTATTTTATTTATTATGTCTATACATGCGAACATTTGTTCTGTATAATATATTTAGGTGATTAATATGGATATAAAAACAAAATTAGAAATTCTATCTGATGCAGCAAAATATGATGTTTCCTGCTCTTCCTCTGGTTCTAATAGGAAAGCCCAAAAGGGTGATCTAGGTTCAAGTAGCTCTAGTGGCATTTGTCATTCCTTTACTCCTGATGGAAGATGCATATCATTACTTAAAATTTTGCTTACTAATTATTGCATCTATGATTGTGCCTACTGTATTAACAGACAATCTAATGATATCCCACGAGCTGCTTTTACTGTAGATGAAGTTGTTGAGTTAACTATTAACTTTTATCGACGTAATTATATTGAAGGACTTTTCTTAAGTTCTGCTATTATACAAAACCCTAATCATACGATGGAACTATTAACTAATGTACTTCGTAAATTACGTGAAGACTATCAATTTAGAGGCTACATTCATGTTAAAGCTATCCCTGGTGCTGATGAATCACTTATAAGGCAATGTGGACTTTATGCTGATCGTATGAGTATTAATATTGAACTACCTTCTTCACAATCTCTAAAGCTTTTGGCTCCTAATAAAGCCGCTCATGATATTCTTAAACCAATGAATATGATCCAAAATAATATTATTGAGAATAAAGAAAATAGAAGGCATTTTAAGCATTCTCCCCTTTTTGTTCCAGGTGGGCAGAGTACTCAACTTATAGTAGGGGCTTCTCCTGAAAGCGATCTCAAAATCATGCAACTTAGTGAAGGGCTTTATAACAAATATGACCTAAAAAGAGTGTATTATTCTGCTTATGTACCTGTAAATAAAGGAAGCCTTCTCCCTATTATTAAATCGCCCCCTGTCATGCGCGAACATCGTCTCTATCAAGGAGATTGGCTATTGCGTTTTTATGGGTTTAAAGTTGATGAACTTTTAGATCTCTCAAATCCTAATTTTGATATTAACTTTGATCCAAAAACTTCTTGGGCTCTTAGACATATGAATGAATTTCCTATAGAAATAAATACTGCCCCTTTTGAAATGCTTATTCGTGTCCCTGGTATAGGAATTACAGGTGCAAAAAAAATTATGAGTAGCCGTAGATTAGGACCATTATCATTTGAAGATTTAAAAAAGCTACGTATAACATTGAAACGTGCCCAATACTTTATTTTATGTAGCGGTAAATATAATGGAAATGTTACTTATGATGATGATAAAATTCGTAGAGCTATGAAACCTGAACTAGATTTAAATCTAATAGAACAGCCTCATCAACAATTAAGTTTATTTGATTCAATAAATCCTACATCTCATTTATTGCTTTTAGATGATTTGCCAAGTGCATTAACAGGAGAACTTTAATTTTATATTTTTATGAAGGAGCTTAGAATGAAAGAATTTATATACGATGGAAGTTTTGAAGGTCTCTTAACTTGCTTTTTTTATACCTACTCAGAAAAAGATTCATTGCATATTACACGTACACAACTCTATACCCCTAATTTATTATTTGAGCCTATTTCCATTACTACAGAACTTGATAAGTTTGAACGGGTTTACTCTAGTATTCAAACTAAACTTTCCTATTCTGTACTCAAAAATATTTACTATCTCTACTTAAGTGAATGGGATAATTGTGACCTTCTAGCATTAAAATATTTAAAGCTGTGTTACCAATATGGTACAAGTATCAATTTAGCTAAACATAATGATATTATTGTTTCTGTAGACAACCTTGTACGTAAAGTCTCTCATGAATGTCATCGCTTCACTGGATTTGTAAGATTCTCTGAAATAGGCCCATTATGTTTTTATGCTCAAATAGAACCTGACCATCATATTCTTCCTTTACTTGAACAACATTTTACTTCTAGATTTTCCGATCAGAACTTTATCATTCATGATTTAAAAAGAAAAACTGCACTTATCTATGATCAATCTAGTTCTTACCTAAAAACTTTAACTGAACAAGAAAATACCTTACTCGGTTCTTATCAAATTAATGATAATTTCGAACTTCTTTTTAAAGCATTTTATGATAGTGTTACAATTCCTGAAAGAGCAAATCCAAGGTTACAGAAAAATTTTGTTCCAACTCGCTATTGGAAGCATCTTACTGAGATGTCTACCTTATAATATGAAATTAGCTTATTACAATAATTTTTATTTTATATAACGAAAAAGAGGATTTGAATTTAATTCAAATCCTCTTTTTCGTGTGTTAATAAGATTACTCTAGCCCCAGAGTTTAATCTCGTAATAAGATTACATAAAAAAAGCTTATACCTTGCGTATATGTTAGGTATAAGCTTTGATGCCCGAGACCGGAATCGAACCGGTACGAGGGTTAGCTCGCAGGATTTTAAGTCCTGTGCGTCTGCCAGTTCCGCCACTCGGGCATATTGAAAATTTGGCAGCCACCTACTCTCCCGGTCCGTCTCCAGACAAGTACCATCGGCCGACTAGGTCTTAACCTACGTGTTCGGTATGGGAACGGGTGTGTCCCCTAGTCGCATCGCCACCAAAAATATTTGAGTATTTAATTCTTTTATACTCTCAAAAACAAATACTGCAATCA